>PMKV01000022.1 GCA_003157875.1 Chloroflexota bacterium
TGCAACTACAACCAGCGCCGGCTGGCCGAGCACGTCAAGGCGGGAATCCGGGCGGCGGGCGGAACCCCGATGGAGTTCAGCACGATCTCCATCTCGGACGGCACGACGATGGGCACCGAGGGCATGAAGGCCTCACTCATAAGCCGTGAGGTCATCGCCGATTCGATCGAGCTGTGCGTCCGCGGGCACATGCTCGACGGCGTCGTCTGCCTGGTGGGCTGCGACAAGACGATCCCCGGCGCCGCCATCGCCCTCGGCCGCCTCGACCGGCCGGGCGTAATCCTCTACAACGGCTCGATCTATCCGGGCGTGTACAAGGGCAAGCGCGACGCCACCATCGTCACCATCTTCGAGGCGATTGGGGCGTACCGCGCCGGCAAGATGTCGGCCGAGGAGCTCTACGAGATCGAGTCGGTCAGCTGCCCCGGCGCGGGGGCTTGCGGCGGGCAGTACACGGCCAACACGATGTCGATGGTCCTGGAGATCCTGGGCCTCTCGCCGGCCGGCCTGAACGGCATCCCGGCCGAACACCCCGACAAGGACCAGGCCGCCTACCGCTGCGGCGAGATCGTCATGGACCTCATCCGGCGGGACGTGCGGCCAAAGGAGTTCGTCACTCGCCGCGCGATCGACAACGCCATCGCCTGCGTCGCTGCGACCGGCGGCTCGACAAACGCGGTTCTGCACCTGCTGGCCATCGCCCACGAGTACGGCCTGGCGCTCGAGATCGACGAGTTCGGCGAGATCGCCGATCGGACGCCGATCGTGGGCGACATGATCCCCGGCGGCCGATACGCCGCGGCCGACCTGTTCGAGGCCGGTGGGCTCTCGCTGGTGACCCGCGAACTGCTCAAGAAGGGTCTCATCGACGGCTCGACGCCCAACGTCGACGGCGGCACGATCGCCGGCGCGGCCGCGAAAGTGGTCGAAACCCCCGGACAGAAGGTCGTCCTGCCGATCGAGACCCCCCTCAAGGAGACGGGCGGGCTGACGATCCTCCACGGCACCCTGGCCCCGGACGGCTGCGTCATCAAGCTGGCCGGCCACGAGCGCCGCTTCCACAAGGGCCCGGCCCGCGTCTTCGACACGGAGAACGCCTGCTACGACGCGGTGCGGGGTCAGCGGATCAAGAAGGGCGACGTGATCGTGATCCGATATGAGGGTCCGGTCGGCGGCCCCGGCATGCAGGAGATGCTGTCGGTCACGGCGGCGCTGTCCGGCGAGGGGATGGGCGAGCACGTCGCCCTGCTCACCGACGGCCGCTTCTCCGGCGGAACCCACGGGTTGATGATCGGCCACGTAGCGCCGGAAGCGGTCATGGGCGGCCCAATCGCGCTGGTCGAAGAGGGCGACGAGATAGTCATCGACGTCGACCGCCACGCGCTCGACTTGAACGTGGCTCCGGACGTCCTCGCGGCGCGGCGCGCTCGATGGACCCCACCGGCGCCGCGCTACAAGAGCGGCGTCATGGCCAAGTACGCGGCCCTGGTCTCGTCGGCGTCACTCGGCGCGGTCACCACCGGCGAGCGGCTCGAAAAGCAGCTCGGGAGCGCGGCCGCCACGAAGTAGGTCGCGGCGGCTCTCGATCGGCGGGCGGTCGCCTCAGCCGAGCTTCGACACGTCGCGTACCGCGCCCTTGTCGGCGGAGAGGGCCATCGCCGCGTAGACGCGGAGTGCGGCCGAAACCGGCCTCTGGCGCGTTCGCGGTTTGAAGCCGCCGTTCGACTCGAGCTTGGCTCGGCGCGATGCCAGAAGGGCATCCGGCACTTCCAGCCGGACCGATCGGGCGGGGATGTCGATGGCGATCGTGTCGCCGTCTTCGACCAGGGCGATCGTGCCGCCGGCCGCCGCTTCCGGTGAGACGTGGCCGATCGAGAGCCCGGAGGTCCCGCCGCTGAACCGGCCGTCGGTGATCAGGGCGCAGACCTTGCCCAGGCCGCGGCCGTTGATGTAGGAGGTGGGGTAGAGCATCTCCTGCATCCCCGGTCCGCCGCGCGGACCCTCGTAACGAACGACGACGACGTCGCCCGGCTTGACGCGTCCGGCCAGGATCGCATCGACCGCTTCCTCCTGCGACTCGACGACGACCGCCGGCCCGGAGAAGCGATAGATCGACGGGTCGACGCCGGCGGTCTTGACAACGCCGCCGTCCTCGGCCAGGTTGCCGCGCAGGATCGCCAGGCCGCCGTCCGCGGAATACGCATGCTCTGTGTCGCGAACGCAGCCGGCCGCTACGTCGAGATCCAGCGAGTCCCACCGCTCCGACTGGCTGAACGCCTCCGGGGATCGCTTCCGCCCGGGCGCGGCCCGGAAGAGCGCCACGGCCTCAGACGCGGGCGAGGGGCCGCGCACGTCCCACGAACCCAGCCACTCCCCGAGCGAGCCGGCGTGGATCGAACGCACGTCGCGGTTCATCAGCCCGGCTCGGTCCAATTCGCCCATGACCCGCGGGATGCCGCCTGCGCGATGCACGTCTTCCATAAGCCACTGGGCGCTCGGCGCCACCTTGCATAGACACGGCACCTGGCCTGAGCGCTTGTCGATGTCGGCCAGGGTGTAGTCCACGCCCGCCTCGTGCGCCACCGCCAGCAGATGCAGCACGGTGTTGGTGGAACCGCCCATGGCGATGTCCATCGTCATCGCGTTCTCGAACGCGGGCCGCGTGGCGATCGACTTCGGCAGCGCGGTGGCGTCGCCATCGGTGTACCAGCGGCGCACCAGGTCCATGATCGTCCGGCCGCTGCGCTCGAACATCGCTCGGCGGTCCGTGTGGGTCGCGACCATGGTCGACATCCCCGGCAGGGTAAGTCCCAGCGCCTCGGTCAGGCAGGCCATCGAGTTGGCGGTGAAGAGGCCGGCGCACGAGCCGCACGTCGGGCAGGCCGCCTCTTCGATGATCGCCAGGTCCTCGTCCGAGATCGACTCGTCGACCGCCGCCGTCATGGCCGAGATCAGCTGCAGCCGGTCAAGCCGCGTGCCGTCCGACATGACGGCCGAGCCGCCCTCCATCGGCCCCGCGAAGACGAAGACCGTCGGCACGTTCAGGCGGAACATCGCCATCAGCATTCCGGGCGTGATCTTGTCGCAGGCGGTGATGCAGACCAGCGCATCGGCGCAGTGGGCGTTGGCCATGTACTCAACCGAGTCGGCGATCAGGTCGCGCGACGGCAGTGAGTAGAGCATCCCGCCGTGGCCCATGGCGATGCCGTCGTCGATGGCGATGGTGTTGAACTCGCGCGGCACCCCGCCGGCCGCGTGCACCGCCTCGGCCACCACGCGCCCCACCTCGTGGAGATGCGTGTGCCCCGGCACGAACTCGGTGAAGCTGTTGACGATGGCGACGATCGGCTTGCCGACGTCCTCCTTCGCCACGCCCGTGGCACGCAGGAGGGCCCGCGCGCCGACCATGTTTCGACCCTGAGTGACGGTTCGCGATCGCAGTTCTGGCATGCCACGCATGGTAGCGCGACCGATGGGCCCCCGGCGGGGCGACGGGCCACGGGCCACGGGCCGGCTGGGCTGACCGCGCCAGAGCCGCTCGACTTACCCCGAATACACCAGCCACCGGGGCCGACATCGCGGGCGGAACGGAGCTGGCGGTGCGCCGCTGCCGGTCGACCCAGGACCCGTCGCCAGCGCCGATTCGGTCATGGCGGCACAATCGACCGATGCGCAGGTCGAGGTCGTAGGTGCTCCAGAGTCAGCCACGCGAATTGAAGCTCGATGAAGCTGAGCTTTCGGAGCTAGTCGAACTGCTGCGATCGCTTATCCGCCTCAAGACCGTCAACCCGCCCGGCGACGAAATCCTGGCCGCGCGATACCTCGAAGGGGCCCTGGCCGACGAGGGCCTCCGGCCGACCGTCGTCGAGCCGTTCCCGGGCCGCGGCTCGATCGTCGCCCGCGTCCACGGAGACGGGACCGGTGGCGATCCGCTGCTGCTCCTCTCGCACCTGGACGTCGTCCCGGCCGAACCCGCGGGCTGGAGCCACGACCCGTTCGGCGGCGACCTGGCCGACGGCTACGTCTGGGGCCG
>PMKV01000124.1 GCA_003157875.1 Chloroflexota bacterium
GGCGGCTGGGCGTGGACGATGGCGTGGAAGTTCGTGCCCGTGCGCTCGACCGTGTCGTCGTGGACCGCCAGGTGTGAGTTCCACTCCGAGGTAACCCGCTCGAAGAGCCTCCCGGGCGCCGTGTGGAGCGTGCCGGCCGTCCCATCCGCCGAGATCCGTACCACTCCCAGATTGGCGACCGGGTCCGTCTGGATCTCGCGGAGCCGCCTGCCGGAGCCGGTGACGACGACGATCTGGTTCGCCAGATGCGGGGCCGGCTGCGGAAGCTTGATTTCCTCCTCGATGGGAAAGCGCCGCCGAACCTCCATGGGCCAGCCGACGAAGACGGAGATGTTCCCCGCGGCGCCTTCGCTGGCGTCGATGGCCGCCACGTGACCACCACCTGCTCCGATGGAGGCGAGGATCTCCTCCAGATCCGGGAACGGTTCGTATAGCGCCACGTCGGCCAACCTCCTGGCGAGAGCGCTGCCGCGCCGTCCGGCGCGAGCGCCACACGGATCCTAGATCAGGCGGCTTCCCATTTCCATCGGGCGGCCGGACGGCGGGCGGGGAGCCGCGGGCTGCCCCCGGCTCTCAGTCGAGCCGGAAGACCTCGTCCAGGCGGCGATGGAAGCCGGTCGCCGGATCGATGCACGGATCGATCAGCTTGGCCATGTCCGCCTGCCAGGGAGCGTTGATCGGGGCCGCGTCCATCATCTTGCGGAAACGATCGAAGTCGTCGACCTCGAGCACCCCGAAGAGGTCGTCGTCGTGCAGGTAGATGGAGTAGTTCCGGGCGCCTGCGGCCTTCAGGGCGTCGAGCATCTCCGGCCATACCGCGGCGTGGCGCCGCCGGTACTCGGCCTCCGCGCCCGGAAGGAGCTTCATTGCGAACGCGATACGTTCCACGCCATAGCCTCCTGGCAGTGCATCGGCGGTTAAAGCGTTGGCCCCGGCGCCGGGGAGAACCCGGGCCGGGGCCAAAGCTTGGAGGTCGCTAGGAGCGTCGGCTAGAAGCCGAACGACGTGACGTACTGATCGATGTTGTCCTTGTTGAAGACAAACGGGGGTCCGAGAACGACGACGCTGTCGGCACCGATGGTGTACGGCGCGCCGCTGTTGACCTTGGCAACCGTGTACGTCTCGCCCGAGTTGCCCTTGATGGCGCCGGTGACGAGCTGAACGGCGGTCGCATAGGCGAGGTAGCCGAGGTCGGTCACGTTCCAGAGCGCGAACTCAGGAGACGAGCCGGTCTTGACGAAGGCCTGCATGCCCTTGGGGGTACCAAGACCAGTGACGAAGACCTTACCGATGAGGCTCTTGGACTCGACGACCTGGGCCGCGGCAACGATGCCGACGGTGGTCGGGGCGACGATGACCTTGAGGTTCGGGTGGGCCGAAAGCAGGGCCTGGGCCTGAGTGGTGCTGATCGTCGGGTCGTCGTTGCCGTAGACAACGCCGTCATAGACGAGCTTGGAGTACTTGGCGTCCTTGAGGGTCGTATTCATGGCGTCGATCCAGGCATTCTGGTTCGTCGCGGTCTGGGCGGCCGAAAGGACGGCGATCTCGCCGGTGCAGCTGGGGGCAACGTCGCACGCCATGTCGGCGAGGCCCTTGCCGATGCCAGCCGTGTCGGCCTGGTTCACGAAGACGTTGTAGGCGCCCTTGGCCGGGCTGGAGTCATAGCCTACGACCTTGATGCCGGCAGCCATGGCCTGCTGGAGAGCAGGAGCAACGGCGGTGGCGTCGTCGGCGGAGATGATGATGGCCGAGACCTTGTTGGTGATGGCCGTCTGGATGAACGGGATCTGCTGCGTGGCATCGGCGGCGCTCGGGCCAACCTGGGTCAGGGTGCCACCGAGGTCAGCGGCCGCGTTCTGGGCGCCCTTGAAGGCGACGTCGAAGTACGGGTTGTTGACCTGCTTCGGGATCATGACGATGCTGCCCACGGCAGCCGGCGCCGCGGAAGCGGGCGCCGTCGTTGCGGACGACGAGCTGCAGCCCGCCAGAACTATTACCAGTGCCGCGCCTGCGGCTACGCGCGGAATGCGATGGAACATCGAGCAAACTCCTCCTTGGGACGGTAGTAAGACCTAGCGACTCCTGGTTTGAAGGCTTTCGGACTGTCGAGCGGCTACTCCCTTCGTGCTTTACCGAACGACCTCGCCGGGGACTGGGTCGCGAGCCGGTCGCCGTCTTGATTGACGGATCCGATCGACCAATACCCGGAGCTGGCGAGCAAGTTGGGGGGTGATGACGGAGAAGATCAGAAGCAGGCCGATGGCCACGTTCTGATATTCGCTCGATACGCCGGCCAGGCGCAGCGCACTCTGGAGCGCAGCGAGCGTGAATACGGCGATGATGACGCCCGGGATGGTGCCCTTGCCGCCGTTGATGTCTACGCCGCCGAGCACCGCGATGGTGACGACGACCAGCGTGAGGTTGGTACCGTTGTCGGCCCGGACGCTGTTGTAGCGCAGCGCGAGGATCACGCCGGCGAAGGCCGCGACCATGCCCGAGACGACAAACATCGCCGTCCGAACCCTGGCCACGCGAACTCCGGAGTAGCGAGCCGCATCCTTGTTCTTGCCGACCGAGAAGATCTGGCGGCCGATCCAGGTGTAATGCATGACGGCGCAGAAGACCGCCGCGAGGACCAGGAAGGTCAGCAGCGTCCACGGAACGTCGGTGCCGGGGACGTATCCGAACCCGAAGGCGGTGAAGTTCGACGGGAAGTTGCTGACGTAGCTCGTGCCCAGGACGACGTTGCACAGGCCGCGGAATAGAGCCAGCGTCCCGAGCGTCACGACGAGTGCCGGGAGGCCCCATCGCGTTACCAGCAGGCCGTTGAAGAGACCGCCCAGTGCGCCCACGACCAGCACGATCGGAATCCCGAGCTGGAGCGGTATGCCGGCCACGAACAGGGTGCCGAGTACTGCTCCCGACAGGCCGACCATCGACTCGACCGAGAGATCGATGTCGCCCATGATGATGATCGGCGTCATGGCAAGGGCCATGATCGCGACCTCCATCGTGCCGCTGACGGAGGCGCCGAAGTTGAGGGAGTTCCAGAAGTCGGGCTGGATGTAGTTCGGCGAGATCCGCGTGCCCCACCAGACCACGACGGCCAGGATGATAACGAGCAGGACCTCCCAACGCGCCACCCCCGAGAGGATCGCGCGGGCCGAGTTCGCCATGTTCCTCGACCCGCCGCCGGCAGGCATCGGGGCCTCGGCAGCGGCTGACGCCGCCGACGCGTCCGCGGGCTTGTTGACGCCCATTTGATCGTTCGTCATCGCACCCGACTCCGCGCTTTAGCCCGCTGCGACCGCACCTGGATGAGGGCATCGGTGGAGATTGCAACCAGGATCACGGCTCCGTACACCAACGTCAGCCACTCCTGCGGCACCTTCAGCAGCGGTAGCTCGTTGTTTATCAAGCCCAGGAATAGCGCCCCGATGGCGGCACCGATGACGGTCCCGGAACCGCCGGCGATCGAGACGCCACCGACGACGACGGCCGCGATGACCTGCAGTGAGAGCCCCGAGGCGGATGACGCGTATAGCGTCCCGAAGTAGATGCCCCACAGAACGCCCGCGATCCCGGCCAGCATCCCGCACAACGAGAAGGCCAGGAACACGGTCAGCCGGGAGCGGACGCCGATGACCGCCGCGGCTTCGGCGTTGCTGCCGACGGCGTAGAACTGGCGACCGATGACGGTGTATCGAAGCGCCATCCCCACGGCCGCAACCACGAGGATGGCCAGGATCACGAAGATCGGGATCCCGGAGAAACCGATGCCGCCGAACTGGAACCCGAGCAGCGTCTGGTGGGCGGGGTCGGAGTACCCCGCCGGGAGATCGACGAGGTTGACCTCGTGGCCGTTGGCGACGTAGAAGTCCAGGCCTCGATAGACGCTCAGCGTTCCGAGCGTGGCCACGATCGACGGCACCTTGAAGATGGTGACGATCACGCCGTTGGCCATCCCCAGGACGAGCCCCAGGCCTATGCCCAGCGCCCAGGCCGCGGGGACCGGCATGTCGTGCTGCTTGAGTACCGTGGCGACGACGAAGGCCACCAGGCCGATCGTCGATTCGACCGAGAGGTCGATGTTCTTGGTGAGGATCACGAGGGCTTCGCCGACCGCCGCGATGGCGATGATCGCCGCGAAGGCCGTCACCAGCACCAGGTTGTCGGCGGTCAGGAAGTTCGGCGCGCGGACCGAGGCAAACGCGGCCACGGCTATCAGGACGGCCGCGAGCGTTACCTCTCGCGAGCGCGCGATCCGCCAGATCATGGGACCGGCGCTGCTGGGTGCTCGAACGTTCGCCGGAGCGCTAAGCGCCACTTACGATCTCCTCCGCATTCTGTCCGGTGGCTGCAAACATGACCCGCTCCTCGGTAGCCTCGGCTCGCGGGATCTCAGTCTCTATTCGGCCCTCATGCAGGACCAGGATCCGGTCGCTCATGGCCAGGACTTCGGGGAGCTCGCTCGAGATGAGGACGATGCCGAGCCCGGCGGCCGCGAGGTCGGAGATGATGCGATGGACCTCGGCCTTCGCGCCGATGTCGACGCCTCGCGTTGGTTCGTCGAGGATCAACACCTTGGGTTTGGTGGCCAGCCACTTGGCGATGACCACCTTCTGCTGATTGCCGCCCGAGAGCGCTTCGACCAGCTCATCCACGCCGGTGGAGCGGATCCGCAGCTGCCCGACGTAGTCCGCCGCCAGGTCGCGCTCGGTGTTCTTTCGCGTGAACAGACGCGGGAAGAGACGCGGCAGGATCGGCAGCGTCACGTTCTCGGCGATCGAGAAGCTGGACACGAGGCCGTCCAGATGTCGATCTTCGGGCACGTACGCGATGCCGGCGCCCAGGGCTTCGGAAGGCGTCTTGAAGCTGACGCGCTTGCCGGCGAACAGCACTTCGCCCGAATCGGCGCGATCGAGGCCGAACAGGACGCGGGCGACCTCGGTTCGGCCGGCGCCGACGAGGCCGGCGAGACCGACGATCTCGCCTGCATGGACCGAGAAGCTGATATCGCGAAAGGCCCCGAGGCGAGTCAGGCCGCGCACTTCGAGAAGCATGTCGCCGATCTGAGCGTGGCTCCTCGGGAACATCGTGACTGCGCGACCCACCATGTGGCGCACGAGATCAGGCGCCGTCAACTCCGTGGTTGGAGCGGTGATGACGTGGCGCCCGTCGCGCAGGACGGTAGCGCGCTCGCAGAGCTGGAAGACCTCTTCGAGGCGGTGGCTGACGAAGAGGACTGCCACGCCACGATCGCGAGTCTGGCGAACGATGGCGAAGAGCCGCTCCACTTCGTGCGCCGACAGCGAGGCCGTGGGCTCATCGAGGACGAGGACGCGCGCTTCGACGGAGAGCGCCTTCGCGATCTCGATCAACTGCTGGTCCGCCATCGAAAGGCCCCTGACCACGGCTGTGGGATCGATCTGGACGCTCAGGCTCTCGAAGATCCGGTCCGAGGATCGCACCATCTCTCGCCAGTTGACCGAGCCAAGACTCCCCTTGGGCGTGTGGCCCATGAAGACGTTCTCGGCGACGGTCAGGTCGGGGAAGAGGCGCGGCTCCTGATGCACCACGGCGATTCCGAGCGAGCGCGCCTGGGCCGGGCCATGGAGCAGCACCGGCTTACCGTCGAGCAAGACGGCGCCCGAATCGGGCTGGTGGATGCCGGCCAGCACCTTGACGATCGTGCTCTTGCCCGCGCCATTCTCGCCGACCAGCCCATGGACCTCACCCGGCAGGAGTGCCAGTGAGACGTCTGCGAGCGCCTGGGTGGCGCCGAACCGCTTCGATACGCCGGAAAGCGCAACGGGCGGAATCACGCCTGGCGATGCAGCGTTTGACTCTGATGGGCTGGGCTTGCTTTGCGTCATGCCGTCATGTCCTGCGAGTTGTTCGATGAATGGCGGTGGCCGGCTATCGTCCTATCCAACGGCGCCGCGACGTGAACGAGGACTCGCCGCTCGCGCAGCGCATCCGCCATCTCGGCCGGCGGCTCGAGATCGGTGACTACGGCCGTCAGCTTGTCAGTGGGGCAGAAGGTGGCGAAAGCCGACCGACCCCACTTCGTATGGTCGATGAGAGCGACGACCTCGCTGGCCCCTTCGACGATCAGGCGTTTGATCTGTGCCTCCTCTTCGGTCGCGTCGCTCAATCCCGTTTCCAGGGTGATGCCGGAGGCGCCCATGAACGCCTTCTGGATGTTGACCTTCTCCAGGAGCCCGCCGCCCAGCGGGCCGACCACGGACATCGCCTCCCACCGGACGAAGCCGCCTGGCATTGCGACGGTGATTCCGTGGTGCCCGGCCAGTTCCGAGGCGATGCGTAGCCCGTTGGTCAGAACTGTCAGATGCACCCAGCCGCCGCGGGCCCGCAGGTGCCGCGCCATGGCCAGAGCCGTTGTGCTTGCATCGAGGGCGATCGCCTCGCCGTCGACGACCAGCGCCGCGGCGGTAGAACCGATGCGCTCCTTCTCGTCGCGCTGGAGGCGCTCACGGACTTCGAATGCCCGCTCCGGCCGGCTCCGGCTGGGGGCAAGCGCGCCGCCGTGTGCTCGGACGACACGACCCTCGGTTTCGAGCACACGGAGATCCTTTCGGATGGTCACCGAGGAGACATCGAGCGCATCCGCGAGGTCGCTGACTCGGGCCCGACCGCGCTCTTCGACGATCCTGGCGATCTGCTGCTGGCGCTCGCGTGCGAACACCTCCTGGCGATCGCTCGTCTCCATCCGGCGCGAATCTCCTTCGGCAGAGCAGCGGCTGTGCACCCTGGGCGATGCACCGTTACCCTTCAAGTACTTGCGTATCGTGACAGTAGACGAGAAGCAATCGAACTGTCAACGATGGAGATTGAAAGCAATCGGAACCTGTGGCAAGCTGACGGCTACCGCCGCTGAGACCGTTGGGCAAGGCCCGGCGGGCAGGCAAAACCAGGGATGGAGACGACCGTGACATCGACGAATCCAGACAGTCGCTCCGCGCGCGCTGCGCTCAAGACCCAGCGGATCGAGCTTCCGTCATGGGCCTTCGGCAACTCGGGAACCCGCTTCAAGGTCTTCGCCCAGAAGGGCGTCCCGCGGACCGCCTTCGAGAAGATCGACGACGCGGCGCAGGTCAACAAGTTCACGGGCGTGGCGCCGACCGTCGCCCTCCACATCCCATGGGACAAGGTCGACGACTACGGAGTCCTGGCACGACACGCGGCCGAGAAGGGCGTCGCCCTCGGCACGATCAACTCGAACACCTTCCAGGACGACGACTACATGCTCGGCAGCGTCTGCCATCCCGACGCCCGCGTCAGAGCAAAGGCCGTCGCGCATCTCCTGGAATGCGTCGACATCATGGACCGGACCGGCTCACGCGATCTGAAGCTGTGGTTCTCCGACGGGACCAACTACCCCGGCCAGGACGACATTCGAGCCCGTCAGGACCGGCTGGCCGAATCGCTGGCTCAGGTCTACAAGCGCCTCGGCCCGAACCAGCGCATGGTCCTCGAATACAAGCTGTTCGAGCCCGCCTTCTACCACACGGACGTCCCGGACTGGGGCACGGCGTTCGCTCATTGCACGGCCCTGGGCCCAAAGGCAAAGGTCGTGGTCGACACTGGCCACCACGCGCCGAGCACCAATATCGAGTTCATCGTGGCCTCGCTGCTGCGCGCGGGAAAGCTCGGCGGCTTCGACTTCAACTCGCGCTTCTACGCGGACGACGACCTCATGGTCGGGGCCGCGGATCCCTTCCAGCTCTTCCGGATCATGCACGAGTGCGTGAAAGCCGGCGCTCTCAACCCCGAGTCGGGCGTGGCCTTCATGCTCGACCAATGCCATAACCTCGAGCCGAAGATCCCGGGCCAGATCCGCAGCGTCATGAACGTGCAGGAAGCCACGGCCAAGGCGCTACTGGTCGATCAGATGGCCCTCGAGACGGCGCAGAGGTCCGGCGACGTTCTGGGTGCCCACGCGATCCTGATGGACGCCTACGACACCGACGTGCGCCCGCTGCTGCGGGAGGTCCGCACCGAGTCGGGATTGGATCCCGACCCGATGGGGGCTTACGCCCGCTCCGGCTACGCGGAGCGAGTCGCCGCCGAGCGAGTGGGTGGCCAGCAGGCCGGCTGGGGCGCCTGAGCGCAAGGTCAGGGCTGCGTCGCCGCAACTCGGGCGACGCAGCCCCTCCTTTCCCTGCGTATTCCGAGCCATCACGGCCCTCCTGACGCGCTAGGATCTGCCGGACGCCTTTGTCGCGGCAAGGCTCGCCCGGTGAGGTGGCCCGCGAGCCGAAGTCTCGAACCGGGTTGGAAGGAGGGGTCCCCTTGGCGGAAACGATCGTCTGCGGGCGCTGCGGCGCTCGATCGTGGGCCGGGGTCGCGGCCTGTCATGCCTGCGGCCAGAGCCTGACGCCCGGCTGGCAGGCCCCCGTCGCGCCGGGCCAGCCGCCGATGCCCTATGCGCCGGTTCCACCAGCGTTCGGCGGCCCGCCCCCGATGCCCTATGCGCCGGTTCCCCCGGCGCTGGCCGGCCAGCCACCGGCGATGCCCTACGCTCCGGTTCCGCCGGCGTTCGGCGGCCCGGCACCCTACGGCGATGGCGCGCCGCCGGCCGGCTACAACGCCGCCGGCCCGCACACGGCCGGCGGGGCGCGGCCGATTGGGATCAATGTCCTGATCGTCGTCGAGATCGTCATCGCGATCGTTGGGCTGCTGATCGCCAACGACCTGTTCTACTGGGCCGACTGGCGGTTCACCTACGACGGCGGGCTGTCGGGGGGCCTGGACGCGGCCCTGGGTGTGGCCTACGTCGCCACCTCGATCGCCGTGTTCACGGTCGCCTCAGGGCTGTGGAGGATGCAGCGTTGGGCATGGACGTCGGCCTTCATTCTCAGCGTCGTCCTGCTCGGCTTGATCGTCTTCTCGGTGGTCGATTGGGGCATCACCGGCCTGGACGTCATCGGCGCCGCCGCCCACCTGTCGGTGCTGGCGTACCTGAACACGAACCCCGTCCGACGGCTCTTCGGCATCGCTCCGGTGGGGTTCCTGCAAGGCCCGAACTAGCGGAGCGCTACTGGCGCGCGACGGGCCTCATCGGGAAGACGCCGATCACGCCCGGGCTGGTCGGATCGAGAAGCAACTCGCAACCGACTTCGCCGGCCTTGACAAGTTCGCCGAGGTAGCCTGCCTGCAGCTCGGGCAGGCCAACGTAGAGCGTTCCCTGGCCGGTGGACATGGGGCTGACCTCGTCCTCGATACCCTCTATCTCGAAGCGGCGGCGCAGCTCGTGGACGGGCACGTAGGGGCGGCTCTTGATGAAGCGGCGCATCTGAGCCAGCGTGCAGGACGACTTTTGCTCGGCCGGTTCCTCGCCGTCGGCGGCAACGGCGTCCCGATCCGGCTGCGTGGCGGGCGACTGAACCACGGGTCGTGATGGGCGTCGCGAGCCGGATGACTCTGCACGGAGCGATCCGCTGTTGCCGCGTTCCGCCGGCCCGCGGCTCGGCTGGGCGGGACGCGGAAGACGCGCGGGACGCGCGGGATGCGGAGCGGCCCCGACCGGATCGGTTCCTCCGGCGAGCGGTTCGCCCTCGATCGGCGATCCGTACGCGCTGGAAACCGGATCGGGGGCGGCCGCGGCGGCACCGCCACGACCGCGTCCGCGGCCACGTCGCCTGGGGCTCATCGCATTCTCGCTAGCTGCGGGCCGCGGCCAGCTCGACGGCCTCGGCGGGGTCGGTTCCGGCCAGGACCTTCGCGGCATAGCGCTCGGCGAACCTGCTGGCGGCCTGCTCGGGCACGATCGCCCGGATCGACTCCTTGTCCAGGCCGTAGCCGTACTTGATGGCCGCGATGTTCTCTTCGATGTACTTCTTCGGCAGCGCCTCGGTCAGGTGCTCGTCGGTGAAGTCGACGTCGCAGATGCACAGCAGCCGACCCAACGCGATCATGTTGCCGAAGAGGTCGCGCCCGAACTTCTCGACTCCGAGCTGCAGGAACGGGATTTCCTCACCGATTTCGCCGGGCTTGGTCAGGCCGAGGTCGGCGATGACGTAGTCGGCCCTGAGATGCGTGGGGCCGCGATCGGCCAGCCGGAGAACGACGTCGGCGCATTCGATCACGAAGTTGGCGATCGGCTCCCGATCGTAGGCCAGGAAGGCCTCGCTCATTCCGCCGCGGACCGACGAGTCGTAGTCGTAGAGAAGCGTCACCTCGTAGCCCATGACCGAGAGGAGGCTGGCCATGGTGTTGCCGATCACGCGGACGCCCTGGCCCCCGACCCCATCGATGACGATGGACTTTGCTGCCATCCGATTTCTTCCTCGTTTCTCTATTCCACTCCGAGCAAGGCCGGCCTGGACCTAGCTCTTCCCGTTGTTCTGCTCGGCGCTGGCCGGCCCGTTGCCATGATCGGAACCGGCCGGCCCGGCGACGGGTTCGCCTTTCACGATGCCGAGCTGGTGCGGCTCGAGGTGAGTCGAGCCGGGAGGGGCGGCCTTGTACTCGGTCTTGTAGTGCTGGAGCATGTCGTTGGCGCTGGCGAATCCGATCCGCCGGCCGTTGTTCTCGATGCACTGGCTGGCCACGTCGACGAAGGCGAAGCCCGGCCAGCCGATCGCTTCCTTGATCGCCTTGCGCATNNGGTCTTGGCGTAGTAGGCGTTGGGATTGGTATTGACCAGGCCCTGCAGGTTGATCGGCGAGTACGTGGCGCCGGCCGGCGACGAGATCGTATTCGTGCCCTGGGGCGTGGTCGGCCCGGTCTGGCCGCCGGTCAGGCCGTAGATCTCGTTGTTGTTGCAGATGACGGTCAGGTTCGGGTTGCGCCGGATCGAGTGCAGCAGATGGTTCCCGCCGATCGATGCCGTGTCGCCGTCGCCGGAGACCACGATGACGTTCAGCTCGGGCCGGACCAGCTTGATCGCCTCGGCCACCGGCAGCGTCCGGCCATGCAGCGTGTACACCGACTCGAAGTTCATGTACGCGCCCATCCGGCCGGTGCATCCGATGCCGGTGATCAGGACGGTGTTGCTCTTGTCCAGGCCAAGCTCCTCCATGACCGAGGCGAGCTGCTGCATGATCAGGCCGATTCCGCAGCCGGGGCACCAGATCGTCGGGAAGAGATCGGTCTTGAGCTTGTCCTTGACTGCCATCTCGATGAAACCTCTTCGGGGACGCGGGTCAGCGAACAGTCGCCGACGCGACGGCGCCGGACGGAGCAAGCTCTGCGGGAAGCATTCCGATGGCACCGAGGCCCTCGCGGATCGCTTCGATGCTCATTCGGCCGCCCAGCAGCGGTACGCGCTTCACGCGCCGCAGGAGCATCCGTTCGACGACGTTGGCGTACTGCCCGTCGCTGCCTTCGATGACGATGATCTTCTTGTAGCGGCCCGCGATCTCGGTCAGCTCCTTGTCCAGGGTGGGCCAGATGCGGATCGGGCGGAAGAGCGCGAAATGGGCGGCCAGCGGCTGGGCGATGCGGCGGGTGATCCCGAAGGCGATCACGAGCGTCTCGGCATCCTTGTTCCAGCCGTATTCGTAGAACGCGTACTTCTCCGCCACCTTGAGCCTGTGCTCCCGGCCCTCGTAGTACTGGCGGATGAACTCGTCCGAGTCGGCGGTGGCGGGTTCGCCATCGGGGTATGTGGCCACGCCTGAGAAGAGCCTGGTGCTGCCCGACGCCAGCGGTTCGATGGTTCGCTTCACGACCTTGACGTCGATCGTGTCGAGATCGGCCACTTCGTTGAGATGGCCCAGGAAGGCGTCGGACAGGATGATGACCGGGCTGCGGCTCTCTTCCGCGGCGTTGAAAGCATGGATCGTGTACTGGTAGCACTCGGCCACGGTCGACGGATAGAAGACGATGCTGGTGTAGTCGCCCGTCGAGCCGTAGCGGGTCTGATTGAGATCGCCCTGACCAGGCATCGTCGGCATGCCGGTCGCCGGCCCAACGCGCATGACGTTGACGATCACG
>PMKV01000079.1 GCA_003157875.1 Chloroflexota bacterium
GTGGCCTGGAACTCCTCGTTGACCGTGTCCGCTTCCTCGCGATTCGACTGCGCATCCTCGCTGGCCAGGAGCATCGCCCGGTTCGCGCCGCGCAGCTCCGCGACCAGTGCGGTCAGCTCCTCGTTGGCGCGGAGCAGCCGCGCATTCGTCTCGATCGCCTTGTCGAGTCGCTGCTTCGTCCGGGCTTCGGCGCGGCGTTCCTGCTCCAGCCTGGTCACGTCCGTCAGCTCGACGACGGCGCCTTCGATCGCCCGGGTCGCCACGCGGTAGGGCCGGACGGTGGCTTCGACGAAATGCGGTGTCTCACTGGCGGCATCGGTCGGCTCCACCTCGAAGACGGCCGTGGTGGTCTTGCCGGCCAGGGCGGTGTCGATGGCTGATCGAATCGCGCTGGGTGGCAGGACCTCGGCCAGGTGCACGAAGTCCCGGTCGTAGGCCGTGCCGTGGATCCCGAGCATGTGGCGGGCCGCGGAGTTGATGCGCACGATGTAGTAGCGCGGATCGACGACCACCACGCCCACGGTCAGGCTCAGGAGCAGGCCGTCCGCCCCCGCCGACGATTCGGCCGCGCGGTCGACCTCCCGATGGGTGACCCGGATCGCCTGGTCGAGCGGGGTCTCCATGGCCCTCCGCTGGCGCAGGACGGCGGGTCTCATCGGCGGGAAGGCATAGGTCCCCGCCAGCCGTCGGAAGATGCGCAGGCGCGGCTGCTCCTCTTCGAAGGGCCCCGGCAGGGCCATGACGCTCTCCGACTTGCCGAGGACCAACCGCCCGCCGGGCCGCAGCGAGAAGGCGAAGGTTTCGAGGGCAACCTGCTGCATCGGCGCCGCGAAGTAGATCAGGACGTTCCGGCAGAGAACGAGATCTATCCGCGGGAAAGGCGCGCGCTCGCCCAGGTCGTGCTCGCCGAAGACCATCATCGACCGCAGCCGCTTGCCGACCTCGAAGCCGCCGCCGGACGCGACGAAGAAGCGCGCCCGAGCGCCCTCCGGCAGGCCGCTGAGCGCGGTCGGCGGGTAGATCCCCCGGCGGGCGAAGGCAATCGCCTCGCGGTCGATGTCGGTGGCGAAGATCTTGACCGCTGGCGGCGCCGACTCCTTGTCGAGCGCCTCGGAGACGATGATCGCAATGGAGTAGGCCTCTTCGCCGGTCGAGCAGCCGGCCGACCAGATGCGCAGTTCTCGTTTGTCGCGCACCGCCTCCGCGATCAGCTCCGGCAGCACGTGGTCGCGCAGGTGGTCGAAGACCTTGGGGTCTCGGAAGAACTCGGTGACCTTGATCAGAAGACTGTTGACGAGACGGGCGTACTCGGCCGGATCCGACTCCAGGTAGGCCACGTAACCGGCCAGCTTCGGGCGGCGGGTGGCGTTCATTCGACCCCGCAACCGCCGCATTATCGTGGCCTGCTTGTAGGTTCGGAAGTCGATGCCGCTGTGGTCGTGGATGCGCCCGAGGAGCTTCGCAAGCTCGTCTCGGTCCGACTCGTCTTCCGGAGAGATGCCGGCTGCCAGCAGGTCGACCACTACCGATCCGATCGAGTCCAGGTCCGCGGTGACATCAACAAGGGACGGGGCGATCGAACTGGGCATCGAGGGGAACATGGCAGTGGCGGGGTTCTCGATAACGACCGCACCACCCGCCTGCTTGACGAGCCGGGCACCCGCGGATCCGTCGGACCCGCTGCCGGTCAGGATCACGGCGATGAGGCCGGGGCCAAAGACAGCGGCGGCGCTTTCGAGAAGAACGTCGATCGAGGGCGCGACGGCACCGGGTCTGGCGGCGCTGAGCCGGAGCCGCCCGTGGCTGATCTCCACCAGCCGGTTCGAAGGCACGACGAAGATGACGCCGTCCTCGAGGGCTTCCTGCTCCTCGACCACTCGCACGGGCAGGGCGGAGTGGCGGGCCAGGATCTCGTGCAGGTGGCTCGGCCGTCGGGGATCCAGGTGCTGCGCGATCACGATCGGGGCCGGAAAGTCGGCCGGCAGGCTCGCTACGACGCGCGACAGCGCCTCGATGCCACCCGCCGACGAGCCGATGACGACGAGCTGGGATTCCGCGGAAACCGTCTGTATGGACACTGTGCAACAAGTATGGGGGGCCGGCGAGTGGATTGGGGCCAGGGTTTCCATCCTCGCGGCGAGCCCCTTGGACGCCTAGGTTGAAGAGCCAGATCCCTACACAACGACGGAGATCCACGATGGAACTCGAGCACAACCAACAAGAACCCGCCAAAGGCGTGCGCGCAGCTATCGGACGAACGCGTGCCAGGTTGTCCAGCGCCATCGGCCGATTGCCCGGAATCGCCGGCAGCGCCCGTAAGCATGCCGGTCAGGCCACCGCGAGCCTACCAGCGGCAATGGGTCGCGCAGAAACAGGCGTGCGCGGCACCGTGACGAACCTGCAGACCATGTCCGATTCTCGGCTGCGCCTCCTGGCCGCCACCTCGATCGGTTTCGGGGCCGGGCTCCGTCTGGCCGGCAAGTCTCGCCTGGCGACGCTCGCCGGATTCGTTCCCGCGTCGGTCTTTGGTTTCGCCATCGTGTCGCGACCGAGCAAGGCTCATCCGGCGACAACCCCAACGCAGCCGTAGCACACGCCCCCGAACCAGCTCCCCACTGACGCCGGCCATAGCTGGCGTCAGTTCATGTCCGGCCCGGGGTCGCGTCGAGACTCCCCGGGTCACGCCTCGGGCGTGCCGCCCTGGCTCGTCACCCGCCGTCGGCCGACCACGGTAACTCACCGAGTAGCCCGATAGTCATTCCGAGTTTTCATCCTCTTGCTAATGCTGGGGCGGGACCAGAATCCAGCCTCGGTTCTCTAGCGTCTCCAGCGCAATCGAGGAAACCATGGCTATCAATCAAATCGTGGTTGCGGGCCCGGACACTATGTCTACTGACAGTCGCCTCAACGTCGGCGGCGAGGCTCGCCACCGGGTCGGCGCCTCGATGCGTCGCCCGCTCTTCTCGTTCTTCCGGGGCATGGTCGCGCTGGCACTCCTGGTGCCGGTGTCGATCATCGCAGCCGGACCGGTTGCCGCCGCGCCGCTCAACGCGGCCGGTGCGTGCGCCACGGGTATCGGAAACGTGGGCGGGCAGGGCATCGTCTGCGACGTCACCGTTGTCAACACCATCACCGCCATCGGCGGTAACGCGACAGTCACGGTCCACGAGTGCCTCGGCTCCGCCGGCGACCCGACCGATGGAACAGGACCGGGCGGCCATCGGTGCACGACCACAGTGACATCGTTCAACGAACCCGTTACGGCCATCACTGTGTGCGACGGCTCGGCCAACGGCGGCGGCGGGAAGCTCCTCTGCAGCATCAAGGTCACCAACAACTTCGTAGGGATCAGCCCCGGCGGTCTCGCTGCCACGGTGAACCAGTGTGTGGGATCTGTGACCACCGGCACCGTGAGGGCCTGCAACCCCGATCCGGCTACGACAAGTGGCGCTGCGATAACGCAGTGCAATGGCACAGCCAACGGCGGCGGGTCCAGCTTGACCTGCAAGGCGAGCGGCACGATGGCTTCGGCCTTCTTAGTCTGGATCAACGAATGCAATGGTTCCGGCGGTGGCGGTGGAGCCCTGGTCGTCTGCACTGCCAGCCTCGCCGGCGGGACTTCGAGTGGCACCCCGCCACCAACGAGCGCCCTCAGCGAAGGCTCGAGCCCGAGCTCGACGCCGCCGATCGCGATGCTGATCTTCGCCCTGGCCGGACTCCTTCTGGCGACAGTCGTCGTGCAGCGACGGACAGTCCGCAGCTAGGTCAAACCAAAGGGTCGCTGGACCCCCACAGCCAATTGACAAGATCGACGGGCCGTTCTCCCTCAACAGCCCGTCGATCTTCTTGCGCCCTGGAGAGCGCCGGGTGCCCCTTCGCGTCCGGAAGCCGTCGATTGGGGCAAGCGCGGCATCAGGGGTTTTCATCCTCGCGGGACGATGGGGGCAGGACCAGTATCAAGTCTCGACCAAGGACGAATGGCTCCACCGGCTGAACAGCCTGATGCAGGTCCAGCGTCCATCGTCGGGAAGTAGGCCACCGTGACCATTCAGGAACAGCGGAGCGTCACCAACGACGCACCGACCACCACCGAGTCCGGTGGCTTGACCAACCGGACCACCACCAGGCGCCAGATCGACGTTCGGCCCAGCAACAACGAGACAACACGCCGCATCGTCGTCCTCGTCTTCGGCCTGATCCAGATCGTGCTCGGGCTGAGGATCGTCCTCCTTCTCCTGGCCGCGCGTGAAGGCAATCTGCTGGTCGCCATCATCAACAACGTCGGCGGCGTCCTTGCTGCGCCGTTCCAGGGAATCCTGAGCCTCAAGGCCCTGGCGGCCGGCGGTTCCGTGCTCGATGTGGCCGCGGTCGTCGCCCTCGTCGGCTGGAGCCTGCTCGAACTGATCGTGATCTGGAGCCTCGGGATCTTCCGCCGCGATCAGGCTGTCGCCTGACCCCATCCCAGCTACTAAGCCCGCGCCGACCGTCTTCCGGCCAGCGCCAGTAATGAAAGAAGGACTTCCAATGGATATTCCTCAGATGACACTCGTTGCATGGGTCGTCGTCGGCGCGATCGCCGGCTTCCTGGCCAGTGAGATCATGGGCACCCGCGAGGGCCTGGTCTTGATGATCGTCCTCGGCATCGTCGGCGCGGTCGTCGGCGGATGGATCGCCTCCGATGTCCTCAACATCGCCAACGTGACCGGCATCAACCTCACGAGCATCATCGTCGCCATTGTCGGCGCAGTAGTGGTCATCTTCGTGGTTCAGAGCATGAGCGGACGCCGCCGCCTCTTCAGCCGGCGCTAACCCCCGGAAGCGCACGGCAGGACGCGCGCTCTTCTTCGAACACGCCAGCAGGATCGGTTCTGGTCGAGGGCCGATCCTGCTCTTTGTCTTGCTCGACTCACTGGAGCCACCCGCATGCGATCCCATGTCGCGTTCGCGTCCACTGCCAAGACGACTCGCACCGGCGACCGTCGCATCCGGTACGAGAACCCCGTTTGGAGGCACATCGACATGGCTCGGTCGGCTTTTGCCTTCTCGGCGCCGGCCGATGCTCCCGCGTCATTCCCCGAGGAGCGCGGCCGCGACGTGACCGATTTGTCGCATCCCGGAATCCAGAGGGTGGTCGAGGTTGCCTCTCGCAAGGGAGTCGCGCTCGACATCCGGCTCCTGCCCGCCTCGACCCACACCCCCGAGGAGACGGCCGCCATCCTCGATGCCCACATCGGCCAGATCGTGAAGTCGCTGGTCTTCGTTGCTCCGCGACCCGATGGCAGGCTCGTGCCCATCGTGTGCCTGGTGTCGGGGCGTAACCAGGTGGACCTGGGTCTACTGACCGCGGTCAGCGGCGAAGTCGCTCTACGCGCCGCCACCGCGAGAGAAGTCCACGAGCTCACGGCCTTCTCGATGGGCGGGCTGCCGCCGTTTGGATACGGCCGCAACGTGCGCGTGCTGATGGACCAGGACCTGGCTCAGTACGAGTCGGTCTGGGCTGCCGCCGGAGCCGACTCCGCCATGCTCAAAGTGGCCCCGGGCACGCTGCGGATGCTCTCCAACGCCATCGTCGCTCCGGTGGCCGATGCGGCCTGGCTGCGCGTCTCCGGCCCCGCGATCGAGCCCCGGCTGCAGTTCGAGGCAGGCACCGGCGCCTAGGG
>PMKV01000091.1:0-167 GCA_003157875.1 Chloroflexota bacterium
TGCCGATCATGACCCTGGACTCTGACGACGTGACGATCGAGATGGACCTGACCGTCGAAAAGGGCGTCGGCTATCTGGCCGCCGAGCGCGCCGAGTCGAATCCGATCGGCGTCATCCCGGTGGATGCGATCTTCACGCCTGTTCGCAAGGTCAACTACTCGATCGAG
>PMKV01000091.1:224-8944 GCA_003157875.1 Chloroflexota bacterium
GCGGGCCTACAACTCGCTGAAGCGCAACAACATCGTCAAGGTTGGGCAGCTGCTGCAGCTATCCGATGACGACCTGCTGCGAATGCGCAACTTCGGCAAGAAGTCGCTCGACGAAATGAAAGAGCGACTGCGCATGCGCGGCTTCATCCTCCCCGACAGCGAAGAGTCGTCGCTTGACGACCTCGAAGATGTCGAAGAGGAAGAGCAGTTCGACGATCTGCCCCCTGAGGAGGCCTGAGCGATGGCCCATCGAATCGACGGCCGGAAGCTCGGCCGCAAGCAGGGTCCGCGCCTTGCCCTCTACAAGAATCTCTGCGTGTCGGTCCTTCGCTACGAGCGGATTCAGACCACCGAGGCCAAGGCCAAGGAGATCCAGGGACGCGTCGAGAAGATGATCACGCTGGCCAAGCGTGGTGACCTGTCGGCGAGACGAGCCGTGGTTGCGGAGTTCCCGAACGAGCCCCTCGTCGTAACCAAGCTCTTCAACGAAATCGCGCCCAAGTACGCCGACCGGACGTCCGGGTTCACCCGTATCGTCCACCTCGGTCAGCGCTATGGCGACGCGGCTCCGATCGTTCAAATCGAACTGGTCTAGAACAACCGAACAATGACTCGCCGCTCCGGCAGCGCAGCGATGCGAAGGCAGAGTGGCGACGGCACTCGAGAGAGTGCGCCCGTGCGGTACGCCGCGCGGGTTGAATACGACGGCACGGACTATGCTGGGTTCCAGGTCCAACCTGGGGCAAGGACGGTCCAGGGAGAACTCGAATCGGCGCTGGCGACGATCTCCGGCGGAAGCCGCGTGAAAGTCGTGGCGGCGGGTCGAACCGACGCCGGGGTCCACGCCATGGGGCAGGTGATCGCATTCACCGACCCGAAAGGCAGATCGGCGACGGAACTGGCCAGGGCGCTCGACGCTCTGCTGCCGGGGGACGTGGCAATCCGCGAGGTGCGGCGCGTCCCGGCCGAGTTCAACCCACGCTACGCGGCGCGATATCGGGAGTATCGCNNGCCGCGATGGCGCGGGCCGGGTCGGTCCTGGTGGGCCGCCACGACTTCAGCGCTTTCGGGGTCTCGCACCGGCAGCCGGTGAGGACCGTTCACTCGGTCCGGGTCCGGCGGGACGGCTCGCTCGTGACGATCGACGTCGCGGCCGACGCGTTCCTGCGCCGGATGGTGCGAAGGATCGTGGCCGTCCTCCTCGAGGTCGGGCACGGCAGGACAGACGAAGAGGCAGTCGCCGAGGCGCTAGAGTCGCGGCGGGCGGCGTTCAACGGAGCCACGGCTCCTGCGAAGGGCCTCTGCCTGAGACACGTCGCTCTGGGTCCGATGAGGGCCCGGGTGACACCGGCAAGGAGCCGCCTGGGCGGCGAACGATCGCCAGACCGAACGGAGAACGATGACCGCGAAGACATATACGGTCCGTGAAAGCGAGATCGAGCGACGCTGGTACGTCGTCGACGCGACGGACGAGACGCTCGGCCGTCTGGCGACGCGTATTGCCCGTGTCCTCGAAGGCAAGAACAAGCCCGCATACAGCCCGACTCTCGACTGCGGCGACCATGTGGTCGTCGTCAACGCGGGCAAAATCCACGTCACGTCGGACAAGAAAGAAACCAAGCTCTACATGCGGCACAGCGGCTACCCGCATGGGCTCAAGGAAGAGACTCTGGGGCACCTCCTGGAGCGACGACCCGAGGAAGTGATCCGCCGCGCGGTCAAGGGAATGCTTCCCCACAACCGCCTCGGAGCCCAGCAAATCACCAAGCTCAAGGTTTATGCCAGCGCGGAACACCCGCACCAGGCACAGCGGCCCGAGCCGCTCGCCTGACGAGGAGCGTCATGACCACCCCTGCCTTCTACTACGGGACCGGTCGCCGCAAGACCGCGGTGGCTCGTGTCCGACTCGTGCCGGGATCGGGTGAGATCGTCGTCAACGATCGAAGCCTGGACGCGCATTTCGGCAACGCAATCGACGAAGCCGACGTCCGGATGCCCTTCAAGGTCACCGGTACCGAAGGTATCTACAACGCCCAGATCAAGGTCGAGGGCGGCGGCGTAACCGGCCAGGCCGGCGCGATCCGCCACGGCATCGCCCGCGCCCTGTTGCAGATGGATCCCGAAGGCCATCGCCTTCCGCTCCGTCAGGCCGGCCTCCTCAGCCGCGATCCGCGGATGAAGGAGCGCAAGAAGTACGGACTCAAGCGCGCTCGCAAGGCCCCTCAGTACACGAAGCGCTAGGCACGGCTCAGGCGGCGCATCGCGTCGTTGGAGCTTGCGCTCATCGCTCACGCACCTCGAAGTGCGCTCGCTCCGGTGCTCGGCTCCGCCTAGCGCTGCACTCGCCGGAGCCGCGCTAGGTTCCGTGTTGTTGCCCTGAACTCGCCGGACTGGCGACGCTTGAGCGACCGGCCCTCGCTGGCACCGAGGCGGCGCTCGAATTGGGCCCTGGTCCGCTACCATGGCGCCTTCGTCGCGACAGCCCGTGCATGAGACGCGGGGCGACGGCAAAGGAACAAGACGTGAGCGCACTACTGGGCCGGGACCTGCTGAGCTCCGCGGACCTGGCGAGGGCCGAATACGAGCGGGTCTTCGCGACTGCCACTGAACTGAAGCGCGAGTTCGGCGAGACCCGGCGTCACGCCGCGCAGCCCCTGGCCGGGCGCAACGTGGCCCTCATCTTCGAGAAGCAGAGCCTGCGAACTCGGGTGACGTTCGAGGCCGGACTCAACCAGCTCGGCGGCAATGCCCTCCACCTCGGGGAGGGGATCGGTTTCGGGGTTCGGGAAAGCGTTTCGGACATCGCCCACAACCTGGAGCGCTGGATCGACGGCATCGTCATCCGGACTTTCGACCACTCCATCGCGACGGAGCTGGCGGATGAGGCGAAGATACCCGTCTTCAACGCCCTCACCGACGACGAGCACCCGTTCCAGGCCCTGGCGGACCTGCTGGCGATGCGCGAGCACTTCGGCAGCCTTGAGGGCCGGGTCCTGACATTCGTCGGCGACGGAAACAACGTCTATCACTCCCTGGCGCTTGCCGGTGCCGTGCTCGGCATGGAGATTCGGCTGGCGCATCCGGTTGGCTTCGGCCCGAACCCGACGATCATTGCTCGGGCTGAGAAGCTGGCTGCCGCCAACGGCGGCCAGATCGTCTTCGGGCGGGATCCGCGCGAACTGGCGCCTGGTTCGGACGCGCTCTACACGGACGTGTGGGTGTCGATGGGCCAGGAGGAGCAGTCGCACGCCCGGCTTGCCGCATTCGCCGGCTACACCATCGACTCGGAGCTTCTTGCCGTCGCCGGACCGCAGACCGTGGCTATGCACTGCCTGCCGGCCCATCGCGGCCAGGAGATCGCGACCGACGTCCTCGACGGCCCGCGAAGCCTCGCCCTCGAACAGGCCGAGAACCGCCTGCATGTCCAGAAGGCATATCTCTTGGAGTCGCTGGGTCGTTAGTCGGCCGGTAGCTCGCCCTCGGCCGGCCCGGGCGGGAGCGCTGCCGGATCTGCGCCGGGCCCGTTGCGTGTTGTCGAATTGGGCACGTTGCGTAGCCCGATGCGACATTTCTGTCAGTCTCAGGTACCCGAGACGAGCGACTCGCCGCACGCCATCATGTACACATGACTGACGACCTCTATGAGCGCTACAAGGAAGCCCTGCGGGTCGGCCACGTTGCCGTGCTCCGTGGTGCGCTGGACGAGGCCCTGCAGGCGTACCGGACCGCCGCCTCGATCGCTCCGTCGCGAGCCCTGCCCCACACCAGCCTCGGCGGCGTGCTGCTTCGCTTGGGCCATCTGGAGGAGGCCCTCGTCGAGTACGCGGCGGCGGTGGCCCGGGCTCCCCACGACGAGGGGGCATTGCTCGGGCAGGCCGAGGCCCTTACCACGGCCGGCCAGCGCGTCGATGCCGCTCAAGCTCTCGACCACGTGTCGGAGATCCAGGAAGCGGCGGGTCGTCTTCCAGAGGCCGCCGACACGCTGCGACGTGCGCTCGAACTCGAAGACGCGCCCGAACGAGCGCGGCATCAGCGCGGCTTGCTGCGCGAGATACGGCTGTCCGCGGGCGACCAGGCTGCCGAGCAGCTGCTCGCGCGGGCTCTTCGGCTGCGCGAGGAGCCAACGGCCGCGCCGATCGAGACGGCCCGAGCCGGTAGCCCAACCACTCTCATCGGGCGAGTGAATGCCGGTACGGCTGCTTCCGCGAACCAGGTTCGCATAGCAACCGGGTTCGATGAGAGCGTGCCCGCGGGGAGCTTTGAGGACGGATCCTCCAACACGCGCGAGGAGCTGGTCGAGTCGGCCGCCCCCGAAACCGAGTCCTTCGAGATCGTCGCCGCGGCGTATCGGGCCGAGGATCTCGGGTGGCCGGCAGCCGATCTCGCCCAGACGCGCCCGGAGCCGGTCCCCGAAGCGGTCCAGCCCGCCGCCACGCTGGTCGAAGAGGCGGTAGAGGAGCCGGCCGAGGCCGAGGCGAAGGTTGCGGAGCTGGTCGCGGCCGCGGTAGCGCAGCCCGACGCCGATCTGTCGGCTTCCATCGAACCGATTCTGGCGGCGGTTGGGGTGATGGCCGGCAAGTTCGATGAAGAAGTCCTCGTCAGGCCCGTGGGTGAGAGTCAGCACCAGCCGACCGGCGACGAACTGCTGGTTGCGGCAGAGGCGGCGGATCTTTCGGGTGACAGCACGACCCTGCGCTCCCTGCTGCTCTGGACGGCTCGGGCCTACGCCCGCGAGGGCCGCTTCGAGGCGGCACTCGACGCAACTCATCGACTGCTCCAGAAGGCGCCAGGCGATGTCGACGCCCACCTCGTGCTGGTCGAGCTGTACGTGGCCCGCGACTGGAACAGCCTCGCGGCCGAGAAACTGGCCCTGCTGGGTCGCATCGCCGACCTGAACGACGACGAGGAGACGAAACAGCGCCTGTGCGCGGTTGCCGCCCGAGCCTTCCCCAAGGATGAGCGCCTCGGAGCGCTCTGCGCCTGACCTCGGCGACGCGGAGCGTCTGAGCCAGCGGCTCGGCGGTATACACTTGGGTTTCGATGTCATTTCTTCAGTCGGCGCTCGACAAAGTCAGCCCGAATGTTGTGGCCGATGTCGCCATCACGGCGCTCCTGATCTACTGGCTATTCAGTCTGATCAGAGGCACGAGGGCGGTTCGGCTGGTTATCGGCGTATGCCTGCTGCTGTTGGTCTACGGCGCCGCCGTGACGTTCGATCTGCAGCTGCTCAAGCTCATCCTCCAAACCAGCGCCTACGTGGGTCTCTTCGCCCTGGTCGTCGTCTTCCAGCCTGAGCTGCGCCGGGCCCTCGATCGAATCGGTCGACTGGGATCTCTCGGCTGGCTGATATCGCCGGCCGAGCAATCGATTGCTGTCCATGTGGCAACCGAGGTCGCCAGCGCGGCGGAGCGGCTGTCGCACGAGGGCCACGGCGCGCTCATCGTCATCGAACGCGAGACCGGTCTTCAGGAGATCGCGGAAAACGGCGTCATGTTGCACGCCGACATCTCCGCCGACCTTCTCGTGACTCTCTTCTCGCCCAAAACGCCGCTCCATGACGGCGCGGTCGTCATCCGAGGCGATCGGATCCTGGCTGCCGGGGCGTTGCTGCCGTCCGCAGAGACCACGATTCCGCTGGAACGATTTGGGACACGGCACAAAGCCGCTCTGGGCATGACCGAGCAGACCGACGCCATCGTCGTTGTCGTCTCGGAGGAGAGCGGCCAGATCAGCCTGGTGGAGAGGGCCCGAATCGTCCGCAACCTCGACGAGCCGAGGCTTGCCCGCTCCCTCGCCGCCCTGCTCCGTCCGCAGACCGCAGGCGGGATCATCCGGGCCGGGAGGACGCCCCCCCGACGCGTCGGCCCTACCTTTCGCGATCTGGCGCGCCGGGCGCGCTTCGGCGGGCTCAATCGACCTCCCAGGGCTGGTCGCAAGAGCACCGACCGAGTTGGAGCCGCGCCATCCGTCGAAGCCGCCGACGGTCAGGAGAAGGCCTCGTGAGGGTGCTGCGCTTCATCGTCCACAACTGGCCGCTCAAGATCGGCGCCGTGCTGGTGGCTGTGATCCTCTACGGGGCGATGGTGGTGCTGCAAACCACGCAGCAGTGGCCCGGGACGATCGCCATAGATCCGGTGAATGGGCCGACCGATGGGTTTCTTCTCGATTCGGCGGCTCTGCCCCAGGTTCACGGCATCAAGTACATCGCCGCGCCGGACGTGCCGATCTCGCAATCAAGCTTCCAGGCCACGATCGATCTCAGCAACGCCAAGGTCAGCGACACCGGCGAATCGTCACTGGTCAGGGTCGTGCTCAAGACCGGCGACTCGCGCATCCAGATCATCGACTACCAGCCCCAACAGATCAGCGTGACGCTCGACCTCATCGTCCACAAAGCGGTCCCCGTGCAGGTGAATTCGGGCGTCGTTCCGTCGGGCCTCTCGCCGGGGACGGCCGTCTTGAGCGCGGCATCGGTGGACGTTTCGGGACCAGCCACGTTTGTCAGGAAGGTCGCCTACGCCGAGGCTCGGGTGCGGATCGACGCCTCCGGCCTGGACGTGAGCCAGGACGTAGATCTCACGGCCCGCGATGCCTCTGATGCCACCGTGGACTTCCTCACTCTCAACCCGGCCCGGGTCCACGTCCAGATTCAGGTCGGTAGTGAGATCCGCAGCGAAAGCGTGCCCGTCGATCCGATTGTCGTCGGCGCCCAGGCGGCCGGCTACGTCATCACTTCAGTCGACGTGACGCCGCCGATAGTCTCCGTCCACGGTCAGGCCGACGCTCTGGCTTTGCTGAAGGGCAAGGCCGGCACCAAGCCCATCTCCATCTCCGGTGCCACGAGCGATGTCTCGGCCAACGTCAGCCTGGATCTGCCGACGGGCGTGACCTCGGACGCGACGGCCCCGATTGTGGTCGTGGTTCACCTCCAGCCGCAGAGCTCGACGCGGAGTCTGGCCATCGGCGTAGTTCCGGTCGGGGCTCATTCCGATCGCGTCTATACGCTCTCGACACTGAGCGTGAGCGTGACTCTGGGCGGCGCCACGGCGGCGCTCAATGCCCTTGACACCTCGACCCTGGTGGCAAACGCGTCTGTCGCCGACCTTGGAGTCGGCACATTCACCGTCCAGGTCACCGTCACCGTGCCGGCCGGGATCAAGGTCGTGGCCGTCAGCCCGGTCACGATCACCGTCACGGTCGCCGCCGCCCCGTCCCCGACGCCCTCAGCGTCGGCCCCCTAGGAGCACCCTTTGCCGCGACTCTTCGGCACGGATGGAATCCGTGGCATAGCCAACGTCGACTTGAAGCCAACCCATGCCTACGCCCTGGGCCGCGCCACGGCCCATCGTCTGGCGGGCGTCGGGCGACCGATCGTCGTCGGCCAGGACACGCGCCGCTCGGGTGACATGTTCGCGGCCGCGATCGTGGCCGGGGCGACGAGCATGGGCGTCGACGTCCATCTCGTCGGGGTTGTTCCGACTCCGGCGCTCTCCTACATCACCGGCGCCGGTGAGTTCGCGGCCGGGATCATGGTCTCGGCGTCGCACAACCCGGCACCCGACAACGGCCTCAAGGTCCTCGACCAGCACGGCCTCAAGCTCGCTGAGAATGTCGAGGATGAGCTGGAGCAGCTGATCTGGAACTCCGACCAGCTGACCGGGGCCTCCGCCGACGCACTCGGCCTGTCGATCCCAGACCGCGACCTGTTCGACCTGTACGTCAACCACAGGCTGTCGCTGGCGGCGGCCATCTCGACCCGACTCCACGTCGTCATCGACTGCGCCAACGGCTCGGGTGGACTGGCTGCGGGCAGGATCCTGCGGGCGACCGGGGCGGACGTCGACGTGCTGTTCGACGACCCAGACGGCAACAATATCAACGACGGCTGCGGCGCCACCTCTCCCGGCGCGCTCGCAAAGGAGGTCGTGGCTCGCGGCGCTGATGTCGGTTTCGCCCTCGACGGCGACGCCGACCGCTTGATTGCCGTCGACGCTTCGGGTCAGGTAGTCGATGGGGACGCCGTCCTCGGCGTGCTCGCTCTGGATCGACTCGCTCGCAAGAGCCTCCCGCATGGCGCGCTCGTGGTCTCGATCCTGTCCAACGGCGGGCTCCAGAAGACCGTCGAGGCGGCCGGCGGGCAGATCATCCGGACGCCGGTTGGGGACAAGTACATCCTCGAAGGAATGCTCGTCAGCGGAGCGGGGTTGGGCGGCGAGAAGAGCGGCCACGTCATCATCCTGGAGCACACCAGCAGCGGCGACGGCATCGTCACCGCTCTCGAGATCATGGCCGTCATGACCCGTGCGGGGCGGAGTCTGGCCGACCTGGCGGCAGCGGTTCCTATGCTGCCCCAGCAGCAGAGAGCCGTCCCGGCCCGCCACAGGGACCAATGGGAGGGCGACCCGGCCATCCGAAAAGCGATCGCGGCGGCGGAGGCACGCCTCGGTTCCGCCGGGCGGGTTCTGGTCAGGCCGTCGGGTACGGAACCGGTGATTCGGGTCATGGTGGAGGGCCCGGACGGGGATCTCGTGGCCGAGCTGGCCGACGAATTGGCTGCCCTGACCGGCGAGCGGCTAAACTAGCGGCCTTCACGGGGGCCATGGTCGTCGAGACCGGGAGTGGAACTGCATGTGCGGAATCGTCGGATACACCGGCCCTCGGGATGCTGGACCAGTCCTTCTCGATGGGTTGCGCCGTCTGGAGTACCGGGGCTACGACTC
>PMKV01000122.1 GCA_003157875.1 Chloroflexota bacterium
CGACAACATGTGCATGCAGCTCGTACAGAAGCCCGAGCTGTACGACGTGCTCGTCCTGCCCAACCTGTACGGAGACATTGTCAGCGACCTTTGCGCCGGTCTCGTGGGCGGGCTCGGCGTCGCCCCCGGCGCCAACATCGGCCCCGAGGCGGCCGTCTTCGAGGCGGTTCACGGCTCGGCCCCCAAGTACGCGGGTCAGAACAAGGCCAATCCCACCGCGCTGATGCTGTCCGGCGGACTGCTGCTCCGCCACATCGGTCAGCAGGCGGCCGCCGAGCGCGTCGAGGAGGCAATCCGCGCGGTCATCGCCGAGGGCCGCACCGTCACCTACGATCTCGGCGGGACCGCCGGGACCAGCGAGTTCGCGGACGCGATCGTCGCCCGCCTAGAATCCGTGACCACCACGGCCTAGAAGTCCGAGGCCAGGCATCCGGTCGGGACCAGCCCGATCGGCCATCGTTCGGGAGGCTGCATGCTGCTTCGCTACCGCGGTTCGGAGGGGATGATCGCCTGGGCGTTCCACCGCATCTCGGGCATCGGCATCTTCGCGTTCGTGCTGCTGCACGTCTTCGACATCTTCCTCGCGGGAGCGAACCCGAACGCCTACGACGATCTCCTGAAGTTCTACGCCAGCACCGTCGGTCGAATGATGGAAGTGCTCATCGGGGCCGCCCTCTTCTACCACGCCCTCAACGGCATCCGGATAATGCTGATGGACTTCTGGCCGCGGCTGACCGTCTACCACAAGCAGATCTGGTACGCGGACTGGGTGATCTTCTTCGGCGTGGGCCTGCCCGGCGCCTTCATCATCATGCGCCCGGCCCTGGGCATCTAGGAGGAGCGTCGAGATGGCACTCTATTCGCGCTCCGGCCGGCCCCGCCCCCAGAGCGGCGGCGTTGAAGTCGCGATCTGGTACTTCATGCGGCTCTCCGGTGTTGCGCTGTTCGTGCTTGCCCTGGCCCACTTCAGCGTGCAGCACTTTCTGAGCGATCCCAAGGACCAGACCGCGGCCTGGATCTTCGCGGATGCCTGGAACAATGCGCTCCGGCGCGGTCTCGACTGGTTGATGCTGATGATCGTCGTGGGCCACATGACCTTCGGCATGCGCACCGTCACGATGGACTACCTCAAGAGCGGCAAGCGCGTTCTCGCACTGTCGGCTCTGTGGCTGGCTGCCGCGCTGGTCTTGACGATGGGAACGATCGTCGTCTTCACCGTGAAGCTGCCGGGCGCCTGAGCGATGGACTACCCGTTCGATGCGCTCGTCGTCGGCGCCGGCGGAGCCGGCCTGTGGGCCGCCCTCGAGCTGGCCCGCGAAGGCGTCAACACCGCCGTCCTGACCAAGCTGTATCCCACCCGCTCCCATACCGGCACGGCCCAGGGCGGCGTCTGCGCCGCTCTCGGCAACCTCGAGGAGGACCACTGGGAGTGGCACATGTTCGACACCGTCAAGGGCGGCGACTATCTAGTCGACCAGGACGCCGCCGAAGTGCTTGCTCGCGAGGCGATCGAGACCGTCATCGAGCTCGAGCACATGGGCCTGCCGTTCAACCGCACGGCCGACGGCAAGATCGACCAGCGCCGTTTCGGCGGGCATACCCGCAACTACGGTGAGGCGCCCGTGCGACGGGCCTGCTTCGCGGCCGACCGAACCGGCCACATGATCCTGCAGACGCTCTACCAGCAGTGCATCAAGCACGGTGTCAAGTTCTTCGATGAGTTCCAGGTCGTAGATCTGCTCTTCGAAGGCGGCGAGCCGGCGGCGGGGGGTCGGGCGGCCGGCGTCGTGGCTCATCGACTGGCCGACGGTCAGCTCCACACCTTCCGGGCCAAGGCCGTGCTGCTGGCGACCGGCGGCTTTGGGCGGATGTTCCGGATCACCTCCAATGCCCACAGCCTGACCGGCGACGGGGTGGCCCTATGCTACCGCCACGGCATCCCGATCCAGGACATGGAGTTCTTCCAGTNNAGCCGGGCGATGTACCAGGAGATCCGCGCCGGTCGCGGTATCGGCGGCAAGGACTATCTGTACCTCGACGTGCGGCACCTCGGCCGTAAGGTCATCGAGGAGAAGCTGCCCGACATCACCGACTTCGCCCGCATCTACCAGGGGGTGGAGCCGCTCAAGGAACCGGTCCCGGTTCAGCCGACGGCCCACTACGCCATGGGCGGCATTCCGACCAATGTCTCATCCGAGGTCGTTCGCGACGACAAAGGCACGGTCGTGCCCGGCCTGTACGCGGCGGGTGAATGCGCCTGCGTCAGCGTCCACGGGGCAAACCGCCTCGGGACCAATTCCCTCGTGGATCTGCTCGTCTTCGGGCGCCGCGCCGGGCGCCAGATGGCCCGCTACGCCCGTGGCGTGGAACGACCGCAGCCGATCGCCGACGCCGTAGAGCCGGTCCGGGCCGAGCTAGAAGCGATCCGCGGCCGCGACTCCAGCGGCGAGTCCGTCGCCGTCATCCGCAAGGAACTCCAGGACGTGATGATGGACAACGTCGGCGTCTATCGCGACGCCAAGCTCCTGACCGCGGCCCTGGCCAAGGTGAAGGAGCTGCAGGCCCGCCTGGGGAAGATCTCGATCGCCGATTGTGGCGCCGTCTTCAACACGGAACTCCTCGAGGCGCACGAGCTGGGCTACCTGCTCGATCTGGCGCATGTGACCGTCGCCTCCGCCCTGGCTCGAACCGAGAGCCGCGGCGCGCACTCCCGCGAGGACTACCCCGAGCGGGACGACAAGAAGTGGCTCAAGCACACCCTCGCGTTCAAGGGCAAGGACGGGCCGACTTTGCGTTACAAGCAGGTCTCTATCACCCGTTTCGAACCCAAGCCGCGGACGTACTGAGGCCGCCCGATGGACGTCACCCTCCGCATCCTCCGCTACGACCCCGAACGCGATGAGACTCCCCACTGGCAGACATACCAGGTCGCAGCCGATCCCATGGACCGCGTTCTGGACCTGCTGATCAAGGTCAAGGCCGAACAGGACGGCTCGTTGAGCTTCCGCCGCTCCTGCGGCCACGGCATCTGCGGCTCGGACGCGATGCTCATCAACAACCGCAACCGCCTCGCCTGCCGCATCCGCGTCGACCAGCTCGGCAAGAAGATCTCCGTCGCGCCGCTGCCGGGATTGCCGGTGGTCAAGGACCTGATCGTCGAGATGAGCGGCTTCTTCGGCAAGTACCGCTCCGTCAAGCCGTATCTGATCAACGACCAGCCGGAGCCCGAGCGCGAGCGTCGCCAGAGCCCGCATGATCGCGCCCGCTTCGACGACACGACAAAGTGCATCCTGTGCGCGGCCTGCACCTCGTCCTGCCCATCGTTCTGGGCCCGGCCCGAGTACGTCGGTCCGGCGGCGATCGTCCAGGCCCACCGCTTCATCTTCGACTCTCGCGACGAGGGCTCGGCCGAACGGCTCGAGATCCTGGCCGATGAGGACGGGGTGTGGCGCTGCCGCACGATCTTC
>PMKV01000101.1 GCA_003157875.1 Chloroflexota bacterium
TCGGTGATCGTGCCGGAGATCCACAGCGGCACCTCGAACCCCAGCTCCTCGAAGACGCCCTCGATGGCGTAGATGGCCGCCTTGGCGTTGAGGACGTCGAAGACGGTCTCGACCATGAGCAGGTCCGCGCCGCCGACGAGCAGCCCGCGGGCGGCCTCGGCATACGCCTCGGCCAGCTCCCCGAAAGTGACGGAGCGCGCCGCAGGGTCGGCCACGTCCGGCGAGATAGAGGCGGTCTTGTTGGTAGGGCCCATCGAGCCGGCCACGAAACGGGGACGGGTCGGGTCCGCGGACTCGGCGGCGTCGGCTGCCGCTCGCGCGATCCGGGCCGCCTCGACGTGGATCTCGTAGGTGACGTCCTGGAGTCCATAGTCGGCCTGGGCGATGCGCGTGGCGGTGAAGGTGTCCGTGGAGATGATGTCGGCGCCGGCCGCCAGATAGGCGTCGTGAACGGCTCGCACGACGTCCGGCCGGGTCAGAGTCAGCACGTCCGAATCGCCCCGAAGATCGCAGGGGTGGTCGCGGAAACGCTCGCCCCGGAAGTCGGCTTCGGACAGGCTGTAGCGCTGGACCAGCGTCCCCGTGGCTCCGTCGAGCACGAGGATCCGCTGCCTCAGCAGGGGCCGGAGCAGGAGCAGGCGCTCATCACGCGTCCGGGGTTTGCCTGGGGCGACCTCTACGGGCGCGGTCGAGCTGACGTGAGTCTCGGTGGGCCTGCCTCCTTCGTATGCGAAGTGTACCGGGCAGACGAAAAGCCGCCGATCGACTCGGGCAGGCGCCAGATCGTGGTCCACTCCGACGCGAAGCCAGGCGTCGCCGAGTGCAGCGCGGCGGCATCAGGCGTTCGGCGCCATCGATCGCCGCGCCAGAACGAAGACCGACGGTCCGGGCGTGATCGAGCCAAGCGGTTCTTGAAGCGGTGCCTCCAGCCGAGCCAGAGCGTCGGGCGGCAGGCGGTGGGTCAGGCCGGGCAGCCGGAAGAGCGACACCGCGCGCAGCCGTTCGATCGTGAAGCCGGCGGCACGCAACGACCGACGGATGCCGACCGGCGCATGGTCATAGTGGAACGGCTTGTACTCGACGGCCCCCGGCTCGAACGGGGACCAGGCCTGCCGGCCGAGCAGTCGCCGCGCGATCGACTTGAGGTTTCGCTTGTTGGCGTATTCGAGGACGAGTAAGCCCCCGGGCCGGATCACCCGTCCGAGCTCGGCGACGACGGGACCCGGATCGCTGAAGTGATGGAGGACCCGGACACACACAGCCGCATCGAAAACGCCGTCCGGGAACGGGAGTGCCAGCGCGTCGCCGAGGATCACCGTGTATCTCGGGTCGCGGCCGAGAGTCTCCAGCGCGGCCGCAACGTGCACGTCCGACGCGTCGAGCAGAGTCACCTCCCCATAGCCGCGATACTCGCCGGCCAGCCTGCCGAACCCGGCCCCGACTTCGATGAGTCGACCACCGCTCGACGGCAGGAGCGCTCTCAGCGCGACGCGATCGCAGGCGTCCTCATACGTCCGGGCGGTCCAGAAGACGTCGCGGTATGCGAGGTCCTCGTACGTGGCGAGGATCTGAGGGGGCGATGTGGAAGCGGTCACCGGCCGGCGCCCCACTCCGTGCGCCGGGGGTCGCGGAAGCGTGGCCGGGCCCGTCGGCCGATCAGGACGGGCTGGCTGCGCCAACTGCGCGACGGTGAACGGCGAAGTCGTCGGCGTTGCCCGACCAGCCACAATCGCAACGGACCACGTTTGTCCGGGCGTTGTACTCCTCGATCAGGTGCGACTTGACCGGCCGGAGAGGGTTCGGGGCGACCGCCGTGCGGACTGGCCGAGCCATGGTTCCTCCTCCATCTCCCAACCCTGACGCTGCCGCCGTGATCGGTCGCCAGACGACCACCGCGAGACGGATCTGCGGGCACTCGGATACGGAAACGCCAATTGGGGAGCGATCAATATTCTACCAGACGTTCGATCCGAGGCCCGACGACCGGGTTCCGCCTGCCGAAACGGGCAGGTAGTCACGGGGGATCGGTTTAGAAACCGCCGGCAAATAGCAGTCCGCTGCCTGAGTACCATCCTTTTTTAGGAAAATAGACGCCCAGGTGCCCCAGGACCGTGCCTTTTGCCCACGACGGCGTCGGAGGCTGAGCCGCCTGGCGGGTCTTCGTTGGCGTCTGCAATACCCATCTGGTCACGTGTCGGAGCGCGGTGTAGGCTGCGCCTGTTCTCATCGGCCTCAGGAACCCGTCGTGCAGGCCGAAAGAAGACGCAAAGCCAGAGGGGCCCGGGAGCGGGCAACCTGGCCCACCTAGGAGAAGGAGGCTCGACCAGTGGTCAACGAAATCCTGGCGAAACTGAACCAGAACGAGAAGCTGATCGGTGGCGGCGGTATCGTCGCCGTCGTCGGCTGGATCCTCGGCCTCGTCCTGGGGACCCGCTCGGAAGGCGTCGCCGGCATCTATTCCGTCTCGATCAACTACTTCAGCTGGGGCACCGCGGGCCTCATGGCCGGTCTGGGCCTCGTGGCTGCCATCGCCGGCGTCGTGGTGCTGTATCTGAAGATCGCCCCGAACATGAACATCACGTGGCCGATGCCGGTTGTCCAGATCCTCCTCGGCATTTCGGTGGCGACTCTGGCCCTGACTGTGCTGACGGTCCTCTTCCAGCTGACCAACGGCCTCGATGGCGCACCGATCCTCATGTTCGTTGCCGACGTGGTCTTCGTCGGTGGCGGCGCCGCTATGGCGTACGGTGCCTACATGGAGTACCAGGCCAAGCCGGTCGTCTGATCCTTCGCACCCACAAACGGCGGTCGCTTTCGGGCGACCGCCGTTTTTCATGCCTGTCCGACGGAGCGAGTCTCTCCCTGTTGCCGGGTAGAGGGACGTCAGGCGCCCTGGGCGTGCACGGCGCGGAAGCAGTCCGAGCAGTAGACCGGTCGGTCCATATGCGGCTTGAACGGGACCTGGGCCTGGTTGCCGCAGCGGGTGCAGACGACGGCGAAGTACTCGCGCGGTCCCTGAGCCCCGGCGTGGTCGCGGCCGAAGCTCTCGCCGTTCTCCCTCATCGATCGCCGCGATGCGCGACAGCTCGGGCACCGCTTGGGGTCCGAGACGAACCCTTTCTGCGCGTAGTACTCCTGATCCTCGGCCGAATGAACGAACTCGGTACCACAATCAACACAGTTCAGGGTCCGATCGACGTAGGTCACGATTCTCCTCCCGGAGCCGCGGGTTCCTGAGCCGAGTGTCCCGGGAGAAGCGAACCAGACCGAGCCCTGGCCGCCATGGGACGCTGGGAGGCGACGGCTCAGGCCGCGGTCTTGAAGTTCGTTCGTGCCTGTCTGGGACGCACCGGCAGGGCGGCAGGATAGCACGCAAGGTCCGCCGAACCCTATGGGCGTTCCGCAGAGTTGGACGATGCGGAACGCGGTTCTGGGCGATCGGTTCAAAGCGTTGCGTCAGGGTGCCCTGAACCTGGCACAATCGCCCAATCGGCCATCATGCGGCGCCGGCAGCGGCGCGACGACCGAGCGCTTCGGTCCTGCGGCGAACCGCGCGAGACTCCGCGGGTCGGGTGCGATACTCAGGGTCTCGGGGCGCGAAGAGGAAGAACCTGTCCGATGCTGCGCTTGCTGCATACCGCCGACGTTCATCTGGGGGCGAGGCATACGGACCTTGGTGAGCGTGCCGCCGTCCTGCGCGAGCGCCAGTTCGCGGCCTTTCGGACATCGGTGGAGCTTGCGATCGTCGAGAAGGTCGATATCTTCCTCATCGCCGGCGACCTCTTCGATTCCAACACGCAGCCGCGCCGCTCCGTCGAGCGAGTCGCCGCCGAGCTGGGCCGCCTGGCCAGAGCCAGCATCCGGACCGTGATCATCCCCGGCACCCACGACGTCTACGACGGTGCGTCGATCTACCGCTCCTACGACCTGCCCGGCATGGCCCGGGCCGCCAGCGATTGGGTCGTGGTTCTGACGCCCTACATTCCCGAAGTCGTCTTCCCGCCGCTCGACGCGATCATCTACGGCCGCGTCTTCGACACCAAACGCTCACCGCGCAGCCCGCTGGCCGGCCTCGACGCGAAGTCGGACACACGCGCCACGTGGAAAGTGGGCATGGTTCACGGCGCCCTGGCGATACCGGGTCGAACTGACTCCGATGCCGTCGTGGTGACCGAGGAGGAGATCGCCAAGACCGGGCTGGACTACCTGGCGCTGGGCCACTGGCACTCGGCCATCGAGGGTCGCGCCGGCAACGTGGCGTACGCCTACTCCGGCGCGCCCGAGCCTGTGGCCGTCGATCAGGACGGGGCAGGCCAGGTGCTGCTCGTGACTCTCGAGGATCGGGGTGGGCATCATGTGGTCTCCATCGAGCCGAGGCGGGTGGGCCAGACGCGATCGGAGAAGCTCGATCTGGACGTGGGCGGCGTCCACAGCCAGCCCGAGCTCATCGACGTCGTGGGACGCCACGCCGACTCGAACCTGGTCCTGGAGGTTCGACTGACCGGGCTCTACCCGGACGATCTCGACCTCGACCTCGACGAGATTGAACGCGCCCTGTCGCCGTCTTTCCTTCGCTTCCGGATTCACGACCTTTCGATCCCGGCCTCGCCCGAAGGCAATGTTGCGCCGGCGGACACCGTTGTCGGGGCCTTCGTTCGGAGCATCGAGGACCAGATGGCCGCCCTCGAAGCCGCGACGGGCCCGACCGCAACCGGAGCGGCGGCGACTCCTGAGCCCGAGGAGCTGGACGACCTGCGTGAGGTTCTGCGGCTTGGCCGGCACCTCCTGGAAGGCCGCCAGGTGACGCTGTGAGCCGGAGCCCGGGCCGATGAGGATCACTCGACTGCAGCTTCGGGACTTCGGGAGGCACCGCGAGCTCGACATCGATCTGGCGCCGGGTTTCACGATCATTCGCGGCCCCAACGAAGCCGGCAAGTCGACGATCCAGAGGGCTCTCGAACTCGCCCTCTTCCGCAAGCCGACGGCAGCGACAGCGGAACTCGAGGCCCTTCGATCCTGGGGCGCGGCCGAAGACGAACGATCGTGGACGAGGATCGAGTTCGTCATGGACGACGACTCCGGGCCGAGTGGTGAAGGCGTCGCCACGGGCGTCCTGGAGAAGGAGTTCAGAGGCCAGCGCGGGCGGGTGTCGCTCGAATTCAACGGGCAGAGCCATACCGACCCAACCAAGGTAGACGAGGTCATCGGCGAGCTGACCGGCATCCCCAACGAGGCCTTCTTCCGGTCGACCGCCTCGATCCGGCACGAAGAGCTCGACGATCTGGATCGTGACGAGGGCGCTCTGCGCGACCGGCTTCAGGCGAGTATCGGGGGCGGCGACAAGGGTTCGTCGCGAGCCAGGGCGCGTCTCGAGGACGCTATCAGGGCATTGAAGTCCAAGGGCGACAAGAACCCGGGTCGCCTCAAGATCGCAGACGAGGCAGTCGCGCGCGCGGAGCAGGCCCTCAAGAGCGGCGAGGCCGCCCTCGAGAAGCTCGAGAAGGATCGCGACGCCCTGGCCCAGGCCCGCGACGCCCGCCTCCGGGCCGAGACCTCGCTGGCAGAGAGCCGGAACATGCTCGAGTCGGCGCGCCAGGCGGAGCGCCTGCGGTCTGATCGAGCGGTCACCTCCGAGCGCTTCGAGCGCTACCGCCAGGCCGCCGAGGCCCAGAAGCGCCTGGCCGATCTCGAGGCCACGCCGGAGCGATCGATGTCGAGTCTGCGCGACCAGCTCGACCGCATGCGGACGCTACAGAGCCGCGTCTCGATCCTGCAGGAGACACTGCACGAGGATCTGGGGCCGGAGGTTGAGGCCGACGAGCCAGAGCCGAGCTACCTCGCCGCCGGGATCCTGACGGCCGTGGTGTTGTGCGCGACCGGCCTGTCGTTCTCTTTCGGGGTTCTCAAGTCGCTCCTGCCGGTGATGCTGATCGGCCTGATCCTGCTAGTCGTGGCCGTCTTCCTGGGCATGCAATTCTGGGAGCGCCGGTCGGTGGCGATGAACGTGCGCCGCATCAACGAATCGCGCCAGCGGGATCGAACCCTGCGCCGCCAGGGCCGCGTGGGCACCGAGGAAGGATTGCGCGTGGCGCAGTCCGGTGTCCAGAACATCCTCCGCGAACTCGGCGTGCCGGACGTCGCGGCGGCCGAGAGGCTGCTCACGGGCGAGCAGGGCCGGCGCCAGGAGATCGCCACCCTTCAGGTCCAGGTCTCGGCCCTTCTGGCCGGTCAGAAGGGCGGCAGCGTCGACGAGCTGCGCGATCGGGCCGCGCTCGAGATGGAGCAGAAAACCTCGGCGCTGGATGGACTTGGACCGATCGCAAACGATGCCCGAGCCCGAGAGAAGCTCGAGGCCGAGGTCCGCGACCGCCACGCCGCACTGGAACGGGCCCGGGACGCGGAGGCGGGCGCGATCGCTCGCGTCGACGCCAACCCGGTCGATGCGGAGCAGGTTGCGGGCGAAGCCGAGCGCCTCGTCACGTGGCAGAGTCAGCTGGCAGCGCTCAAGCGGCGGGTCCGCATCTACGAGAAGACGCTGACGGCGATCGAGGCTTCCGAGAGCGGCACGATGCGCAAGGCCACGCGCTTCCTCGAGACGCAGGTCGGCCGGGACATCGGCCGACTGACCGGCGGCCGCTACCGGCGCGTCACCATCGACGACCACACGCTCGACATCGGCGTCTGGGCGCCGGAGCGCGGCGATTGGGTCCCGGCCTCCGCGCTGAGCAAGGGCACCATCGATCAGGTCTTCCTGGCCGCGCGCATCGGGTTGGTAAGGCTGGTCACGCAGGGCCGGCGCCCGCCGCTGGTCCTGGACGACCCGTTCGTCACCTTCGATGACACCCGGGCGGCGCGGGCGGCGCTGCTGCTGCGCGAGCTCTCGTCGGACTTCCAGGTCATCTACCTCGCCTGCTCGAACCGATACGACGGTCTGGCCGACGCGGTCGTAGAGCTGCCGGGGCCCATGGAGGCCGCCGAGCCCCCGGCCTCGAGCCCGATCGCGGCTCGGGCGGCCGCCGAGACCGCGCCCTTGCCGGGGCCTGCGCCGACGCAGGGGGCGTCGCCGGCAGCGGTCACGTCGCGTGGCCTCGCCAGCTCGCTGCTGGCGGAGGCCGAGACTTCGGCCGAGGAGGTCAACGCGGCTGAGCCTCGAACGGACGAGGACGACATCGACGGGCCCGTGCAGTTCGCTCAGTCGATGGGTGAGAGCGACCAGGACGACGACGCCGGGACCGTGGCCGGGAACCCGGAGGCGATTGGCAAGCCGAGCGAGGCATAGGAGGAACGATGGCCGGCGAAATTCCGGATGGCCTGGCGATCGAGAAGGTCTGGGCCGTTGAAGCAAAATACGGCCCCGATGCCGCCGAGCGGCGGCCGGCCGTGCGCTCCGAGCACCTTTCCAGAATCGCCGACCTTCGTGCCACCGGAGTCATCGTCGAAGCCGGCGCCTACACCGACATGTCGGGCTCGTTGGTCCTGCTTCGCGCCGCCAGCGAGGAAGAGGCGCTTTCCCTTGTCCGGGCTGATATCTACTTCCGTTCCGGTGTCTGGACCGACGTCCGCGTGCGTGCCTTTGGCCGCGTGGCGCGGCTCGACGAGCTGGCGGCCGACTGAACGGTGGCTGCCCCACGGGCAGGTTCTCGGCGGCTAGGGGAACTCGATCGTCGCCGTCAGGTTCATGCGGACGGTGTCCGGGCCGTCGTTGAAGAGCGCGATCCTGTAAGTCCTGCCGGCCGCCACCGCGTGCGAGTAGGCCGGTGTGATCGAGCTCTGGCCCGAATAGGTTGCCGTGTCGACGATGACAAGCCCGGCGCCCGAGGCATCCGTCAGCGTGATCGTCGCGTCGGTGCCGGCCGGCGACCATGCGGCCGCCACCATGAGTTTGCCGGCCCCGCGCGGCTTGAAGGTGGCGGCAAGCGTCCGCAGCGAGTCCGGATTCGGAGCTCCCTGGAAGCGGCCGTGGTCGAGGCTGACCGACGGATGATCGGCCGGCCAGCTCATGGCCAGATCCACGGTGGGCTGCGAAGCGCCGGCGGAGATGAGGGTCACGGTCCAGTGGGAATGAGCGGCAGTGGCGATTTGGGCGACGTCGGGCGTGGCCCCGGTCGAGCACACTCGCCGGGCCGCGTCCAAGGCGATGCAAAGCATGGTCGAGTCCACCGGTGAGGTGGCGACGATCTGCGCCGAGACGAGGCCCGGACCGTCGCTGACGAACGAGAAGGTCCGCGCCGACCCGGCCGAATCGGCGGCCGAGTCCAGCATCAGCCCGTTGAACGTGATCGTGGCGGTGGGTGAGGTCTGGGTTGGGATGGTCCCGGATATGGGTTCGGCCGTGAGATCCGCGTTCGAGGCAGATAGGGACGGAGCGCCGCCGGGTGAGGTCACCGGGCTCGCGCTCTCCCCCGATCGGTCGACGGTCGCGGTCGAATTGCCCGACGCCCCCGGCGTTGAGCCGCTCGAACTCGAGCCGTTTAGCAAAGGTGCGGCGCTGCTCGAAACCAGGATCAGCGCGACCGCCAGCCCGAGCGTCACCGCTCGCCTGGCCCATCGCCGCCGACCGGCGCTGAGCTGAGTCCGGATCCAGCCCCTGGGGTTCGGCCGGCGCAGGGCTATGGCCGGGCGTCGGACGGAGAGTCTCCACAGCCGTCCCGGCCTGCCCGCGGGCGTGCTGGGCGGAACGGCGCCCCCGTCCTGGGCGTCGGTCGAATCGGAAGGGGCGCCCGGACGGTCGGCTGCCTCGATCGGAGCGGCGGCGTCGGCGAGTGCCGAGGCCATCTCGGCGAGAGCCTCGGCCTCCTCGCGCTCCTGACCCTCCTGGGGAGATTCGCCTGCCGGCAGGTCGTCCAGTGCAGCCCCCTCGAGGTTATGGGAACGTGATCTGGGCCGTCAGGTCGGGGCGATCCGAACTGTCTGGGGAGGTTCTCAGCAACTTGACCTGATACGTTTTCGTTGGGTCGACGTTGCTGGTGAACGCCGGGTTGACGTAGGTCACGCCGTCGTACTGCCGCTGATCGACGACGATGGCCGGCGTGCCCGAGGCGTCGTAGAGCGTCATGCTCGCCTTGGTGGTAATGAGCGTCCAGGCCGCCTGTATGTTGATCGAGCCGCTGGCCCGAGGCTTGAACGAGGCGCTGAAACCGGCGAACGCTTCCGGAGTGCCCTGGAACCGACCGTGAGTCAGGGTGACCTTGGGGGTGGCGGTGGGCCAGGTGAACGTGAGGTCGACCGTCGGGGCCGATGAGTTGTATCCGATGAGGGTCACCGACCACGTGCTGTGGACCTGGTCGGCCGCGCCCGACGGGAAGGTGGGTAGCTTGCTCGGGGTGCCGATCTTGCAGGTCGGGACGCTGCCGTCCACGTTGATGCACAGCTTGGCCGTGCCGCCTGCCGAGATCTTGGTGACGGCGAATGTGACCGGACCGGCGCCGTCGCTGATGAAGGTGAAGGTTCGAGTCGTGGCCTGCGCGTCAGTGCTGGCGTCGAGACCGATGTTGGTGAAGGTGATCGTCGCGGGGCTTGGCTTGCCCGGAGTGGGCGTGGGCCCACTCGGTGCCGTTGGGCCGTGGCTCTGCGAGGCGCCGGAGGTGCTGGCGGACGGCCCACCGGAGTTGTCGGCGGCCGCCGAATCCGTAGCTACGGCTACGACGCCCGAGGGCGACGCGGACGCATTCGCGGTCGATCCGCTTCTATGGCTGCCCACGATCATCAAAGCGCCGGCGACGCCGATGAGCAGCGCGCAGACCACACCAAGCACGATCGAGATGTTTTTCCAGACCCTATCGTCCACCGGGCTCCTCCTGTCCGATCCATCAACCGTCGGCGATGGACCTGGGAAAGATACCGCCTGCGAGCCCTTTGAGGAAAATCGCGGCGTGCGCTGCCACATCCGCGAGTGGCTCGCGAGCCGCGAAGATCCGCGCTCGACTCTCCCGCGCCACCCATTCTGCTCCAACCGTCCGGGTCGGATAGGCTGCTCTGGTGAACTCCCGGCCGGCGCCGGACTGGCGCCCATTGCTCGCCCTGTACTGGATTGCCTCGTTCATCGAGGGCCTGGGCGTTTCGCAGATCTACGCCTACCTGCCGAACCGCCTTCTGGAGGTGGGCGTCCCGACGGCCGACGTGCCGCACTTCGTCGGCCTCCTCGGCGCCCTCTTCTTCCTCACAGGGCTGCCCTTCATCCCGCTATGGGGCGTCTGGGCCGACAAGTACAGTCGCAAGGCGGTCATCATCCGCAGCGCTCTGGTTGAGGCGGTGGTCTTCGGCGTGATCGCCGCAGCCGCCGCACCATGGCAGCTCGTCGTGGGGATGCTGCTCGTCGGGTTCCAGCTGGGCAATAGCGGCGTCATGATGGCCGCCATTCGTGACGCAACTCCACGACGCCGACTGGGCCTGGCGATGGGCGTCTTCGCTGCCAGCAGCCCGCTCGGCTTCGGCGCCGGACCTGCCCTGGGGGCCGTCATGATCGACGGCCTTCGACTCTCCAGCGGCGCCGTGTTCGCCTTCGCCGCGTTGCTGTCGGTTGGAGTCGCGCTCCTGCTGGCCGTGGGATCGAGCGAGGTGAGACCCGAAGTCGTGCCGACCGGCGGCACCGTTCGGCTCGCGTTCGGCGCCGTTCGAGGCGTCATTTCGGACCCGATCGTGCGCTGGCTCTTTGTCGTATACGGCCTCGTATTCCTGGGCCGGCAGATGTCGGCGCAGTACATGGCGCTGTTGATTCATGACGTCGAGCACACGTCGCTTGACGCCGCCTTCTCGGTGGGCGTGGTGCTCGGCCTGGCAACGGTCGTCGGCGCCGCGGTCTCGCCGGTAGGTGGTTGGGTCGCGGATCGGCTCGGTTTCCGGCCGGTTCTCGTCGGCGCGATCGCCGGGATCGCCGCGGCATTCGCCCTGCTGTCGCTGGCCTCGACCATCGCCTGGCTGGCCGTGGTGTACAGCTTCGCGATCGCCTTCCAGGCGGTTGTCGGAGCGATGGTTTCCAGCCTGCTGGCGACGGAGACCCCGCCCGAGCGTCGCTCGGCTACCCTGAACCTGATCTACCTGCCCCTGTATCTCGGCGGTATCGCCGGACCGGCGATCGGGGCCGGCGTCGTGGGCTCCGGCCTGAGATCGGTCTTCTTGGCGGCCGCCGCAATCCTGGTAGGGGCCACGGCCATGGCCGTGGTCTTCGCGCGGCGGACCGGCGACGGTCAGGGCAACGAGATCTCGGCGCTCAGATCCGGTCGGTAGTTGCCCGCGGGGCCGCGGGGCAGTGCTAGCGAGCGCCGAAGGAGGGGACGTCCATCTCCGCAGGTCCGACGTATCTGGCATCCGGCCTGATGAGCTTGTCGGCCGAGGCCTGCTCGATCGCGTGGGCGCCCCAACCGGCCATTCGGGCCAGGGCGAATGTCGGCGGGAAGAGGTCCGGCGGCAGCCCCACGCCCTGCAGAACCGCGGCGGCGTAGTACTCCACGTTGGTCTTGATGACGTGATCCGGCTTCAGCTCGCCGAAGACGCGCAGAACCACGTCCTCGACCTTGACGGCGACGTCGAGCCACTCGGCCATGTCCGACATTCCCTCAGCGACCTTGCGAAGAGCGGCGGCGCGGGGGTCGTAGGCGCGGTAGACGCGATGGCCGAAGCCCATGATCTTGTCACCGCGGGCGATGGCCTCGCGAACCCACTTTTCGGCGCGGTCGGGCGAGCCGATCTCGTGCAGCTGGCTGACGACCTCGGCCGGGGCGCCGCCGTGGAGTGGACCCTTGAGGGCGCCGATCGCGCCGCAGATGGCGCTCGCCAGGTCCGAGCGGGTCGAGATGATGACGCGGCAGGTGAACGTGGAGGCGTTGAGGCCGTGCTCGGCGCCGACGATGAAGTATGCGTCGAGGGCGCGGGCGTCGGCCGGGTCGGGGTCGGCACCGTTGAGCTGCTGCAGGAAGCCGCC
>PMKV01000002.1:0-2956 GCA_003157875.1 Chloroflexota bacterium
ATCATCTTCGCCGGCATCGTGTCGAGGGTCCCGGCCACGGTCGGATCCTTCTTCAACAGCCCGGACTGGCTCGAGCTGTTCCTGTTCGGCATCGTCGGCCTGATCATCATCTTCGTGATCATCTTCGTCCAGGAAGGGCAGCGCCGGATCCCGATCCAGTACGCCAACCGGGTTCGCGGGCACCGGATATACCAGGGCGGTTCCACGTTCCTGCCACTCCGAGTCAACATGGCCGGCGTCATCCCGATCATCTTCGCGATCAGCATCCTGCTGTTCCCGCTGCAGATCGCTCAGTACTTCAAGTCCTCGACGGTCACGTGGGTGGCCGACGTGTCGACCGGGATCGTCTCCTGGCTCGACACGCGCGGGCCGCTCTACCTGAGCCTGTACTTCCTCCTCACCTTCGCCTTCGCCTTCTTCTACACGTTCATCGTCTTCAAACCAGACGAGACGGCCAACAACCTGCGCAAGTCCGGCGGCTTCATACCGGGCATCCGGCCTGGGGCGCCTACGGAGGAGTACCTCCGCAGGGTGGCGCTCCGGATCACCGTCGCGGGCGCGCTCTTCGTTGCGTCCGTGGCCGTCCTGCCGATGGCCATCGCCGCTCTGCCGACGTTCAAGAACCTCTCCAACGCCGGCATCGGAGTGGGATTGGGAGGCACGAGCGTCCTGATCGTCGTCAGTGTCGTCGTCGAGACGATGAAGCAGCTGGAGGCCCAGTTGATGATGCGCAGCTATGAGGGCTTCATTCGATGACGGCCTCCATCGGCCGCGTAGTCGTGCTCCTCGGCGCCCCCGGCGCCGGCAAGGGCACGCAGGCGCAGATCCTGTCGGAGCGGCTGGGCCTCGCCCACGTCGCCACCGGCGACCTGTTCCGAGCTGCCGTCCGAGACGAGACCCCGCTCGGCCTAACGGCCAAGGGCTACATGGACCGCGGCGAGCTCGTGCCCGACGCGGTGACGATCGAGATGCTTCTGGAGCGCCTCGCCAAGCCCGACGCCGCGGCCGGCATCCTCCTCGACGGCTTCCCGCGCAACACCGCCCAGGCCGAGGTCTTGGACAAGGCCCTGGCCGACAAGGGCGGTCGCGTGGACATAGCTCCGTACATCGAAGTCCCGGAGGCCGATCTGGTCGCTCGCCTCGGCGGCCGCTGGATCTGCCGCGCCGGCGGGCATCCATACCACGAGCAGACCAAGCGGCCCCTAAAGGCCGGCGTCTGCGACGTGGACGGCTCGGAGCTGTACCAGCGCACCGACGATCAACCGGCCACGGTACAGGCTCGTCTGCGCCAGCAGCTCGGGGCCCTCGACGAGGTCGTGGCCTACTACCGTGGCCACGGCGTGCTGCAGACCGTGGACGGCCGGCGGGGCATCGAGCAGGTCACGGCCGACCTGCTCGCGGCGCTCGCCCCCCTCACCGGCAGCAAGGGTTAGGGCCGCAAAATGGTCGTTCCCCACAGGACACGTCAGGAGATCGAACTGATGCGCCGCGCCGGTCGCATCGTTGCCGACGTGCTTGCCCTGATGGAGGACGAGTTGAAGCCCGGCGTGACCACCGGTCAGCTCGATGGGTTCGCCGAGGACTACATCCGCAAGGCCGGCGCCAGGCCGTCGTTCAAGGGCTACAAAGGTTTTACCGGGACCATCTGCGTGTCGATCGATGAAGAAGTCGTCCACGGCATCCCGGGCAGCCGAGTCATCGAAGAAGGGCAGGTCGTCTCCGTCGACGCCGGCGCCATCTGGCAGGGCTACCACGGTGACGCCGCCAGGACCTTCTATGTCGGCACACCACCTCCCGACGTGGCGAGGCTCATCGATACGACGCGCCTCGCGCTGATGGCGGGCATCGCCGCCGCCGTGCCGGGCTCACACGTCGAGGATGTGTCGGGAGCCGTTGAGGACGTGGCGATCGAAGGCCGATGCGATATCGTCCGGCCGTTCGTCGGCCACGGCATCGGCACGAAGATGCACGAAGACCTGCAGGTGCCCAACTACCGCAGCGGGCGCCCCGGCGCGGAGCTGGGAGTGGGGGTGTGCATCGCGATCGAACCGATGCTGGCCCTCGGTAGTGCCGACGTGATGACTCTCGCCGACGGTTGGACGGTCGTCACCACCGACCATTCATTGGCCGCCCACTTCGAGCACACGATCGCCGTGACCGAGAGCGGGCCGGTCATCTTGACTACAGCATGAACGAAATGGACGCGATTTCGCCCTTCGCCGGGCGGATGTTGCCGCGACCGTGGTTCTTTGGTAATCTATTCGTTCGTGTGTCGGCCATGGCGGCCGGCATTCGTGCGAGAAAGGGACGACACACAGAACGTGGCTAGGAAGGACGCAATCGAGGTCGAGGGAACGGTGCTGGAACCATTGCCCAACACCATGTTCGCCGTCGAGCTCGAGAACGGCCACCGCGTTCTGGCGGTCATCTCCGGCAAGCTTCGGATGAACTTCATTCGCATCCTGCCGGGGGACCGAGTCAGAGTGGAGCTCTCGCCCTACGACCTGACCCGCGGTCGCATCACGTATCGGCTCAAGTAACGCCGCCTAAGAACATCGAGGATCCCTTGAAAGTCAGAGCATCCGTCAAGGCCCGCTGCGACAACTGCAAAGTAATCCGCCGCCATGGGACCGTGATGGTCATCTGCGCGAATCCCAAGCACAAGCAGCGGCAGGGGTAGGGCATGGCACGAATCGCAGGCATCGACATCCCGCGCGAGAAGCGGATAGAAATCGCCCTTACCTATATCTACGGAATCGGTCTGCCCACGAGCCAAAAGATCCTCGCTCAGGCGAACGTGAATCCGGACACGCGTGTTCGGGATCTGACCGAAGAGCAGGTCAACCGGCTGCGCGAGATCATCGACCGACGTCACAAGGTTGAAGGTGACCTTCGCCGCGAGGTTGCCATGAACATCAAGCGGCTGATCGAGATCGGCTCCTACCGGGGCACGCGC
>PMKV01000002.1:3054-4201 GCA_003157875.1 Chloroflexota bacterium
CGGCAACGTGATCAGCTGGGGCTCAGCCGGCGTCGCCGGCTTCAAGGGCTCTCGCAAGAGCACGCCCTATGCCGCGGCGCTCTCCGCCGACCAGGCCGCCAAGAAGGCCATGGAACACGGCATGCGCCAGGTCGAGGTTTACGTGAAGGGCCCCGGCGCAGGTCGGGAGCAGGCGATCCGATCACTCCAGGCCGCAGGCCTCGAAGTGAATGCGATCACCGACGTCACCCCGGTTCCACACAACGGATGCCGCCCGCCCAAGCGGCGTCGAGTCTGAGCAGGACGCCCGAATGGCCCGTTACACCGATCCCGTCTGCCGGCTCTGCCGCCGAGAAGGCGCAAAGCTCTTCCTCAAGGGCACTCGCTGCTATTCCAAGAAGTGCTCGTTCGAGCGGCGCCAGGCGCCTCCCGGCCAGCACGGCGTCCGCCGCCGCAAGGTTGGGGACTACGGCATGCAGCTGCGCGAGAAGCAGAAGATTCGCCGCACCTACAGCGTTCTCGAGCGCCAGTTCCACGGCTACTTCGAAGTGGCAAGCTCGACGCCGGGCGTCACCGGCGAGAACCTGCTGAGGATGCTCGAACTGCGCTTCGACAACGTCGTCTACCGAATGGGTTTCGCGGCATCGCGCGCCGAAGCTCGACAGATGGTGGGCCACGCCCACTTCGCGTTGAACGGCCGCGTCTCCGGCATTCCGTCGCAGCAGCTCAAGCCCGGCGATCGGGTCGAGGTGCGCGAGACCCATCGCACGCGTGAGCCGTTCAAGGAAGCGCCGGACATCATCCGGTCGCGCCAGATCCCTGAGTGGCTCAGCGTCGACCCAGCCAAGCTTTCAGGCGCCGTGTTGACCGCGCCTCGCCGCGACCAGATGCCGCTCGATCTCAACGAGCAGCTCGTGGTCGAGTACTACTCGAGGTAACGCAGGCCGATGATCGAACTCGAGAGTCCGCAGATAGCGCCGGTCGAAGAGCTCGGCTCGTACGCGAAGTACGAGGCGAGCCCGCTACCGGCCGGCTATGGCGTCACTCTGGGCAACGCCCTACGCCGGGTCATGCTGTCCTCGCTGGAAGGCGCGGCAGTCACGGCCATTCAGATCCGTGACGTCTACCACGAATTCACAAGCATTCCGGGCGTGAAGGAGGACGTGAC
>PMKV01000012.1 GCA_003157875.1 Chloroflexota bacterium
GAAGCTCGTCACCGTGCCCGAGGGGGCGGTTATGGCGGCTATCAACCGAGCGGGCGTCGCCCATCGGACGCCATCACTCCAGGGCCAGCGCTACCTCAGGCCCGGGGACGGAGTCGACGCACTCGATCTGCGGTCGGGGTGGCGAGCACCGTGGCGTTACCGGCTCCGGCAGTCTGGAGGCGCGGCACGGCGAGCCGATGGCGGAGTCTCTTCTCTGGCAAGCATCAGTGTCCGCGGAGATCGCCTACCTCTAGTCGGTTGTACTCGATCAGCGAGGTGAAGAACTCGAGGAAGCTGGTGAACCGATCGACCTCGACACCGTGGAACCACACGATGCGCCCGGGAATGCTCGACCTTCCTAGGCCCAACACGAAGAGGGTTTTGCTGTCCGACGAGCACGCTATTGGCAGCAAGTCATCACGGCGCACGCCGCTGCTTTGCAGCACTTCGTCATCGAGGTACGCGAGTTGTCGCCTGGCGCGGTCACTTGCCTCGCCCCGCAGCAGGTCCTCCGGCCCAAAGAGATCGACCATCTGATAGACGGAGCGCCACCCGCCGGCGACCTCCAGGAACGAACGATAGATCGGGTCTAGGGGTTCGCCGAGCTTGATCTCAATCGCGGCCAGTTGCTCCGATGTCGCAGCCAGACCGGGAAGGTGGTACTCCCACAAGTGTTCCGTATCGACCTGGGACATCTCCTGGAGCACTTTGACCATCTCAACTACGAGATGTCTCCAAGCTAGCGAGTCCACGGTGCGCTACCTATCGAATGAGTCGGAAGGCCGTTGGCTTGAGTTCGAGCGCCCGAGCCAGACCGCCGCTGAGAAGGATCGCCCCTTCGAGCGCGGGTCCGAACGACCGCATTGCCCGACCTCGGGACGCGACGTGCCGGAATCCTACGAGTCCTGGTTCTCCGCTTTCATCTTCGCGACCGTCGCCTCGTAGAGCTCGCGAAGATTGATGCGGTCACCACGTTCTAGCCGGTGCGAGATCATGGTCATGGGAAACAGGAGGCCCGCTTCCTCCCCGTTCACATCGCCTGCTGTCACCAAGACCGGGTCGACCAATCCGGCTTCTTCGCACACAGCCCAGGGCCATCCCTGAGTTCGCGACAAAAGGTTGCCGAAGGCCAGCCCGAGATGCCAGGCGGCCATTCGGTCGGTCACCGCGAACCTTCGATCGTCGAGCATCCGCTGGATAAGGTCTAGGTCACTCGTGGTTCCGTCTAGCCGCCGGCCATACCATCTCGCGGCGTTCTCCGAGACGTCCGAGATTGAAGCTTCTATCTCGCTCGCGAGGTAGGCATCCAGAGGGTGTATCTGCACGAGTGGTGTTTGCGTCTACAGCGGAAGGTCGAAGGGCGGAGACCACGTATCGAGGTCACTGTCACTGTCTCGCTTCGGGGCAATGGCGAGCAGGTTACCGCGCGCCCCTGTCGGTCCCGCCTGACCGAAGCCGTTAGTGTCTGTCGGATCGTGATGCCAGGGCCTGTCGATCAGCGTTCCGCCCCGGTGTCGGCCGAGCGATTCCGCAAATCTGGCCATCGCCAAGTCAAACGATACTGATCCCAGGGATGAAGCTAGCAATTCTCTTTCGATGACTACGGTCGCGAAGCCAAGCGCCCTCGCGTTGTTGGGTGGTCGAAACGGGTATCCCCCGGCCACCTCTCGCCCGGTAGTCCAGTACAGCTCGGAGTAGAACTCCGGGGGTCCATTCACGAGGTCACCCGACGACAAGCTGAAATCCACGCTCCCGGCGTTCTCACCAACTGCCACGCGATACGTGGCGAACGCTTCGCCCTTCAGCTGCCGTTTACGAAGACTCGAGAACCTCGCGGGGTTCGTGGCCAAGATCCCCCATTGCTTGATGACCAGCCCGGCAAGTGCCGGCCGGAGGGCATCAAGCATCTCGTTATAGGCGCGGACCGCCTTCTCATCCCAGGCAGCGGACTCGCTACGTCCCCACCATAGATAGGTCATCCGGAATCTCGCGGTTCTCCAGTCCAGACTCACGGCCTGTCCCAAGCCTCTCGCGTCGTCGTGAAACCACTGATGTCCATCCAACCACCGCCATAGCTGCGCGGGATCTTGATCCTGGCGCCCGGCATCTTCATCATTCGATCACCGCGAGCGATTTGGGACATCTTCGATGCAGTTCGCAGTTCGGCCTCGGTCGAGATCTCGTAGACGTTGACCGTCTGCCATTTGCCCTCGACTTTCTGTCCTCTGACGAAGTCCAGCTGCCTGCCCATCCCCGATTCCGCGTCAATCATGCGCCTTCCATTAGATCCATAGATAGCTCGCTGCGGGAACATCGCCTCATCTGCCGATACGCTCTGTCGGCCGAGCCACCCCGACTCGCCGTTCGCGCCCTTCAGCTGGAGCTCTCTACCCTTGGAGATCGCTCCTGTAGCTGTATCAGCCCCGCGCGCCGCCCCACCCGCCCCGGCATCCTCGATGGCCTTGGCTTCGGCTTGAACCTCATCGATCTGGCGGCCGGCTTTGGGGAGGGTACTCGCGAGGTCGGAGGCGGCGCGGGTGCCACCGGTCTCG
>PMKV01000095.1 GCA_003157875.1 Chloroflexota bacterium
GCAGCCGGTCGAGGGCCGGGCCGTTCGGTGAATCATAACTGGGAGATTTGTCGGTGAGCGAAGTTGGCACAGACGAGTTTGCGAATACGCGAGGGCAGACGGCTTCCATTTCACACCGAGGGTCCGGTCTCTACGGTGAGCCCGCCAGGGGCGCAGCCTTCCGGACCTACCTCCCGAGTGCAGACTCACCGGCAGTAACGACCGTCAGGGCGATCAGTGCGGCGCCGCCGACGAGGGGAGACGAAGCCATCCTGCTCGTGGATGACGACGAGGCGGTCCGTTCATTCACCCGGCGGGTGCTGGCCGCCCAGGGCTATGCGGTGTACGAAGCCTCAAGTGGAACCCAGGCGCTAGCGCTGGCCGCAACCTACGGGGCAGAAGTCGATCTGCTCGTGACGGATCTCGTGATGCCCGGTCTCGACGGTCACACTCTGGCGGAGCTACTCCGCTCATCCAGGCAAGACCTGCCGGTCCTGTATGTATCGGGGTTCCCTGGGAACCACCTGGATGAGTCGGCACTGGCATCGAAGGGCGTGGACTTCCTGCCCAAGCCGTACAGCGGCGATGCCATCGTCCGTGCCGTGCGATCGGTTCTTGACGAGATGCCCTGATGGCACGCGGGGCTGAGTAGCCGAGCATTTCCCCACGGCCTCCCCGTCTCCCCCTCGGCGGGGAGGCCCCCAACCTAGCGGTGAATCCGAGCCCGGCTTGGGCTGCCCAGTGACTAGGTCTCTCGCCCACCATTCAGGCAGGCTCAGCCGACCCGTGCGGATCAGGTTGCCCTGGCTGATTCTCTCGCAGCTATCGGGGCTCGACCAATGGGCTGCCCAGCCGACTCGAAGCAACAGCGTTGCGTCGCGAATCGGACTGCCGTCTGCGACTGTCAGCGGCCCTCGCCCGTTGCCGGAAGCGACTCTGCTTGTCCCATCCGGAGCCATCTGTAGACAATCGCGGCGACGACAGAGCCCAGGAGTGGCCCGGCCAAATAGACCCAGATGTGGGAGAGGTCGCCAGACACCAGGGCCGGCCCGAGCGACCGAGCCGGGTTCATCGAAGCGCCGCTCACTGGGCCGCCGACCAGCGCCCCGAGTGCCACCGCACCGCCGATCGCGACCGCCGCCGCCTCGCCCACTGCGCGACAGTCGGTGGCTACTGCGGTGATCACCAGCATCAGGAAGAAGGTCAGAATTGCTTCCATTGCGAACGACTGGAGATCGGTCCCGGTCGGCGCGGTCACACCGAGTGCCGCGCCCTGCCCTAGGATCACGCGAAGTGCCAACGCGCCCGCCACGGCGCCGGCAATCTGGAAGGCCGCATATGTCAGAACCATGGTCCAGGGGAAATGACGCCCGATCGCGAACCCCACGGACACGGCGGGGTTGAAGTGGGCTCCGCTGACATGGCCCAGGGCGTAGATCATCACGGCTATCACGAGCCCGAATGCGAGAGCCACCCCAGTATTCGGGAGCTTCCCAATGGCGATCGCACCGCAGCCCGCGAACACGAGCGCGAAAGCGCCGATGAACTCGGCCGCGTAGGCCCTCGACCCGTTTCGCTGCGCCAAGTCGGCGGTCGTGATCCCATCATCCCGGCACGGAGTGTCGATATTGGATGAGCTCACGCCTTGAACCCACGCGCTTCGCGGAGTTGAGCCGCGAACTCGTGTGGCAACTCCGAGGCGAGAATCCCCTGCGCGGCGGCGTCGATGTCGTATTCGACCCGGCGGAATTCGACGGTCAGGCCCGCGGGACTCGTCTCGACCAAAGCCCAGCAGCCTCGCGGATCGCCGTCCTTGGGCTTGCCGGCCGAACCGTCGTTGATGAAGCGGGTCGCGCCGACGGTCCTGTAGTAGGGACGATGGGTGTGGCCGCAGACGATGACGTCCGCGTTGGCGTCGGCCGCGATCCGGGCGAAGGTCGAGTCGGGCTTGTCCTCGTAGAGGTACTCGTTCATCTTGCGCGGGCTGCCATGAACGAGAAGGAACCGCAGGCCGTCAGCCTCGAAGCGGATCTGAGGCGCGAGCGTGCGAAGCCAGGCCTTGTTTGCATCGTTGGTGTTCACCTTGGTCCAGGCGAACCCGGCCTCGCCGAAGGCCTTTTCGACCGGATGCGTGTAGGCGCAGCCGCATTCGTCGCGGCCGAAGCCCGTGCCGTCGTCGTAGTTACCCATCACGATCGGGATTGCCTCATCGCGCAGCCGGTCCAGGACCTCGTTTGGCCAGGGCGCATAGCCGACCAGATCGCCGAGCACGTAACGCTGATCGACGCCAGCGTCAACCACGTCGGCGAGCACCGCCTCGAGGGCGAAGATGTTGGAGTGGATGTCCGAGAAGAACGCGTATCGCATGCGCTGAGCCTGGCCTTTCGGGTTGCGACGGGACTGAGAATGGTGCTGGCAGACTGCTATGCGCCGGTCTTCGGCTCCACGCCCAATTCTGCGAGAAGGCCGCGGACGCGCCGTTCGATCTCGTCGCGAATTGGGGCAACATCTTCGACCGACTTTCCGGCCGGATCCTCGAGCTCCCAGTCGAGGTATCGCTTGCCCGGATAGACGGGGCAGGCATCGCCGCAACCCATCACTACGATGACGTCTGCCGCTCGCACGACCTCGTCCGCCCAGGGCTGCGGGAGTTCCTTGCTGATGTCGATGCCCCTCTCGGCCATCGATGCGACGACCGCCTGGTTAACACCATCTGCCGGCGTCGAGCCACCGGAGAAGACGTCGACCTTGTCGCCGGCCAGCTGGCGCATGAAGCCGGCCGCGATCTGGGAGCGGCCGGCGTTGTGGACACACAGGAAGAGGACACTGGGGTTGAGATCGGTACGTGTCGACTCGAGTCGCATCAAGGCGCGAAGGCGGTCGTCGGTCAGCCGTTCGACCAGGACCGGGATCCAGGTAGTGATGTGGGCATTTGGCAGGATCATGTCGATCGACTCGGTCATGAAGCGTTCGATCGTCTCGACGTTGATCTTCCCGTGCCAGCGTCGCTCGAGCGCCACCGCGGACTGGCGGATCTGGACGCGCTGGTCGGTAGTGAGCGCGAAGTGGCCCAAGTTGAGGGTCTGCGTTTCTTCAGATGTCATGTCAGTAGCTCCTTGGTGGGTTCGCCTGGAACCATCTGAGCATAGGCTAGACCTTCAAGTTGGTTGAATGTCAAATAGTTTGGGCCGAACTCCGAATCTCCGTGATGCGCTTGACCTTCAAGCCGGTCGAGGGTGTAGCGTGCGGTCATGAAGATCGCCGAACTCGCCAAGCGCGCGGGCATCGCCACGTCGGCCGTCCGCTTCTACGAAGAGGTCGGTGTCCTGCCGGCCGGGCGGCGCCTCGCGAATGGCTACCGCGAATACACCGACGCCGATCTGGCGCGCTTGCGACTGGTCGTCGCATTACGTCGCCTTGGTCTGGCGCCGGCCGATGCCGGTCGCCTTGCAACGTTGTGCATGGAACATGGCGAGATAGATCGGGACTTGATGCCGCTCATCAGCGGCCAGCGGGCGGCGATCGAACGCCAGCGATCCGATCTCGATCGGCTGGACGCGGAGTTGACGGACCTCGAGACCACGATCGAGGCAGCCGGCCGAGCCCGGAAGGCAACCCGAGTCATGGCGGCTGATCCGATCCATGTCCTGTTCGTTTGCACCGGCAACTCCGCTCGCAGCCAGATCGCCGAAGCTCTGCTCAACGAGTTCGGCGGCTCAGACTTCGCCGTCTTCTCAGCCGGAACCGAACCCGGTCCCGTGAATGAGCAGACGGTTGCCGTCCTGGGCGAGCTCGGGCTCGACTGGTCGCACGCGGTAAGCAAGTCCGTGGCTCAGTTTGTCGGCCAGCAGTTCGACTACGTGATCACAGTCTGCGACCGGGCCCGCAAGAGCTGCCCGGTCTTCCCCGGCGAGCACAACTCGCTGCACTGGGGCCTCGACGATCCGGCAGAAGTGCAGGGCACAGACGGGGCGAGGCTCGAGGCGTTCCGGCGAACCCGGACAGAGATAGCTACGAGGCTGCGCCCGTTCGTCGAGCTTGCCCGAAAGGCCCGACGGGAGCAAGTCCCGGCGCACTGAGGGCCGCTCGGCCTGGAGGTAGCGCCGGGGCAGCCTCCGGCAAGCAAACAAGTGGCCTCCAGGGATGAGCTCGCATGAGAGCACGGAACTTGGCTCGCTCGGCATTCGCTGGTCAGGCCGCGGCGGACGCTTCGCAGCCGAGCGCATGAGCCACGCAACTCCCTGGCCAAGGACCGACGCGGCGTCGAACTGAGTCACCAGCCAGGCGATTCCGAGCACGTAGACCAACTTCCCCCTTGGCTCTCCCTCTTGATCGGAGCACAGGCCTGGGTGGATGGCGAACTGGGCCAAACAGGCAGAAGGACAACGAAACCTGCACTAGCCGTTAATCTGGGGACCGCGCTCAGACCCTATCCTCGTGGGGCCGCCTGAGCTCAACAACACGTTCGGCGGCCCCAGAGGTATCTATGGCTGCACGAAGAACTAAGATCGCGCTCATCGCACACGACGGCCGTAAGGCGGACATGGTCGCCTTTGCCACCTTCAATCGAGATCGGCTCGCCGAGTTCGACCTCGCGGCGACCGCGACGACTGGCGACCTCCTGACCGAGAAGGTCGGGTTGCCGTGTCAGAAGATGCTGTCGGGCCCACAGGGCGGTGACGCTCAAATCGCGGCCATGGTGGCCGAGGGCGTGGTGAAGGCTGTCATCTTCCTGGTCGACCCACTGACATCGCACCCCCACGATCCCGACATCCAGACGGTTCTGCGCGTCTGCAACGTCCACAACGTGCCGATTGCCACGAACGTGGCTGCGGCCGATCTGTTCGTGGCTTGCGACTTGCTGGCCCCGCCGGAGCTTGCCATGGCGACACCGGCCGGCCCCAATGAGCACGCGTTGTCGTAGGCAATTCGGAGCCCGTGCGCCGATCCAGAAGACACCGTAGCCCACGACCGCAAACGAGGCGGTCTGGCGAAGCCGCGACCCAGCGACGAACGCATCGCGGAGCAGCCGGTTCATCACGCCGATTCACATCCCCACGGCAACGATCCAGATGGCAGTCTCGAGGCCTCGTCCCGCATCGGAAGGGAAGAGCGACGGAACGAGGGCGTATGAGGCCAGATGGATAGCGGCATAGACCGATCCCACCACCAGCGCTGAGAGCCGCGAGCGCGGCTACTGATTCCCGGCGAGCGGGACCGTCGGTCGCGGTGAACCGGCCGAGCAGAACGCCGAGCGCGGCGATCGCAAAGCCGTCCACCGCGCCAACCCGCAGCTCGGCGCCCAGCGACGACCCGAAAAGGAGGCTCATCACTGGCGAGCTGACGAACATGAGGCCGCCAAATACCAGACCGAACGTGAGCCCCTTCTGGACCCTCGTCCCCGGGAGGCGGGACTGGATATGCGAGAAGATCGCTGCCAGGGCAACGAGGCAGCTTGCTGACCTTTCCTTGGCACCGGCCGTCCGAAATTTGGGGGCGAATAGTCCTGATGAGGGTCGCAAACGGGCCGCTTACCGTACGCTCCCAACTCTCAGCTAGAGTGCGGGCTCAAAGTCCTGGCTGACTTGCGACGTTGCCGAGATGCGGCTCGGGCTGGGCTTTCGTCAATGCGGCCGCGTCGAGCGTACGCCGCACGACCCTGTTGTTTGGGGACTTGGGACAGAGCACCAATTCCGCTCACCAGGCGTCTGATGGATCGCCGCTGCGGCGTTCAGCAAGGACAAACAGCCACTAGACGGGGGCATGTCATGGGCCTTATCGCATCCCAGCATCAGGAACCGCGCCTCGGCCGCGTCCGGGGCTTGGCAGTCGTCCTTACTATGGCTTGTCTCGTCGCCAGCTGCAGCGCGGCAGGGCTCTCCCCCTCGATGAGCCCAGCGGAGTCTGCCTCCCCTTTTGGAATCTCACCGTCGAATGAGCCCTCTGCTCCGACTCGCAGCCCTGCCGCCCCTTCATTCACTACGCCTGGCGCCACGTCGGATTGGACGGGTTTCGCGTGGAGCCAGCTTTCCTCTGACAGCCGACTCGTGACTGCCGACCCAGGCGTCCGGCTCCTCTCGTGGAGAGGTGGCTTCGTTGCGTACGGGACGACTAATGGAGGATCAGACGCTTTCGTCTGGACTTCCGCCGATGGCCAGACATGGACGCAGGTGACGGCGATCACTGCTCCGCAGGTACTTGTGGCGGTTGCTCCGGCTGGCCTCGTGGCAGTCGCGGGCGACCCAAGCGCCGCGGTTCCCTCAGAGATAGTCTGGACCAGCTTCGACGGCGTTGCATGGCGCAACTTCGGCTCGCCGTCCGGTCTGGCGTTCGTGGACTCCATCGCCGGCACCTCCGTCGGCCTCGTCGCCACTGGTCACACACTTGACGGCACCGGCAAGTTCGCAACCGGCGCGTACTTCGTGGCATTCTCGACCGACGGCATCAACTGGACGCCGGTTTCCATCCAGGGAGGCATCACCTGGGACGACGTCGGTCCTCAGGTCCAGTCCGGGGACAACCGCTTCTTCGTGATGGGCGGCTATACCGGGGGCCTCTCGAACGGGCCGGCATTTCAACTCGATGCCTTCGCTGAGACCGGCAGGCTGAGCAGTCGGGAACTCGTTGGATCCGGAGCTTCAGGCGTGGGCGGCCTGTGGTGGTCCGACGACGGGCGGACGTGGACGTCCACTGGAGACTGGGTCTATGCCACCGCGCTCGTCTTCGGCCGCGACGGCATCCTTGCGCAAACCAGCGGCAGAGAGATCCCGGGTGGAACTGGTCTCGACCTATCTACCGATGGCGGCAAGACCTGGAAGGGCGACAACAACTTCGAGCCGCTGGGGGTTACGGTCTGCGGTCAAGGCGAATGCAGCGCAGGGCCTGACGGAGTCATCGCCTCCAACGGCAAGGTCTTTCTCGCCGTCAAGAGCAACGGCAAGGCCTGGGTCTCCTACGACGGAAAGACCTGGACTGTAGTTGCCTGGAATGCCTCATCCCCGGGCTACCCCATTTTGGTTCTGCCACGCGGCGTTGTCGTGGGAAACACGTATGGAGCTGCCACGTAACGCTTGTCCCCATCGCGGGCCCGCTTGTTGTCTCGGCCGCCATTCCGAGGACGGGTCCGACCGAGGGCCTGCCTCGGGCGAACCGGAGATCACCCGCATAGCTCGCCGCAGCCTATTCTGGGTTGTCAGCCGTGCGGCTGGCGGTGGCAGACCCCGTGAACTCCAGCAAAGCGTGGTTCCTGGTAATCGCCACTCCAGTTCGCGGTCGCCATGTTCGGGGCGGCCTTTTGGACAGGAAGCGCAGCGCCGGCCGAACCGAACAGCGTCGCGCGCCCAAGCCGCGATACGGATCGGGGCGAAGCCGGTTGTTAGTACAGCGTTAACAAACCCTCTCCAACATCCCGACAGGCGGTTCCCCGTTCACGCGCCGGGGCGCGGGCTTGATGATGCTTGTCAGGGAGGAGTCGGGAGAGTGGAGATGGCGCCCCGGCGGTTGGCCGCGATAGGGCTGGCCGTCGTGCTGATACTGGGTGTCGGGTTCGGCATTATCACTTCCATTCACGCCGGCGGTTCCTCCGGCAGCCCGGCCCCGCAGGTGGTCACGCTGCACGGACTGATCGGATCAGAGAAAGCGCCGTTCTTCGCCGACCAGAGCGTGAAAGACGCGCTGCTCAAGGGCGGCTTCATCGTTGACGTCCAGACGGCCGGCTCGCGCCAGATCGCCCAGGCGGACCTGTCGCAGCAGGACTTCGCCTTCCCCGCCGGCATCCCGGCCGGATCGAAGATCAAGGCCGACCACGCCGGGAGCACGACGTACCAGCCCTTCTACACGCCGATGGCGATCGCCACCTGGAAGCCGATCATCAGCCTGCTCGAGCAGGCCGGCGTCGCCCAACAGCGCAGCGGCTATGTCGCGCTCGACATGGACGCATTCGTCAAGCTGGCCCAGAAGGGCACCCGCTGGACGGACCTTGCCGGCAACACCGCCTACCCGGTCAGCAAGAGCATCCTGATCACTTCGACGGATCCTCGAACCTCCAACTCCGCGGCGATGTACCTGTCGCTGGCGAGCTATTGCGCCAACAGCGACAACATCGTCCAGAGCGACCTCGACGTGGCAAACGTCATGCCGATCGTCTCGCCCCTCTTCCTCAAGCAGGGCTTCGTCGACAGCAGTTCCGAGGAGCCCTTCGACGACTACCTCGTCCAGGGCATGGGCAAGAGCCCGATGGTGATGATCTACGAGTCGCAGTTCGTGGCCCGGGCGGCGGCCAACGACGGCAGCATCACCTCGGACATGGCGCTGATGTACCCCGAGCCGACGATCTACTCCAAGCACACCTTTGTTGCCCTCAACGACAACGCCCGGCGTCTGGGCGACTTCCTCACCAACGACCCCGGCATGCGCCAGCTCGCGACCGAGTTCGGTTTCCGGACGATAGACGCGGCCGGCTTCAACACCTTCGTGAAGGCTCACAACCTGAGCGTGCCGGCCACCTTCGTAAATGTCATCGACCCGCCCACGTACGAAACGCTCGAGAAGATGATCACCAACCTCGAGCAGCAGTACGGCACCCCCTAACTGACCAACCGATGCGTTGCCAAACTCTGTGGAGGACCCAGTGAGCGACTCGCTTTCGATCGACCAGAATTCCGGATCGGCCGCCGCCGGCGGCGTTGCGGTTTCGCCGGCGGCGCCGGTCTCTGACCCGGGCAGCGCGCTCGTGCTCGTGCCGCCGGCGCCCGTCGCCGCCGTCGCCGCTCCCCAGGCGGAGCAGGCCGTCAAGCTCGACCCGGCGACGCAGGACAAGCTCGATGGCATGGCCAAGGGCTATCTCGACGCCATCCAGGGCCTCGACGTCAACGACCCCAAGTTCGACGCCCGCATGAGCGACATCCGCAAGCTCGGCGACGACGACATCCAGGCTTCGGCCCAGGTTTCCTCGCGGCTCCTCGATCGACCCGTGGCCGCCATGAAGACCGGCGCCATCTCGGGCACCTCGGCCGTCTCGACCGGCTTGCTCCAACTGCGCCACCAGATCGATGACCTCGACCCGTCGCACCAGGGCGACCTACTATCGGCCCACAAGATACTGGGCCTGATCCCGTTCGGCGACCGGCTGCGCGACTACTTCGGCAAGTACCAGTCAAGCCAGAGCCACATCAACGCCATCATCACCAGCCTCTACCACGGCCAGGACACGCTCCAGCAGGACAACGCCGACCTCGAACAGGAGAAGGCGAATCTGTGGGCGATCATGGAGCGGCTGCGCCAGTACATCTATCTCGCGCAGAAGCTCGACGCCGGTTTGGGCGCGCGGATCGCCCAGATCCAGACCAGCGACCCGGCCCAGGCGAAGGTCCTTCAGGAGGACATGCTCTTCTACGTCCGCCAGAAGACTCAGGACCTGGCCACTCAGCTGGCCGTCAGCGTCCAGGGATATCTTGCCCTCGACGTGATCCGCCGTAACAATCAGGAGCTGATCCGCGGCGTGGACCGCGCCACCACGACGACCATCTCGGCGCTGCGGACGGCGGTCATCGTGGCGCAGGCGCTGGTCGACCAGAAGCTCGTGCTCGATCAGATTACGGCGCTCAACACGACCACGTCGAACCTGATCGAGAGCACCTCTACGATGCTGCGCCAGCAGTCGACGGCGATCAACGAACAAGCTGCGAGCTCGACCATCGACCTCCAGAAGCTGCAGACCGCCTTCGACAANNACGCCACGATGGACGAGATCGACAACTTCAAGCTCAAGGCCCTTGACAACATGAGCCAGACCGTCGACGCGCTGACGGCTCAGATCCAGAAGGCGCAGACGTACCTCGATCGCGCCCACTCTCGAGATGCGGCTCCGGAGGGCGAGGCCCCGGACGACGCATCCGGCCTGACGCTGAAGTAGCGAGCCACGACGATGCGTATGCACGGCACCGCCGCCAGGCTGGGGCTTGTTCTCGCCGCGGCTGCCCTCGCCGTTGGCACAGCCGCGTGCGGCAGCTCGACCTCGACGGTCAACCCTGACGACCCTAACACCATCACCGTCCTCGCCGGTTCCGAAGTCAAGGACGTCCAGCCGATCCTCGACGACCTCCAGAAGGCGACCGGTGTATCGCTCGCGCTCACGTACACCGGCTCCCTCGACGGGGCCGAATCGATCGACGGCGGAGCCGCGACCGACGCCGCCTGGTTCAGTCTGGGCAACTACCTGCGGCTACTGCCCAACTCCTCGAAGCGAATCGTGGCCTCGAACAAGATCATGCTCAGCCCGGTAGTGATCGGGGTGAAGAAGTCCGTCGCCGACCGTTTCGGCTGGACGAACAACCCCAACGTCACCTGGGCGGACATCGAGGCCAAAGCGGCCGACGGCTCGTTCCACTTCGCCATGACCAACCCCGCCGCCTCAAACAGCGGCTTCTGCGCGCTGATCGGAGTCGCCACGGCGTTGTCCGGTAGCTCCGACGCGATCGACACCGGCAAGATCGACACCGCGGCCCTGACCAGCTTCTTCAAAGGTCAGACGCTGACGGCCGGCTCCTCCGGCTTCCTCGCCGACGACTACGTCCGCCAGCAGGACTCCCTGGACGGGATTATCAACTACGAGTCCGTGCTGATGTCGCTCAACTCCGGCGGGACGCTCCACGAGTCATTGACGCTGATCTATCCGAAGGAAGGGATCGTCACCGCTGACTACCCCTTCATCCTGCTCAACAAAGCCAAGCTGGACGCCTACAACAAGGCCGTGGCCTGGCTTCTCGATCCCGCGCAGCAGCGCCGCATCATGAGCGACGTCAGCCGCCGGCCCGCCGTGCCCGGCATCAAGCTCGACTCGAAGTTCCCGTCGCAGACGCTCGTCTCGCTCGACTTTCCGTCGAAACTGGATACGATCCAGTCGCTCATCTCAACCTACCTGAACGTGGTCCGCAAGCCGGCATCGGCGGTCTTCGTGCTCGACACTTCGGGATCGATGGACGGCGTACGGCTCGACAACCTCAAGCACGCCCTGACTCAGCTGACCGGCGGCGACCAGACGTTGACCGGCCAGTTCTCGAGCTTCCGGTCTCGCGAGGAAGTCACGTTCATCACATTCTCGACTCAGGTCAACGACGTCAAGACGTTCACGATCGATGACACCAACAGCAACGGGCCCGACATGTCGGCCATCCGCGACTACATCAACAACCTCAGCGCCGACGGCAACACGGCCATCTACTCGGCTCTAGAGCAGGCCTATTCGACGGTCGGGCAGGAGATAGCCACGGATCCGAACCGCCTCTATTCGATCGTGCTGATGACCGACGGAGAGAACAACTCGGGCGCCGCCGCGGGCGACTTCGCCAGCAACTACCAGTCGCTCACAGCCGACGTCCGGGCGGTCCATGTCTACCCAATCCTCTTCGGCGACGGCGCCGTGAGCGACATGAAGGCAATCGCGTCCACGACCGGCGGCACAGTATTCGACGCTCAGACCACGCCTCTCGACTCGATCTTCAAGCAGATCCGGGGCTACCAGTGAGCCGTCGGGTCGCCGAATACCTCTACTCGTGGAAGAACATCGCCGGCTGCGTGCTGGCGCTGGTCGGGCTGGGGCTTCACTTCTCCGGACTGATCGACGGGCTGCAGTGGCTCCCGATCACTGTTGGGATGTACCTGATCGGCGCCCTGCTCGTCCCAGGCGAGAAGACCGTTGGGCTCAACCTCGACCAGGCCGCGAGCCTGAGCGACGTCCGCAAGGCGCTCGACAACCTGCTGAGCTCGATCCAGGGCCGCGTTCCGGCCGACATATACGCCAGGGTGGCGAGCATCCAGGCCTCGATCCTGGTCACCCTCGGTGCCGGAAACGGGACCGCGAGCGGGCCAGCCAACGGCATCGCGGCCGGCGGCGTGGGCGGGACCGGCAGCAACTCCGCGAACTCGATGGTTTCAGACCCGAACGTCTATCTCATCCGCCAAACGGCGCTGTCGTACCTGCCCGAGGCCCTCAACGGCTACCTGGCGCTTCCCAGCATGTATCGCGACCGCAGCCTCGCCGGCCGCAAGAGCGCGCACGACACGCTGCTCGATCAACTTGACCTGATGGACGAGAAGATGCACGAGGTGGCCGAGGCCATGGTCGCCCACGACACCGACAGGTTGGAGGCACACGGACGCTTCCTGGCCGAGAAGTTCGGCGGATCGTCTCTCGACATAACGCCAGGTTCCTGATTGAGTGGTGCCGCCTGGCAGAAGCGTCTAGCAGAAGGCGCTCGGCTGGCCGAGATCACTGGCTCGTCACCACGATTGGAGCGCACGCAGCCGTGAGGTCTTCTTGCTCTGGTGCGTCTCCATTCGGACGATGACATCTGCCAGCGTGTCCACACCGTCGAGGATGTGCGGTCCCTTGTTGAGCATGACGCACTCGGCCCTCTCGCCCATCGCGGCGTCGGTCAGTTCGGCGCGAGTTGGGATCCCGGTCTTCACGAGCGACTCCAGCACCTGAGTCGCCCAGATGACCGGAACGCGCGCAGCCTCACAAACCCAGAGCAATTCCTCCTGCATCTCGGCCAACCGCTCATATCCGATCTCGATGGCGAGATCGCCCCGGGCGATCATCACGCCAAACGGCCGCCGCGAGGCCCCGGCGACGATGATGTCAGGCAGGCGCTCAATGCCGCTCTGGGTCTCGATCTTGGCGATCACGCCGATATCGTGGGCTCCGCGCGCGTCGAGCTCCTCGATCAGGCGGTCTACGTCTTCGGGAGTCTGGGCGAAGGAAAGCCCGACGATGTCGGCGATGTCGGCCGCGACGTCCAGGGCGAGAAGGTCGTCCGGCCCGAACCCCTCGCCGCGGATAGGCGAGTTGGGGAAGTTGAGTCCCTGGTCGGCGCGGACGCGTTCCTCGGGTCGCCGCGTGGTGAGCACGCGGAGGAGAGCTTCGTTCGCATCGACCGCCTCGACCCGAGTGACGATGTGGCCATCGTCGATATCAACGTGGTGGCCGACCTGGAGCGCCTCGAGTACGCCGGCCTCGAGGCAAGCGACCCAGGGACCGTCTGCTTGCTCGCCATCCGAATCTCGCGTGGATACCGGCTCAAAGGGGAGGAGGCGAAGCACGTCTCCGACCTTGACGGCGATGCTCCCCGGGGCCGGCTCGAAGGGCCCGACGAGGCCGACGCCTCTCTTTCGTTTCTCGCGCACGAGAAGGAGTTCGGTGCCCTCGACTAGGGCGATTCCCCGCCTGGTCGAAACCGATACCGCCTCGTCGCCAGATCGCGTGTCGACCTGCAGCGTTCGCGCGCGTCCCTTGGCGTCGATGCAGGCGATCCGGTCTCCCACCTCGAGCCGCGCGAGCCACGCGGCGTCAACCGCGACGCGCGCCTGCCCCCCATCGGGAGCATTGGGCGTGCCGGGAGCACCGGAGCCGTCGAGCAGGAAGACGTTCCGCCCGCTTTCGTCTTTCGGCGCTCGGAGCCGAAGCCGACCGGGCGCACTCGGCAAAGGCCCAATCCTCATCTTAGGTCCGGGCAGATCCAGAAGGATCCGGCAATCGCGCCCGGCATCGCGCGAGGCGGACCGGACCACCAGGGCCATCGCGCGCCAGGTGTCGGGGCCGTCGTGCGCGGCATTGATGCGGGCGATGTCCATGCCGTGATCGACGAGATCGCGGACGAGCCCGGTGTCGGTCACGCCTTCCTCGGGCAACGTGACCATGACCCGGGTCCGCCTCTCGGGTCGTTCCGGACCCAGGAGCACGGCCGCACGCTCTGCGACGAGTCGCTCCTGCGCCTCACGAAGCCGGCCAATCCGGGCGACCCACGCGAGGGATGCGGCGTCGCCAAGGAATGCGCCGAGCGCAGCCTCAACGGCTGCGATGCCGGAACGAACGTGGGCCTCAGTGCGACCGAGTGACGAGAGACCAAGAACACCGAGGTCGTCCTGAATGTCCCGGATGTCGTGGTGCCGGAAGGCGAGATACGCAGCCAGGTTCGAGGCACTGCCGGCGTAGGCAGATCCGACCAACCTAGGTCTCCATGTCGCCAGCCGGGAGCGCTGGCCGCGCCGAACATCGATCTCGAGCGATTCCAGCCGTTGCTGGAGCCGACGGACCTGCATCGAAGCGGCGGGTCTGGTCACAACGCATAATCGTCCCAGGCCCGTGTTATCGGACGGTACATAGCCGGACCATACATCGGCGTTTGACTGAACGGCTAGGCGAATTCAGCGAAATACGCAACGGGACTTCGCTAGCAAAGCCGGCCACGACGCCCGACGATGCTGAGGCCTTCCACAAGCCCATCCGCGAGTTCTGGGAAGCCACGCCGAGCCGAGTCCAAACGCTTCGAGGTCTCACCAGGGCAGTATTTCCGGTGGCCTGGGGCTACTGAAGGACGACTCTCCCACTTTGGCCAACTACTCCGCCGACTCAAGATTGAGCCGACACGCGAGTCGGCCTCTTCAGCGACATCTCTTCAGTGGCGGCGCTGACTTCCTCGGCCGCGGCGGAATTCTCCTGACATCCCTTGCGCGCCGATCGCGAGCTTTGCCGCGGTCACCTGAGAGCGCTCAGTTCATGCTGAACGGCGGGTACTGATCGGTGGCCAGCAGGTACATGTAGGCGCTGACGCGGATTGACCAGCGGAAGACGCCGACGACGTAGTTGAAGAGGCCCCTTGGATATCGTCCCGTGATGAGGATGGCGAACCAGGCGATGACGATCGCGAAGAGCGCGAAGAACCACAGGATGACGAGGATCACGTAGTGGGGAATCGCCAGAAGCCACTTCACGAGCGGCAGCCAGCGGTTCAGGTCCTTCTCGGCATCCGGGTAGTCGATCTCCAGATGGACCGCCTGGTCCTTCGTCGTCGACGGGTAGGTATCCGTGAGCAGGGCCGCGTAGGCGCCGACGCGCGTAGTCAAACGAGCCAGTTCGCGCGCGAAATCGAACCACCAGCGTGGGTACTTCATACGGAACACGAGCATCAACAAAGTGGCGAACCAGAGGCCCGTGGAAAGAAGACTCAGGATGATGCCGATCGGAATGACCAGGATGGGTCGGAAGAACGTCGATACCCGGTTGAGGCTGTCCGGATAATCGATGTCCAGGCGCGCGGCATAGGCCTGACTTGACTTCTTCGGCACGGCTTCTCTCCTGCTGTTGTGGTGCGGGCATCCTAGGGTAGAACTTCCTCTTGCCGGAGTCGATCTAATACATCTGTAATATCGAAGTCGAAGAGGACCGCCTGGTCTTCTACCCTATGTTCGGACCCGAACGAGCGACTGGGCACACCAGATATGCGTGACGCCCGGGTCGCGACGCTCGGTCGGTGGGACTCGCGGCATCGCGCGAGCAGTCGCCGTCCGCGCTTGTCGGCGGAGCTGTGCGAACTGACCCGGTCAGTCGTCTAGCTCGGTGGCGAGGATGGCTTTGGCTATCTTGGACAGCCCGACCGCTCTACGTTCAGCCTCGTTCCGCTCTTCGTTGGACGCGGCCTCGTCGCTCTCCTGGGCGGCAGCGGCGTATAGCCGCAGCGTCTCACGCAGTGCTTGAACCTGTCGCTCGTCTTTGTCGAGCCCGTCCATCTCTACACCTCGATCGACCTGGAGGCCGGCGTCTGCCGCAGGCGGACCGCCTCCCGAAAGGTACGTCCGAGCTTCCTGGCTCGTGAGTCGGCCCACCGGGAAGGTCAGCCAACGGGTGGCTTGCCTGCTGCCGGCTTCGACGTTGGCTTCGCGGCCGCGGGCTTCGCGGCCGCGGGCTTCGCGGCCGCGGGCTTCGCGGCCGCCGCTTTGCTGGCAACCAGCTTCTTCAGAGCTCTCCGGTCTCGGGTGTATTCACGGTCGAGACGATCCCAGGAGGTCTCGGCTTCTTTCGTCAGTCTGAGCGAGCCGTCGGCTTGTTTGATGCGGTCGACAAGACCCGCGAGAGCTTCACGGTTTCGCTTGAGTTCGCCCGCCAGCCGCTTGTACTCGGCCAGGATCTCGGCGTTCATATTCGCCCTACCTTCCTGTAGTCTGCTGTTTTCCGCCGTCACGGCAAATGTAACGGAACTTGGTCATTGGGCGGTGCGGCCGGCATGACCGTCGCAATCCCAGGCGGCGGCCGACGCAATCGACCCGGAGCTCCGCCCGTGCGGAGACCTACTTCGATACGGGGCCGTATGAGTCCTTGGGGATGATCGTTCCCTGGACCTCCGGACCCATCATGAACTGCAGGAAAGCTGCGGTCAGGCCGGTGGCCTCGCCGAGTGTATAGAGATTGCCGTCCGCGGCGAGCTTGTAGGTTCCGCTGCCCACGTTGGCGATCGTGGCATCGGCGCCATCGAGCTGGAGGCCGTTGAGAATCGGCTTGTTGGCCGGGGCGTTGTAGTAGGCGAAGCCGATGACGCTGACGGACCCGTCGGTCTTCGCGATCGCCGTAGTGACGGCGCCGTTGGAGTCTTCGGTAAGGGTCTGGCCGCCACTCGTCGACTCATTGAGGCCGCCGAGGACGATGTTCCTGAAGACTGCGCGGGTGCCGGACGACTGCGGTCGAAAGATGAGCACGATCGGCAGGTTGGGGCCGCCAACCTGGCTCCAGTTGGTGTCCTTGCCGGTCCAGATGTCGATGTTCTGCTGAGTCGTCAGGTTCGTGACGCCGGTGACGTCCTTGTTGGTGACGACGATCCAGCCCTGGCGGCAGACGACATGGTCGACGAGCTTGTCGGCGTCTGGCGTGGCCAGCTTGGTGTTGGCGAGAACGTCGGATTCGCCGATCTGGACGTAGCCCTGGGCAACCTGGCTCAGGCCGGTGCCGGAGCCGCCGCCGTTGACGGTGATCGTAGCGCCGGGGCAGTGGCCCATATAGGCGGTCGCGGCATCCTGGATCAGCGGCTGCAACGCCGTAGAGCCGGAGGTGATGATCGTACCAGCCACGCAATTGACTCCCGAGGCCGGGGCGGGGGCTATCGTGGGCGGCGCGGCCGTAGGCGTGGCGGACGACGAGCTACATGCCGAAGCCAGAATCGCGGCCACTATGGCGATTGCACCGAGACGTCGGGTTCCGTTGGCCAACGTAGTGTCTCCTCAATTCTGGGCAACCATCTTGAGCAAACGCGATTTCCAGTTCCCAGCGAATGGTCGAGCGGTTCTTTTAACGCCGTGTTGACCCCCTGTTGTCGCGACACGTTGTTTCGTGATCTATGGTCGAGCCAGCTCGCGTCTCGACGCTACACGGCCACGTGCCCAGTGCCATTCACCCGGCCGGAATCGCCGACCCGCGGTGAGCGCTCCACCGGCCCCGCCCGCGCCTTCCGGGCGCCGGAGACGGTCTGAACCGTAGCCCTGGCGCGATTCCAGTCGAGATCGTCGCCGGGATCCTGGAGTCGACAGCAATCGGACCGACGAACGCGTTGCTCAGCATTCGAAGGGTCCGCGGCGAGACGCGCAGGATCGCGGTATCGGTACCGGCGGCAGCCCAGAGCCACTCGTACGCGCACAGATCCTGGTCCATCAGTATGCGGACCTCCCGACCGTAGCCAAACGGTGGCATGTCGGTGATCGAGCATTCAGTAAGCTGACGCGCCTCGTCGGCTCTCGCAAGGCGGATGGCGACCTCTCCTGTGGCCGCGCTCAACAGCGCCGGATCCACCGAGTTGCGACCCGACACAAGGCACACCAGGGGGACGAGCCGGCCCCCGGGTCGAACGGCGACGACGACGAGGGACTTCACGACCTGGCCGGCATCGGCATCCAATGCCGCGGCTGTCTCATCGACGCCGTGCGCTGGGCGTGCCAGGTATCGGATGTCCAGCTCAATCCCTTTTCGGGCGGCCACATCGATGAGTCGTTGAATTGCGGGATGCGAGGTATCGATCATGTCAGTTTGGGCCCACTGGCGTTCGAATCGACCGGAGATTGAGAATGGATTAGAACCGCTTGTGATTAAGGACGTCAGTCCGTTTCGGTTAACGGACGGTTGTGGTCTTCTGCCGCTTCATGCGATCCCGTCTGGCGGGTTCTCTGATAGACGGAACAGGCGCGAAACAACCGGCCAGAGGCGGTCACGCGGCGACTTCCCCTGCAGCCGGCAACCTGAAGCCGTGCGGCTCCCGGGCCTGGACCGATTTCGTCCAGAAGCGACTCAGCGAGCAGCCAGAATCCGGCATCCGACTTGCGATGGCCTGGCCCTCGATCATGCGGTCTCGGCATGCCTGATAACCGAGCGATAACCGTCCGAACACAATTGGCCGATATCGTGCGGACACGGAATCGCGGGACCCACGGGTGAACTTCTTGCCGCTGTCTCCTGAAACCCAGACTGTGGCGCGGATCGTCAGTCGCCGAGTTCAAGGCCGGTCGTCACGCAGCTTCACCGGGCGCGTGAGAAGGAGGAGCCAGTGAGTCCGACCATCCATTTCGGCGGTTCAGCATCGAGGCGCTTGGCGCTGCTTGTGGCCGCTGCCCTGCTCGTGGTCAGCGCGTTCGCCGTGGCCGCGCCTGTTCTGGCCACGGGCAACTCGATCAGCGTGAGCCCGGCTACGACCACCATCTCGCCCACCGGCAGCACCTTCACCGTCAACGTGACCGGCAACGGCTCCGTCGCCATCAGCGCCGCCGGCGCGGCCCTCAGCTTCGACAAGTCCCGCCTCCAGGTGACCGCCATCGCCAAGGACGCGACGGAAGTCGCCAACGGCGTCGCTTACGGGGGTTGGCCCACTGGGGGTGCGAACGGCATGACTGCCTTCATCGCGGCCGCCAACGCGAGCGGCACTATCCCCACCATCAGCTGGTTCTACGTGGACGGCTCCAGCAATGAGACCGCCGGCGCCGAGCACGGCATCTTCAGCGCGACCTTCCAGGTCATCGGCTGCGGCAACGTGACCGTCACCCCGGTCATCGTCCCCAACATCGGCGGCATGAACGACGGCACCAGCGCCACCTACGGCGCTCCGCTAACCAATATCACCCTCAGCAGCGCCGCGGTCGTCAACCCTTGCCCGAGTCCATCGCCCAGTCCCAGTCCGAGCGCAAGTCCCAGTCCGAGTCCGAGTCCGAGTCCAGGGCCGAGCGCAAGTCCGAGTCCAGGGCCAACCCAGCCCAACACACTCTGGGTCTCCCCGGCCAGCTCGACGGGCATCGCGATTGGCACCACGTTCAGTGTCAATGTGCTCGAGAACGCGCCAATCCCGACCAGTGGCGTGCAGGCGACTCTCACCTTCGACAAGAACCTGATGCAGATCACGTCGGTGACCCCGGGCAACCTCTGGGGCCAATCTGACGTCTTCATAGGAACGGCAGGATCGTTTGCAACGGCCCAAGGCACGGCGAAGAACATCGCCGCCGCCAACGGCAGCGGCTCCCTCAAGCAGCTGGCGGCGTTCTACGTGCCGCCGCAGTACGTCGACACGGGGACGCAGACCTTCCTTACCGTCACTTTCCAGGCGATCGCCTGCGGCCATTCCAACCTGGGCCTGCCGGTCGGTCCTGCGGACGCGGACATGATCGACGGGCGGCCCAACATCGACGCGAACAACATCGTCTTCGGCAACGAGATACCGGTGTCGACGACGGGCGGCTCAGTCGACATTTGCGCGGGTCCATCGCCCAGCCCGAGCCCTTCGCC
>PMKV01000107.1 GCA_003157875.1 Chloroflexota bacterium
GTCGATGATCTTGATCGACTCGCGGACCTCGTCGACCCGAATGAGGTAGCGGGCCAGCGAGTCGCCCTCGTCGCGGGTCGGGATGTTGAACTCGAGCTCCGGATAGACGCTGTAGGGATGGGCGCGCCGGACATCGAAGGGCACGCCGGAGGCGCGCAGGTTCCCGCCCGTGACGCCGTAGCGGAGGGCCATGGCCCGATCCATGACGCCCACACCCCGCATCCGCCGGACGAAGATCTCATTCTCGTTGAGCAGCCCGGCCTGGGCCTCGGTCTGCTTGGCGGCGCGGCTCATCCAGTCGCCGAGGCGGCTCATGAACTCGTGGTTGAGATCGCCGTTGACGCCGCCCGTGCGGAAGTAGTTGAAGAGCATCCGCGCCCCGGTCAGGGCCGCCAGCATCTCCACGATCTCGTCGCGCTCGATGAAGCTGTACAGGATCGGCGTCAGGCCGCCCAGGTCCAGGGCCAGGAAGCCCATGAAGAGGGTGTGGCTGGCGATGCGGAGCAGCTCGCCCGAGAGGACGCGGATGTACTCGGCGCGGCGCGGCACCCCGACTTCCATCAGCTTCTCGAACGAGAGCACCGCGGCCCATTCCTGGAAGAGCGAGCTCACGTACTCGAGCGGGTCCACCTGGTCGATGACGTGGTAGTAGTCCGAGTTCTCGCAGATCTTCTCGACGCCGCGGTGGAGATAGCCGAGTACCGGGTCGACGTCCACGATCTGCTCGCCGGAGAGCTTCATGACCAGGCGCAGGACGCCGTGCGTGGCCGGATGGTGCGGGCCGATGTTGAGGAACATCTCGCCGTCGCGCAGGGTGTAGAACTCGCCTTCGCGCTCGGTTCGGGGCGGATAGGGCGGGATCGGCTCGAACAGGCCTCCGATCTGGCGGTCGAGCATGATTCGGGGGTCATCCGTCGACGGCTGCGGCTGCGGTCCGGGCTGGGGCGCCGCGGTGGAACCGGCGCCCCGGGCGCGGGCTTTGGCGGGGCGGGAGACGGGCTGGCGGGTAGGCATCGTGATCCTCAGCTCGCCGGCGCCCGGCGGATGCCGGCCGCTGGATCGTCGGCCAAACCGGCCGGGGCGGCCGCCCGCTCGACGTGGCGGACGCCGGCACCCGGCGATCGGGACGCGTCGTCGGGCAGGAGGAAGTCCTTGCGGAGCGGGAAGCTGGTGTAGTCGGGCGGCATGAAGATGCGGCGCAGGTCGCGGTTGCCCTCGAAGACGATGCCGTACATGTCGTAGGCCTCGCGCTCGAGCCACTCCGCGCCGATCCACAGGAAAGTGGCCGAGGGCGCGCGCGGATCGTCGCGGGAGATCCCGTCGGCGATGATGCGCAGCCAGTCCGAGCTCATCGGGCTCCACAGGTGATAGACGACCTGCATCACTTCGCCCGTGTCCACTCCGGCGAGATCGGCCAGTATCTCGAACCGCAGATCAAGGGCGTCGTGCAGGATCGTCAGCACCTCCGGCACGCTGCCGGGCTCGACGCGGATTTCCGTCTCGTCGTTGCGCTGGTAGACCGGGCCGCGCAGGTAGTCGCCCACACGGGCTTCGAGGCGGGCCTTGAGGGTTCGATCCATCGGTCAGATGTCGTCCGGGGCGGTGGGCCCGATCTCGCGCTCGTCCCAGTGACCGCGGCGGTCCTTGACGAGCTGGCCGAGCTGGAGCATGCCGTAGATCAGACCTTCGGGGCGCGGCGGGCAGCCGGGGATGTAGACGTCCACGGGCATGACCCGGTCGATTCCCTGGACCACGGAGTAGCTGCGCTTATAGCGCCCGCCCGACACGGTGCAGTCGCCGAGAGCCACACACCATTTGGGTTCGGGCATCTGCTCCCACAGCCGGACCAGCGGGCCGGCCATCTTGGTCGTCAGGGTGCCGGCGACGATCAGCACGTCCGACTGACGCGGCGAGGCCCGGAACGGGAACATCCCCCAGCGGTCCATGTCGTTCTTGCTGGTGGCGCCCGACATCATCTCGAAGGCGCAGCAGGCCAGGCCGGACAGGAGCGGCCAGAGGCTGTTGGCGCGGATGAGATCGAGGATGTAGTCCGCGTTGGTCGGAATGACCTGGAGCGCTCCCCACCGGGCGTCGTCGCGGCGCCCGGCATCGGTCAAACCGAATTCGCGGAGATGAGTGACCTCGGCCGGCCGGCCGCCTTCGTAGGCGAGCGGGTTGGCGGGCTGCCACATGGTGTTGGGAACGACGATCGGCGCGGTCAGCTCGCCGGGGGTTCGGGGCGCCAGCCGCTGATCGGGCGCCTTCGCGCCCCCCTGCCCGCCGGTACCTCGCCCTCGATCGCCTACCGCCACGTCAGCACTCCCTTCCGCCAGGCGTAGGCCAGGCCGAGCATCAGGACGACGACGAAGGTGCCCATGCTGACGAGTCCGCCGATGAGCAGGTCGCGGAAGATGATCGCCCACAGGTACAGGAAGACCACCTCGACGTCGAAGGCGACGAAGAGCAGGGCGTAGACGTAGAAGGAGATGCCGGCGCGGCCCCAGGTGTCGCCGTAGGTATCGATGCCGCTCTCGTAGGGCATGCCCTTGTGGCGATCGCCGCGGTTGCGGTGCGAGATGAGCCAGGCCAGGCCGATCACAAGGAAGACGAAAGAAACCCCTGCGACGGCCAACCCGACTACGTACCAGATGCCGGTCATCGTTCTCCAGCAGACCCATTGCCCGCGGCGGCACGTCCGCAGGCGTCGGTTCGCGAGGCTCAATCAGGCGATCGCGGGGCCGGGTTCGATGCCCGTTCCCTCGCAATCCAGGGGAGAGTCTACCAGGGGGGCCGCGCTCTGGCCTCCCACGGCGGCATGGACCCGCGCTCGAAAGCCGAACGGGTTGCCGGACGGGTGGGAGCGGGCCGGGGAAGGGGCCTGGGGCCGGCCTGGCCAGCGTGGAGGTTACGCTGGCCGGCTCGGCTCGCTAGGAAGCCGGCTGCGGGCGGCTCGGGGGTAACGCGCCGCCCGCGGGAACCGGCCGATCCGCCAGTGGGGTAGCGACTGGCGGTTGCACACTGGAACTGCGCTCTCAGGCCACAGAAGCCATGGGCCCCTGCTCCGACCGCAGGTTGCCCGCCGGCGGGGTGGCCCGGCAATACGGGAGGTGCCCTATCGAGCGGGGTTTGCCGGCCGCTCCGGCTTGAGCTGCCGTCGGGGCAAGAGCCTGCGGGACACGGCCGGCGCTGACTGCTTCTGGGCGAACATGCGTGGGCCTAGTTATTGGGCCTACCCGGATGCAATGGCGGTGGAGCGGCTGGGAGAAGTAGATGTGTGAGCGGCACTGTTGACAGTGCTCGCCCGCAATCGATTCAGATCCGTCCAGGACCTGCCTCCACGACCGTGGGCGCTGTCGACCGCGGCAGCAGCCATCCCGATCCTCCTGCCAGCGGACCCTGCGTTCGACAACACGTTGTTCTATGTTCTATGTAGGGATGTTGCTGGGGATCGCCATCGACCTGGCCGCCTTCCTAAGCGACGGTGGGGCCTATCCCGTCAACGATCGGCCCGCGCCGGACGACCGATGAGGCGGTGCCCCAGGACGGCTACCAGCTGAGTCTGGAGTTGCCCCGCCGTATCGCAACCCGGTTTCGCGTTCGAGAGTCAACACCCGGAAGCGGCCCATGTGGCGGGGGTCGAGCATGCGCACGATGCCGGAGCGGGCGCGGGTGTAGTCGGCGAGGGTCAGGTCCGGGCTGGCCTGCAGGACCCGCAACTCGGCCTCGAGACCGGCGGCGACGAGGAACTCCGACTGCGTGGTCAGCGAGACGGTCCGGAATCCGCGGCCGGCGGCGAGCTGCGCCACGGCCGTGAAGTCCACGTGGGCGGTGAGGTCGACCAGGCCCGGGGCGGCGAACGGATTCTCCTCGACGCGATGGCCGCGGTACCCGAGCAGCGTGCCGGCGAGGCGGCGCGGGCCGTACAGCTCGGCGGCGTCGTAGCCGTAGTCGATGGCCAGGATGTAGCCGCGGTCGAGGCGCGCGGCGGCTTCCTCGAGCCACTCCCCGAGGCCCAGGGAGATCTCGCCGACCTGCCCCTCCGCGAGCTGACCGACGCCGAGCCCGTCTTCGGCGAGCCGTTCCGCGAGTGCCGGCGAAGACGGCTCGCCCTCGACCTCGACGAAGCCCTCTTGCCATGTCACGAACAACTCGATCAGCTCCCCGCCACGGACGACGAAACGGTGAACGGGTAATGCGTCGAGGAACTCGTTGGCAAGGATGACGCCTGAGACGGGCACGGCCCGATTCCATGGAGTGCCCGAGGCCGCCAGGAGTCCGGCAAGGCCGGCCTTTCCAAATCGGTCCTCGAGGTCGATGAGGCGGTTCGGGTTCGACTCGACGGGCTCGTAGCGGATGGTGGCGAGCAGGTCGGCCGCGTCGTGGCGGCGCAGGCCGTCGAGGATCGAGAGCCCGAGCGTGCCCGAGCCGGCGCCGTACTCGATCAGCGCGAAGGGACGCGGGCGGCCGAGCTCGACCCACATCTCCTCGATCCGCCGGGCGAGGGTCCAGCCGAAGATGGCGTGGGTCTCGGGCGCGGTCAGGAAGTCGCCGGCATCGGTGGGACGGTCGGCGGGCTGGCGGTAGTAGCCGAGGTCGGGCTCGTACAGGGCACGTTCCATGTATCGAGCGAAACCGATGCGGCGGCCCGGGCTCGACTCGATCTCGGCGCGAATCCGAGAGGCGAGTTCGTCGGACCGGTCGACCGACGAACGGTCTGACGGGGAATGGTCGGCCGAAGACGGCGCTTCGCGCGTCATCGGGATCGACCTCCGCGGAAGTCGGAGCCCGGGCGTCGTCGAGCCCCCGCACGTGCTCGCTGCGCGAGCAGGCGGAGTCCGCCGTTCACCATGGTGTGGCCGCCGAGGATGACCGGGTGGCCGTTCGGTGCCGCCACGGCCGATTCGGTCAGGGCGCGGAGCCACGGATCGGCGATTGCCCCCGGCAGCAGGAGATCCGAGGCGAAGCGATCCTCGGACGCGGGCCAGGCCGATTCCCCGGCGCCGCAGCGATGGGCCATCAGGACGCGAGTGTCGACGACCGCGGCGTCGGCCAGGCGGGCGACGGTTCGGGCGAGCGCCTCGGGGCCGTCGCGGTCGAGCAGCTCGCCGAGCACGGAGCGTGGGGGACGAATTGGAGTGGCCCCGGACGTGGCCCCGGACGTGGCTCCGGCAGTGGCTCCGGCAGTGGCCCCAACGCCGTCGGATTGGGCCAGCTGCGACGCCGCTCGAAGGCCACGCTCCTCGACGAGGGCCCGGACGCGGCAGGCGATGCCGCTTTCCAGCCAGCGCAGAGTTGAGGCAGAAATGCGCCCCGCGATCAGCAGCTCGGCGCGGCGGTTCGTCAGAACGTCCGCCAGTGCCGCCAGCCGTTCTCCGATGAGTGGCGCCGCCGCGTCGAGATCGCGCCCCGCCGGATCGTTCAGCGCGATCAGATCGAGCGGCGTGTCGATGTCGACGCCGAGCTGCCAGCGCGAGCGCAGGTCCGTGACGGCCACTCCGGCCCGCTCCTCCAGCCATCGGGGAAGGGCGTTGTCGACGGGGAGTGGCGGGAGACCCTGTAGATCGGCCGCCCGCGAGATCGCCACCACGTCGGCCGAATAGCGGTTGTTCGCCAGCGCGTGCCCCGCCGGCCCCGCGGCCACTTCCACGAAGCGCCGCAGGTCCGCGGCCCGGGCCAGCGGGATGCTGCCGGAGCCCAGGACGACGAGGCCGCCCGGCAGGATCACGCCGTGGTCGAGCACGACATACCCGCCTTCGCTACCGAGGCCGACGCCTCTGGACCCACCGCGGTCCCAGTCAGCCACTTTCGCTCTGATCGTCGCCGCCAACCGCTCGCCGAACGTGAGCCCGTCCGGCGGCCCCGCCACGACCTCCGTCATGTCGGCCCCCGCCGCGAGGAATGCCTCACACTGCCGCTTCGCGAGCGCAGCGCGTGCTTCTGCGAGCGCGCGAGTCAGCGGTCCGGCATCAGCCGTGGCCGTGGCGTGGAAAATGAGGACGAGCACGGGGCGCACGAGCGGAGTCTAGCCGCGCAGCTCCGTGACGAGGCGACCGCGCGCCGCCGCCGCATCGCAGACTGGAGCAGCCAATGGGCACGGTTCGGGCATACGTCGGACTCGGGGCGAACATCGGCGATGCCGTGGCCACCCTCACCGGTGCGGTCCACGCCCTGGGTGCGCTGCCGGGCGCGACACTGGCCGGTGTTTCGCGGCTGTACATCACCGCTCCCGTCGAAGTCTCGGACCAGCCCGATTTCCACAACGCCGCCGTCGCCCTCGATGTGCCGGCCGGCCCAGGCGGCGAGACCGGCCCGATCGCGCTGTTGCTCGCCCTCAAATCGATCGAGCGGGCCTTCGGCCGGCGGGATCGGTACCGTTACGGACCGCGCGAGCTGGACCTCGACCTGCTGCTCTTCGGCGACGAGCGGATGGCGGTGGTACGGCCGGAGGAGGGCCGCTCGCCGGATCCGGCCAAGGCCACGCGTCTGCTCGAAGTCCCGCATCCGGAGGTCGGTCGCCGCCTCTTCGTCCTGGCTCCGCTCGCTGATCTGGCCCCGGACCTGGTCCCGCCCGGCTGGGTCGAGTCGGTCGCGGAAGCGCGGGCCCGCCGGGAATCGATCGAGGGCGCCTCGGCCGTCCGCCCGATCGGCTTCTGGGATCCGGCCTCTGGGCGCTGGGTGGTGTAGACCTCGCCGCTACGGTATTGCCACGGTGGCATTGCCCGTGACGGCGTCGACACTGACGACAGGGGTCGACCCTTCGGCGTCCGGCGCCGTCCCGCCCGAGGCGTTCAGCCGGATCCGCCAGATCGAGGCCTGGGAGCCGCCCGTGAAGTCGATCGACAGCTCGGCCGAGCCGGCCGCGGCGCCGGTTGCGCCGAAAGCCGCGATCGCTATCTGCGTGGCCCTTCCGGAGCCGATGACCGGGGCGGTGATGTTCAGCAGCATCCGCTCGTCGAGGAAGGCGAAGACGGACCCGGTGGCCGCGTTGACGCTGACCTCGAACTCCGGCGACTTCACACCACTCGGGTCGGTCCAGATCACCTGGTAGGCGGCCACGCCGGCGGCCTGGATCGTTGAAACGGATTCCGTGAGCCCGTCCGGGGCGAGGCCTGCCTTCTGCATGAAAGCCTCGGCCGCGGTTCTGGCATCCGCTGTCGTGACCGACTCGGTCGCGTCGTCAGGCATCCGATCCTCGAATACCACCTCGAGCACCATTCCCCCGACCGCGTCGATCAGCGCGATCGTCTGGGGCGCCGTGGCGATGTAGAAGCGCCGTGCGTTCGGACCGTCCGTCAGAGTGACCGTCATTGCGGGCACGTCGGCGAGCTTTGCCGCGGCGCTGGCGGCGGCGTCGGCCGGGACCGGCAGGGGGGTCCAGTTGGGGTCCGGCGTCTCGAGGCAGCCGCAGGCGACCCAGCAGCCGGAGAAGGTCAGTGGGAGGACCGCCAGTAGCATCGCGGCCGCGACGAACGAAAACGCGCGTCTCATCAACCCACCTCGCATTCGGTTCACGCGGAGGCGCAAAGCGTACGCCCGCCGAACCGGCTCCGGGCGGCTGCGCCGCGTCCCTCAGATACAGCAACGCGGCGTGGCGACAGTCCCCTCGTCGGTCGTCTGGGCTCCGACCTGTCGCCCGCCACGTTTCCCTCTACCCGGAAAACCGGGCTCCCAATCCTCCGACCGACCGACCGGTCCGTCAGGTCCGATCGGTTTGTCCAACTACCTATTCGCTCTCGTGCCGGGACCGGATCACTGGCACCGATGTTCGAGTGATCGCGGAGGGCGAGTGCCGCGTAATCTAGGTGGTGAGGCCGGGCGACCTCGATCAGAGCCCTGGGAGCCGGCCGCCGAGGGAGGGGAAATGCTGGTTCGTCGGCCGATAGGGCGCCGCTCCGCTGGGCTTCTAGTCGGTCTGGTGGTCACGCAGGCCGTTGTCGCAGGTTGCGGCGGGAGCAGTCCAAACGCGGGCTGGACGCCGCCGCCGCTCGCGTCGTGGGCGTCGCTGGCGTGGTCTGGCCCCGTGAGCGACTCATCGTTGTCAGCCCAATCGTTCCTGGCGCAGTGGCAGGGCGGGTTCGTCGCGGCCAGCAATTCCCAGAATGGCCTGGACCTGCAGATCAGCGCGGACGGCACCCACTGGAATGATGTCGCGACGGGCGAGCCGAGCTTCCGAGACGCCTGGGCCTGGGGACTCGTGGCCGGCCAGGACCGGCTCACGCTCTTCGGCAGCCACGCGGACGAGAGTCTTGGTCGGAAGTCGATGGCCTGGACTTCGTCGGACGGCCGCGGGTGGCAGGTCTCCGATCTCCCGGACCTCGACGGCCTCGACCTGTCGGACGCCGTCTCGGGGGCCGGCGGCTATGCCGCCAGGTGCAAGACAGAGGGTGGCTACGACGTTCTCTGCACGTCTCCCGATGGCCAGCATTGGCGGCGCGAATCGCCCGAGCCGGATCCAAAGGCCTGGAACGCCCAGGTCAATTGGGTGGCCCCGATCGGTTCGGGGTTCGTGGCCGGAGGCTACATAGAGTTCGCAGGAGCGACAGACCAGTTCCCCGCGGGACTCTGTATGACTTCAGCGTGAAGGACGAGGTGCCGTCGTCGTGGGTTGCCACCGACGGCTCGCACTGGCAGCTTACCCAGGGCGGGGCGGGCGACTCAGCGTCGATCGCGAACTCGCCGGCCTGGCTTGCCGGTTCATTCGGCGGCCTTATGGCGGCGGTCAATCGTTCCGACGGCCAGGTCCGAGAATCGTTCGGCGGCGTTTCGTGGCAGGAAGTCCAGGGCTCGGGCGCGGCTCCCGCCGGGCTCTCGAATCAAGCCCAAATCATCCCGTCGTCGAAGGGACTGCTCATCGTGGATCCGGGAGCCAGCGAGTCCGTGCCCGCCCGCATCTGGTTCGCGACCGGTACGCCGACCACCTGACCCGGGCCGGACGCGGTGTGCCGCGCCGCGGCTAGTGGCGGAAGTGGCGCCTGCCGGTGAAGACCATGGCCATGTGGTGTCGATCGGCGACCTCGATCGCCATCTCNNGAAGTAGGCGTCGCTGGCCATGACGGCCAACTTGGCCCGATCGCCGGCTCGCCGGAGCGCGATCTCGACCGCCGTCTGGCGGCTCGCCTGGGCCGCGCCGATCCCGACCGTGGCGCCGCCGCGGGCCAGAACGATCGAGTTGGAGCGGACATGGCGAACCGCCCGCCAGGCGAAGAGCAGGTCGGTCAGTTCCTCGAGCGTAGGCCGCCGCTTGGTCACGACCAGGAGCTGCGTCTTGTCGAGGCCCAGTTCGTCTTTGGTCTCGACGAGCAGGCCGCCGGCGATGCGCTTGAAGTCGAGGTTGGCGATGCCGTAGTCGCGCGGGCCGGCGATCGGGTTGGGCGGAACCGCCAGCAGCGCGATCTGCGGCTTCTGGGCAAGGATGCCGACGGCGGACTGGCTGAACGACGGCGCCACCACCGCCTCGTAGGAGTTGGAAGCGATCTCACGGGCGGTCGCGCCGTCCAGTTCGCGGTTGACGCCCACGATCCCCCCGAAACACGACACCGAGTCGGTCTCGAGGGCCTTGCGGCAGGCTTCGACCAGCTCCTCGTCCGAAGCCAAACCGACCGGGTCGGTGTGCTTGACGATCGTGACCGTCGGGGCGGTGAAGTCGGTGGCGATGGCGTACGCGGCGTCCAGGTCCAGCAGGTCGTTGAACGACGGCCGCGATCCCTGGAGCTGAGTGGCATCGGCCAGAGTGCCCGCGCGGTGAGTCGTCTCGCGGTAGAAGGCGGCGCGCTGGGGCGGGTTCTCGCCGTAGCGAAGGTCGTCGACCTTCTCGAGGACCAGCGCCAGGCGCCCGGGAAAGGCGTCGCCGGCGGCGTTGGACAGGTAGGCCGCGATCTCGGCGTGGTAGGCGGCCACTAGGCCGTATGCCTCGGCCGCCAGCCGCTGGCGCAACTCGGCCGAGACATCGCCGCGCCCGCGGATGTCGGCGATGACGGCGGCGTATCGAGCGGGGTTGGCGACGGCGGCAACACCGGCGAAGTTGCGCGCGGCCGCGGCCAGGAGCGCCGCGCCGCCGATGTCGATCATCTCGACGGCTTCGTCGATGGCCACGAGACGGGCGCCCACCTGCGGAGCGAAGCGGCTGACGTTCACCGCCACGATGTCGATCAGCCCGATCTTCTGGGCCTCGAGCTCGGCCAGCTGGTCGGGCTGGTCTCGTCGGGCCAGGATGCCCGCGTAGATGGCGGGGTGGAGCGTCTTGACCTGGCCCCCGGCGATCGGCTCGGATCCGGTCAGCTCGGAGACGGATCGGACTTCGATGCCCTCGGCTGCGAGAGCTTCACGAGTGCCGTCGGTGGCGATGACCTCGACGCCGAGGGCGAGCAGGTCGCGCGCGAAGGGAACGATGCCCTCCCGGTCCGCCACCGAGAGCAAGGCTCGCACCAGGCGTACCTCCCAACTGCCCGAGGTCCGGCTCGGAAGCTCGCCGGGGCCGCCGATTCGTGGCCCCAGAACCGTCTCCCCGGCCACGCGCGGGGCTCCGTCAAGTCCAGAATGCCGGATTGGGCCGAGTATAGCGCCCGACCATGGCATACTCCGCAGACGCGAAACCGCAGGCGCAGAAGGCGCACGCTTCGGTGGCCGCGTTTCGGCATCCGCGCCGAAGCCGGTCCCGGCGTCGCTGACGACCGCCTATCCAGGTCGATCGACCGCCAAATTGACTGAACACTCGGAGGGTCCGCGTGAACGGCCCGTGGAACCAAATTGACACTCTGCTCATCGCCTTCAATCATCAGAACTTCCCGCTGATCTGGGACCCCGCATGGCAGGTGTCGCTGACGCTGCTCGTGGTCGGGATCTTCTTCTACAACTTCCAGGGCAGGCGTCTGCACGCCTACTCGGTCTTCCTGGATCTGAACGAATGGCTGCTGTGGACGTCGGTCGGCGTCTTCTCGCTCATCCTGATGTTCACCGTCTTCAACTTCGACTTCATCTTCGTCGCGCCGACGGCGATCGGTGGGGCGGTCCTGTTCATCTGGATCAGGTTCCTCCATTTCCCGCCGCTGATCCGGGCCTATGAGGAGCGACTCGCACGCCAGCGCTACTTCCAGCGCTCCAAGACCTCTCACCCCGATACGACGATCCGGGCCAAGGCGGCCGCCAAGCCGAAGCGCCGCCGCCGGTAACCCGCGGATCGAGAGCGAAGCGCACCGCCGCGGCGGGCCAAGCGCTCTAGTGTCGTGGAGATACGTCGCTTCGGTATAGGCCACCGCCGCGCCGACGGCCCGCCGGGCACGCACGGCGTGGAGGCGACCCCGTTGCACGGCGACGAACGGGGCGTGCTGGCCGAGATCGCTCTGAAGCCGAGGGCGTCGATCGCGCCCCACGCCAACCCGAATCTGGCCTACTTCCTGGTGATCGAGGGTGGCGGATTCGTCCAGGTTGGCGACGAACAGGCGCGCGTGGCCGCCGGCGACGCCATCGTCTGGCCGCCCAACGTGGTCCACGGGGCCTGGACGGAGCTGACTCCGATGCGGGCCATCGTCGTGGAGTTCGCCGCGGCCGACGATGCGGCCGTGCCGCTACTCACGTCGGGCCGCCAGGCCGAAGCCGGCGGTACCGCCGAGCCCGCAGCCGGGGACGCAGCCGAGCCCCCGATGGATCCCCGAGCCGACGCTCTGCGGGCCGGCGGCGCCCTCGCACCGAAGCCCGAGGCGCCGCCACCGGATCGCGACTCGCCCGAAGGCGAGCCCTGGTAGCGATCCGGCTCCGGTCGAGCCGCCCCCGAACCGAGCGGGTCAGCTGCCGAGCGGCGACTTGTCCCAGTCGATGGCGACTTCCTGGTTCTTGTTGGCCTCGTTGACGGCCACCGACAGCGTCACGCCGGGGGCGACGGCCGCGAGCTTGGCGATCGGAACGCGATGGCCGAAGACGGCCGGGAAGGGGGCCTGGCCCGGCAGCGTGACTTCGACTGTAAAGATCCAGACCGGGTCGTCCAGGCGCGACGGGTCGGCCGCCGGATTGATGTCGCGGACCGTCTTGCCCAGCGGCATCGCGGTGGTGACCGTCGCCGTGCCGTGAGCGCCCGTTGCCAGGAGCTGATCGGCGCTGCCCTTGATCGTCTGGACCTCGCCGCTTCGCACTCCGGTTGCCACGGCCGCGACCTGGCCCGCGCCGGGCTGGCCGCTCGCGTCGAAGTTCATGTTGAAGCCGCCCGGACCGGCCGCGGTCATGTTGACGGCGCCCGGCATGCCCGCCGGTGCCGCGGCCGCGCCGATGCGGCTGAAGTCCGGCGATACCTTCGTCGGGTTGAGCGGGTCGATCATCACGCCGATCCGGGCGCCGGGCAGGACCATCGGGATGTAGAGCCGCGGGATCGCGGCCTTGACCACCGCCTCGAACGGCGCGCCGGCGCCGCCGATCGGGGTGACCTGGAGCGTCAGCTCGTAGACCGGTGCCTCAGGCCCGACGGACGGCGAGCTGATAGTTGTGCCGGTGTCGGAAATGCCCTCGATGAGGGCGTCACTGGGAACGCCGTTCTTGATCGGGCCCTCGATGCCGGTCATCTTGCGCATCAGAAAGTCCACGACTTGTCTCCTCCTGGGTGGCCTTTCTCGCAACGCGAAAGTTGCCACGCGAGGAAGATATGTCACTGAGGTCTCAGCGTGTGTCAGCGTTCCGATTGCCGGGGCGCGATATCAGCAGGCGGTCCTCGCCGCGGGCCTGGACCCTCCGGTCGACCGCCAGATCGGCGAATCCATTGGCCCGGAAGAAGGCGCGGGCCGCGATCGACGACGAGTGGATGTCCGAGTCGGCGAGCGTCCAGGCAAGCAGGCGGGTGCTCCCGGCGGCCTCCGCGGCCTCCGCGACCGCGTTCGTAAGACGCCGGCCGATGCCCTTGCTGCGCAGGAGCGGGGCCACGGCCAGGAGCGTCAGCTCGGCGGCGCGGTCGCCGTCCGGGAGAGTGAGGCCGTCGAAGCCGCGAGGGTCGCCGGCCGTCCGCTGCCGATCCCACAGTGCCCAGCCGGCCAGACCGGCGAGCCGGCCGGACGCTTCGGCGAGGTACAGCTGGGAGGCCGGCGGGAGGGTCTGGGCAAGCTCCGGGGAGAGCGCCTCGAGGAAGGCGTCGATCGCCGGGCCGTCGGCGTCGCCGGCCGGTCGAACGGTCGGCTCCGCTGCTTCGGGCTCGGCCGGGGCGGCTGCCGGTCGATCGGGCGGCTCCGTCGCCGGCCCTTCGCTCGCCGGCTTGCCCGCCAGCTGTGCGCCGAGCTGGCCCAGCATTCGGGCCGTGGCGCCCCAGATCCGCTCGCCCGCCACGGGGTAGAGGCCGTAGCGGATCAGCCGCTCGCGGATGACGCGCTCCTCGAGCTCGACCGGGGCGTCGGGAAGGAAGGCCTCGACGGGCGCCTCGATGATGCGGGCTACTTCCGCCGGCGCGGGGCGGGTCTCCGGCCGGCGCTCCGCCACGGCCACGACCGGGGTGATGCGAAACCCGGATACGGTCAGGGCGAAGGTCTCGAGCGCCCCGGTTACGCGCAGCCCGCAGGCCGCCGGATCGAGGCCCACCTCCTCGGCGGCCTCGCGCAGCGCGGTCTCGATCGGGTCGACGTCATCCGCCTCGGCCGATCCGCCCGGGAAGCTGACCTCGCCGGGATGGCCGATGCCGTGGGGCGCCCGGGCCGTCAGCAGCACCCGAGCCTGGCCCTCGGAGTCGGGGAAGAGCAGCACCAGAACGGCGGCCGGCCGCCCCCGCCGCCCCGCGTCGATCGGCAGGAATGCCTCCGGCGAGTCGATCCGGATCGGCGTCAGAATCGCCGGCGCCGCGGGCAGCTCCCGTGGCATCCCCGCAACTCGCTCTCGAACCAGGTCGAACTTCAACAGGCCTCCGAAACAATCCCACGCACACTTCCCGCGGCAAATCCAACGCTGATGCTAGGCGTGTCGGCCCCGTCGTGGTGTCCTCATGCCCGCCGCCTGCGATTCTGTGCACGATATGCGCCAACTCCGCCGAGCGGGGCCTGCGGCACCTCTCGTCGTGCATGGAGTGCAGACTCGCGACCGGCCCGCGTTCGGCTGGCCGGTCGAGCCAGTCTCCAGGTATTGCCTGGAGCTTTCTGTCAGGCGAGGCCGACTTGGACCACCATGCGCCCGTGCGCGGTGGGAATCGTGTACCTCGTGCATGGAGTCGACACGGATGACGGTCCCTCGAGCGTCCGCCGGTCGGATGTATGCATCTGACGCAAGTCCGCCACGCCGGAGCGACCCCGGGCCCTGTGCACCGACGCAAGTGGCCGCGGAACCCTCCCCTTCGCCTTTAGTTGACCCGCTTGGGGCCCTTCTCCGCCTTGTTGGGCGTCCAGATGCGGTCCACGGCCGCGTCGATGGGCGAGGCGCCGGCGGCGGCACCGGCGGGCGCCTTCGAGCCGCGGGTTCGGGCGTCGCGGCGCTGGCCGGCATCGGCCACCACCGTCGAGTCGCCGGACCGGAAGACCAGCACGCCGCCGATCGCGTCGGCGTCGCCGACGACCGTCGTCCCCGGCTTGAACTCGCCGCGCAGAATGGCCCGAGCCAGCGGGTTCTCCACGAGACGCTGGATGGTCCGCTTCAACGGCCGCGCCCCGTAGGCAGAGTCCGTGCCTTCGCGCACGATCAGCGACTTCGCCGCCGGCGTCAGCTCGAGGTTGATCTCCTGCTCGGTCAGCCGCCGCTGCAGGTCGGCCAGCAGCAGCTCCACGATGGCCGCCAGATCGGCGTCGTTGAGGGCGTGGAAGACGATGACCTCGTCGATCCGGTTGAGGAACTCCGGTCGGAACTGGACCCGCAGCGACTCGTTGATCTGGTTCTTCATGTCCTCGTAGGCCGTTGCATCGCCGGCGTCGCCGCGTTCGGTGAAGGCGGAGATGTACTGCGATCCCACGTTGCTGGTCATGATCAGGANNAGGCGGCCGTCGTCGAGAACCTGGAGCAGGATGTTGAAGACGTCGGGGTGGGCCTTCTCGATCTCGTCGAGCAGGACGACCTGGTACGGCCGGCGCCGAATCGCCTCGGTCAGCTGGCCGCCNNGACCATGGCCGAGTCGTCGTCGAATAGGAACTCCGCCAGCGCCCGGGCCAGCTCGGTCTTGCCGACGCCGGTTGGGCCCAGGAACAGGAACGAGCCGATCGGCCGGCGCGGGTCCTTGAGGCCGGCGCGGGCGCGGCGGACGGCGTCCGAGACGGCCTGGAGCGCCTCGTCCTGGCCGACCACGCGCTCGTGGAGCCGGTCTTCCATCTGGACGAGCTTGGACGACTCGCCCTCGAGGAGCTTGGTCACCGGCACGCCGGTCCAGGCGGCCACGATCTCGGCGATGTCGTCCGCGGTGACCTCTTCCTTGAGCAGCCGATCCGGACCGTTGAGGGCGGCGATACTCGCCGCCTGCTCCTTCATGCGGGTCTGCAGCTCGGGCAGCTTGCCGTACTTGAGCTGGGCGGCGGTGCCGAAGTCGGCCTCGCGCTCGGCCTGGTCGATTCGAACCTGAAGCGCCTCGATCTCGGCCTTGGTCGCTCGAACGGCGCCGATCGCGGCCTTCTCGGTGCCCCAGCGAGCCTTCATCGCGCCGGCTTGCTCACCGGTCTCGGCCAGCTCGCGCTCGAGGATCTCGAGGCGAGCTTTCGACGCGTCGTCGGTCTCCTTGCGCAGCGCCTGGCGCTCGATCTCCAGCTGAATACGCCGGCGCTCGAGCTCGTCCAGCTCGACCGGCATCGAGTCGATCTCCATCCGCATCCGGCTGGCCGCTTCGTCGACCAGGTCGATCGCCTTGTCCGGGAGGAAGCGGTCGCTGATGTATCGATTCGAGAGCGTAGCCGCGGCCACGAGCGCGGAGTCCGTGATCCGGACG
>PMKV01000036.1 GCA_003157875.1 Chloroflexota bacterium
GCGAGCCATCTCGACGGCTTCCGCCGCAGTGCCGGCTTCGGCGACTACCTGGAAATGCTCGCGCCGCTCCAGCAGCGAAACCAGGCCCTGGCGAACGACCTCGTGATCGTCGACCACCAGAAGCCGCAGGGGACGTGCTTCGATCTGGTCGGTCATTCCTCTCCTCGATCCGTGATCCCAGTCGCGTCGCGACGGGGCACGTCAACGATGATACGCGTGCCGGTGCCGGATTTGCTTTCGACGTCGACCCGACCACCAAGGGATGAGGCGCGGGCTCGCATGTTGAGCAGTCCCTGATGACCGGCGCCGCGAGGCGCGGTCGGGTCGAAACCCACGCCGTTATCGCTGATGGTGAGCTTGACCGCGCCTTCGTTGGTTTCTACACGCACGCTGCCGCGGGTCGCCTTTGAGTGGCGGGCGATGTTGCTGAGAGCCTCGCGGGCGATCGATAGGAGCTGGCCTGTGACGTCGGGCGGCAGGTCGGTTTGGCCGGCGTCGGCCGTGTCGAGGTCGACGTCGACCATGCTGTTGACGCGGAACTCGTCGGCGAGGGCCGCCAGGCCGCCGACGAGACCGGCCTGCTCGAGCAGCTCGGGTCGGAGCCCGAAGATGAAGTTGCGGNNGCGGATGTCGCGGATCGATTGATCTAGCGAGTCGATGGCCCGCTCGACTCTGGCACGAGCCTCGTCGGGCTCTTCGCTCATGAGCTCGGGCACGTCCTCGAGCGAGAGGCCGACGGCGTAGATGCTCTGGATGATGCCGTCGTGCAGGTCGCGGCCGATCCGCTCCCGCTCCTCGACGATCGCCAGACGCTGGACCTGGTCGTGGAGGCGGGCGTTCTCGATGGCGATTCCGGCATGGAGCGCGAACATCTCGACCAGCCGCTCGTCGTCTTCGGTGAAGTCGCCCCCCGGCAGCTTGTTGGTGAGGTACAGCCGACCGATCGACCGGCCCTTGGCCCCGATCGGGACGCCCAGCAACGAATGCATGGCCGGGTGGTTCGCCGGGAAGCCGTTGCGGCGCGAGTCCGTGGCGATGTCGTGGACCCGGACGGGATGGGACTCTCGGGCGATGACCCCCAGGAGCCCAAGGCCGTGTGGCGACGGCCCGATCCGCTCGCGATCGGTTCGGCTGATGCCGCTGGTTATGAATCGCTCGATGCCGAAGTCCTGGTCCACGATGCCCAGGGCGGCGTATTGAGCGTGAGCCAGCTCGCGGACGCGGTCGGTGATGAGCTGCAGGACGCGGTCCAGATCCAGGACGCCGGCGATCCCGCGGGTAGCGGCGGCGAGCGCCGCCAGCTCGTCGGAGGCCTGCCCGGCACGAGCCCGCGACCAGGCCGAGCCGATCACGATTTCCAGGCCCCGGGCACATTCGTCGACGGAGAAGACCGCCGCCGGCGGAGCGTCCAGTCGCAGCGTCGCCGTAACGCGATCGCCGAAGCGCAGGTGGTAGATCCGCAGGCCGGCGGTCTCGGCCGCTTCGTCGAGGAGGCTGCCGGCCCGAAGCTCGACCTCCGTCAGCGGAGGCGCGTCCAGGTGCAGATGCCCACCGCCGAGCCCGGAGCTGGCGACGACGCTGCCGAAGGCAATCGCCAGCTGGGCGCGGCCCTCGGGACCCGGATCGGTTCGCCAGCCTTCGAGGGCTTCGGACATCTCGCGCAGACCGAGCAAGCCGGTCGAATCCCGGCTCGCGTTCGGCGTCGAATGCGGGGCGCTCATCGTCGGCAGACTAGCAGGCCTCCCGTTCGCGCGCCGTTCTCGGCTTCGGGTGTAGCGCCGGATCTGGCGGCCGAAGGACATCGTGGGACCACGGCGCCGCCGTCCTATGGCTGGTACAACTCGGCTGAGGTGCCGTCTGGCGAATCGCCTCCGGCGAATAGAACGCGCCCGTCAAGCAGTGCCGTTGTGGTTGGGAGAGTGCGCATCGTTCCCATCGACCCAGTTGAGCTGAACGTGCCGGTCTCGGGATCGTACAACTCGACCGAGGTGAGCTGGGTTGACGGGGCGACCGCCCCGAGGATGGCCGAGCCGACGGACGATGCGCTTAACGGGCTGTCGTAGCCAGCCGCGGTCGACAGGCGACGGCCGGCGGCGACTCGCTGGCAGCTGGCCGACGTGGCGAGGCTGGTCTTGGCCCCGTCTGGCCGCGTCCTCGCAAGGTTCTGGCCCACGTCGCCGACTCCGTCGGAAGTCCAACCGCCCGCGATCAAGACCCGGCCATCGTAGAGAAGCGCGGCGGTGTGGCCGTCACGAGACGCGATCATCGATCCGGTCGGGCTGAACTGCCCGGTCTTCGGATCGTACGACTCCGCCGTTGCTAGCGGACCGGTGCTCGGCGCCCCGCCGGCGATCAGGACCTTACCGTTCCTGAGCAAGGTGACGGTGGCGCCCGAGCGCACGGTAGTCATGGACCCCGTGGGACTGAACCTCCCGGTCGCCGGATCGTATAGCTCGGCCTGGGCCGCTGCCTCCTGGCTGCCGATTTGGAGGCCACCGGTGATGAGGACGCGACCGTCCATGAGCGGCGTCGCCGTCGACTGAGTGCGCGGCATGACCATGGAACCCGTGGTCCTGAACGTTCCGGTTTTGGGCTCATAGAGCTCGGCCGTTCCGTCCAGCCCGGACTCCTGGGTCCCGCCTCCGCCGGCGATCAGGACCTCACCGTCGGCCAGCAGCGCGGCCGCATGATCGTAGCGGGCATGGCTCATCGATCCGGCGAAGCTGAACTGCCCGGTCTTGGGGTCGTACAACTCCGCCGTCGCGAATTGCGTCGAGACGAGTTGACCGCCGTCGCTGGCGAAGTTCATTCCTCCGGCGAAAAGTACCCGACCGTCTCGCAGGGCCGTGACGCTTGCGCCTGCCCGAGCTTCAACCATTGAGCCGGTAGGGGTGAATGTGTCCGTGGCGGGGTCGTAGAGCTCGGCCGAGCGCGAGTAGATCGCCACAGTAAGGCCGCCGACCGTCGTTCTCGTGTAGTCGCCGGTCATGAGGACGCGGCCGTCCTGCAGCAGGGTTGCCGTCGTGTACCGGCCGTTCATCGACGCGGTTGGGCTGAATTCGTGCGCTGGCTTCAACCTGGTGGCAACCCGCAGGGTGGGGCTCGGCTGAGCCGTCGGAGTCGCGCTTGCGCTGGTGGTCGAACCAATGGCCGATCCCGTGGCGGATGGAGATGCCGCGCCGCCCGGCAGACCGCCATTCAGCCCGGTGCGCCAGACCGCGAACCCGAAACCGGCGACGAGCGCGACGGTCAGTGCCGCCGCTATGCCTGCCAGCGTCGAAGGGCGCACTCGAGTCTCGTGCGTCGAGGTTCGCCGTCGCTGCGGCTCCCGCCGGGATCCCAGCGGCGCGCCTCGCCGCGCCCGGAGCGACGAGATTACGAGCTTCGTCGCGTGATCCGAATCCGTCGGAGCGAACAGCCGGAAGTGCTCGCGCAGCCCTTGCTCCAAGTCGGTGTCATTCATCGTCTGGATTCCTCGACCCGACGCTCGGCCGCCATCGCGGAACGAAGGTGTTCGAGCGAGTGATGAAGCCTTGATTTGACCGTACCCTCCCGTAGCCCGGTGTGAGCTGCGATCTGGGGCACGGTCAGGTCGCGCCCGTAGCGGAGGGCGATGATGAGCTGCTCGTCGGCTGACAGCCAAGTCACTGCGCGTCCGATCTCGTCGCTGACCGCCAGCTGGTCTGGTGATCCAAAGGTCATGGACGCGGGCGGCTCCGGCAGCCTCCACCTCTTGCTGCGGCGCCGAAGCTCGTCGCGGCAGACATTTACGACGATCGCGGCGAACCATGCCGTCGGGTTGTCGGCGTGTCGAAGCTTCCGTCGGCCATTCCAGGCGGCCATGGCCGCGTCCTGGACGGCGTCCTCGGCGGCGATCGGGTCCCGCAGGATCGACGCCGCAAGGCGATGCGCCTCAGGAGTCTGGGACGCGAGCAACTCGACTAGATCATCGTCGCTCAGCGTCGCGACCGGAGCATCGGCAATCAGACTTCTACCTCGGCTTTCCATCGTCGTGCTTATAACGGCCGGGCGCCCGGAATCGTTCAATCTTGGACCGGCGGGATCCGACGACGGCACCTAGGGACATGGCCGCTTGGATGGAGCCCGTCGGGCGACTGTGACCTAGATACGCCGCCAGGGAGTTCCACGCAGGCCGCTCTGCCCTCGCTCCGACGTGAGGCCGTGCTACCCGCCGGAACGGGCCGGAGGTCACTTGGCCCTCACTTGGGCCGCGCCCACCCTTGCCGAGCAGGAAAACCGGCAGCACTCCCGCATCGGCCGGACTGACAGGATCATGTCCCACATCGAAACGATTCTGCTCGCAACCGACGGCTCGCCCGCGTCGGAATGCGCCAGCGAGGACGCAATCGATCTGGCCGTCCAGCTCGGCGCACGACTGCTCGTCGTCAGCGTCCTCAGCGCCGCGTCACGTCCGTCCGAAGCCGCGGTCGAAGCCGGCGGCCCGGCGGATTCGCGCGCATCGCTGACGACCAAGGCCCAGGCGATCGTCCAGCGCGCCAAGGCGGCCGGCGCGGACGCAACGTTCCTGGTGTGGGAAGGCGAACCGGGCGAGGCGATCGTTGCCGCCGCCGACTCGGAGAACGCTGACCTGATCGTCGTCGGCTCGCACGGACGCAGCGGCGTCAGCCGGTTCTTCATCGGATCCGTCTCGGACTTCGTCGTCCGCCACGCCCACTGCCCCGTCATGGTGGTGCGAGGCACGGTCGAGGCGACGCGGCACTAGGTCGACCCTCGCCCTGGCTCCTGACCAGTCAACCCGTCCGGAATGGAGGAAGGAGTCCCCGAAGGCACGTGCCTTCGGGGACTCCAGTTCTGGTGGTTCGAAAGTTCCCTAGGCGAAGTGCCAAACGTATTCATCGATGAACTTGCATGTTGCGGGAGCCGTGCAGATGCTGTACGCACCGGCCGGCGGATAGCGGTAGTAGATGAGAGTCCCCCCGGTTATTCCCGCCCCCGACGCACTGAGCGTCAGCGGAAAGGTCACCGATCCTAGCTTGTCGCAATGAGTACTGGCAGGCACGGGGTTCGACCCTATCAGGTACCCGAGAACAGAGAACCAGTAGGGCACCCCGGGGAACGGCAAGGACAACACGGCGGAGACGAGTCCACCTCCATCATCCCGCTTGCAAAGAGTCGGGTATATGACAAGAGAATTCGAGTTGACTTGATGCGAAACCATCCCGAAGGCCGGGTTGTCCGTGGCGCTCAGACTCGAAGACATGTTCACGTAGTATGGGTCGACGTAGGACTGGCTTGGTACTACCTGCCAGGTGTACGGGGATTTCCCTGTACCGCAGAGGGTGAGCAGGTAGTCATCTCGCAGGGGCGAGCTTGCCGACGAGGTCGACCCGTAGGGACCGTATGTTCCAAGAAACGTCTCGGTTGGAGGTCCGCCACCCGGATTGTAGATCTCGAAATAGCGATTCCAGGTCACGCTGGCCTTCAACTTTACCCAGCCCTGGGCGGTTGCTGAGCATGCAGTCGCGGATGCCGGCTTCGGACCAACAAACACAAATAGCCCGGCCACCATCGCCGTGATGGCTAGGACTCGCAAACAGGATCTCATAGACCAACTCCTCCTCGGCGATCGCAGGGTGAGCGGTCGGAGCCTCGCCTGGATGACCCCTCTGACCATCGCCCCCGGCGCCGCACCAGCAGTATAGGAGCCGCTTGAGTTCATTTCCTGTAGGCGCCGTCCGGATCCAGCTGTTCGCGGATGAGGCGCAGTTCCTCCACGGTCGGCGCGGGAGTCACCGCCAGCGATACCGCGACCCTGGGTTCCCAGCCGATCGTTTCTCGCACCTGGTCGAGCGTGGCGCCGGGATGGATCGAGTCGAGGCGCATCTCGCCCGAATCGTCGAAGTGATAGATGCCCAGGTCCGTCACGACGACCGACGGCCCGCGGCCGAGCCAGCCCTCCTCGCGCCGGATTCGAGCCGCCGTCTCCGCCCCGCCCAGGTTGCCGGGCGAGGTCCGGAAGTCGATCCGATCGACGAACGAGCGCTTGCTCTGGCGCATGATCACGAAGACCTGGCGGGCATTGATGGCTATCTCGCACGCCCCGCCCGAACCCGGCAGCCGGGTCCTGGGGTGGTCGTAGTCGCCGATGACCGTGCTGTTGATGTTGCCGAAGCGGTCGATCTGGGCGGCGCCGAGGAACCCGACGTCCACCAAACCGCCCTGCAGGTAGAAGCTGAACAATTCGAACATCGAGACCGCGGCGGTGGCGCCGGTGACGATGGTAGGGTCGCCGATCGAGAGCGGCAGCCGTGCCGGCTTCGCGCCGAAGGCCCCGGACTCGTAGACGAGCTCCAGGGACGGGGCAACGGTCAGGCGGGCCAGGTTCACCGCGATGTTGGGCAGCCCGACGCCGACGAAGCAGACGCGCTGCCCCGCCAGCTCGCGCGCCGCGGCCACGATCATCATTTCGGACTTGGTGAAGGCCTGGGTTTCCGGGGCCGAACGCTCGGCCGGGCGCGGCTCGCTCATCGGTAGATCCCGTAGTCGACGGAGCCGGACGGGGCGGCGCCCGAAGGCCGCAGGGATGCCAACCTCTCAGGGCCCAGTTTCTCTATGTACTCGGCGCGGCCCGAGACGCCGTACACCCACTCGTCCAGCCAGGCCTGCGTGCTCGCCGCCTCCCGGCTGATCGCGTCCCAGTCGCGGTAGAAATGGTTGTCGCGGTCGTAGCCGCCCTGGACATACGAGGGATGGGCGCCCCACGGCTCAACGACGACGGCGTCCACGATCAAGCCTGGGATCACCGTTCGGTTGGGGTCGGCGCGGATGACGGCCTCGTCGACCAGTTCCTCCACGACGACGATGACCCGCTTCGCGGCGAAAGCGGCCTCTTTCTGGCAGCCGAGCAAGCCCCACATCTGGGTGTTGCCCTCGGCGTCGGCCCGCTGGGCGTGAACGACCGTCACGTCCGGCTTGAGCGGCGGGACGGCATAGACCGTTTCGTCGCCGTAGGGCGACTTGATCGGCCGGATCAGCGGGTTCGCCTTGGGCAGGTCCGTTTCGAAATACGAACGCAACGGGAAGAACGGCAGGTTCGAAGCGCCCGCCGTGTATCGCCCGACCATGCCGAAGTGGCTGTACTCCTCCAGCTCGAGCGGCGCCGGATCGTCATCTTCCACCCGCCGCCGGATCGCGTGCAGACCGCCGACACCTGGGTTGCCGAGCCAGCTGAAGACGAGCTTGCGCGCGGTTCCGGCCGCGACCATCTGGTCGTAGATCAGGTCCGGAGTCAGGCGTGCCAGGGTCAGGTCGCGCTTGCGTTGACGGATGATCTCGTGGCCCGCGGCGAAGCAGATCAGATGAGTGAAGCCTTCGATGGCGACGACGTCGCCGTCATGGACGACCTCGGCGACGGCGTCGCGCATCGACGTGACCTTACTCATCGGCGCTCACCTGCGGATTATTCGCGGCTTCACCGCGGCTGCACAGGGCCTACTTGGCCGCCGCCTCGGCGACGGCCTCGCCGAAGATCCGCAGGCCCGTGGCCGCCTCGGCGGCGGTCAGGACGAGCGGCGGCGAAACGCGCACCACCGTGTGCCCGGCTTCCAGGACCAGGAGGCCGCGCTGGAAGCAGTTCCATTCGACGGCCGCGGCTCGTTCGTGCGAGTCGAACTCCACGCCGATCATCAGGCCGATCCCACGCACGTCCTTCACCACGGACGGGAACCGCGACTGGAGCGACCGCAGCCCGGCCAGCAGCTCGTCGCCGCGCGCCTTGGCGTTGGCCATGAGCCCGCCTTCGAGCAGCTTGATCGTCTCCAGAGATGCGGCGCAGGCCAGCGGGTTGCCGCCGTACGTCGTGCCGTGGGCGCCGGGGCCCCACTTCGTCATGAGCGACTCGCGGGCGATGAAGGCCCCCAGCGGCATACCGCTGGCGATGCCCTTGGCGGTGGCAACGATGTCGGGCTCGACGTCCCAGTTCTGGATGGCCCACATCTTGCCGGTCCGGCCACCGCCCGACTGAACCTCGTCGGCGATGAGCAGGATGCCGTGCTCGTCGCAGATCTTGCGCAGGCCCCGGATGAAGCCTTCTTCGGGGACGACGTAGCCGCCCTCGCCCTGGATCGGCTCCAGGATTATCGCGGCGACCTCTTCCGGCGGGACGAGCTTGTCGAACAGCACTTTGTCGAACCACTCGAGATCCGCGACGTGGCCGAACGGGGCGTGGAAGACGCCCGGCAGCATCGGCCCGAACCCGGCGTGGTACTTCGCCTTCGAGGCGGTCAGCGACACCGAGCCGTACGTCCGGCCGTGGAACGCCCCGAGGAAGGCAACGATGTACTGGCGTCGAGTCGCGAAGCGGGCGAGCTTGATCGCGCCCTCCACCGCCTCCGTGCCGGAATTGGAGAGGAAGACCCGACACTTTTCCTTCATCGGCGCGATGCGGGCCATCTCCGCGCACATCTCGGCGTAAAGCGGGATGTAGAAGTCGGCGCTGTAGTGGAGGAGTTTGCCGGCCTGGTCCTGGATGCGGCGCACGACGTCGGGATGGCAGTGCCCGGTTGAGGTCACGGCGATGCCGGCGTTGAAGTCGAGCAGCAGGTTGCCGTCGATGTCCTCGATGACACAACCTTCGCCGCGAACCGGCACCACCGGATATGCGCGAGGGACGCTCGGCGAGGTCCACTGGCGGTCGAACTCAATGTGGGCGCGCGCCTTGGGGCCCGGGAGCTCGGTGACGATGTGAGGAACGGCGGGAGCCTCGCCCGAAGGAGCGTCGGCAAGCCTGCCGGGAGCCTGAGTCACGGTGCACCTCGACACGTCTGGAGCGGGCCGCGGATCAGGGCGCAGCTGCCGCAGGAACGGATAGTGTTTATGCAGCCTGGATAGCCAGGCCAGTATAACGGAGGGGCCCGACGAAGGCCTCCGAGCCTAGTCGACCAGTACCCTCGTCTAGTCGACGAGGGTCTGCGACTGCTCTCGCATGAACTGCTGGACGTAGTAGAGGCCGCCGGAGGCCTTGCCGGTCGTGCCGGAGGCCTTCCAGCCGCCGAAAGGCTGAATGCCCGGCCAGGCGCCGGTCGTCGCCCCGGCGCGACGGTTGATGTAGATGACCCCGGCCTCGATCGCCTCCTCGAAGTGATCGATCTCCTCGCGGTCGTCGCTGAAGAAGCCGGCGGTGAGACCGTAGATGGTGTCGTTGGCCAGCTTGATCGCCTCGTCGAGCGACTCGACCCGGGCCACCGCTACGAGCGGAACGAACAACTCTTCGCGCCAGATACTGTGATCGGGCGGCAGGTCCGCAACGATGGTCGGGGCGACGTAGAGGTCCGAGCCGTGGCCGCTCAGCACTTCGCCGCCGATGAGGATGCGACCGTCGCGCTTGGCCTCGGCGATCGCGGCGTCGTACTTGGCACGGGCCTTGGCGTTGACGAGCGGCCCAAGCCAGATCTTGCGGTCGGTTGGGTCGCCGACGGCGATGGCCTTGGTCTTGGCGATCAGTGCCTCGAGGAAGGCTTCATACACCGGCGCCTGTACATACACGCGGCTGCAGGCCGAGCACTTCTGGCCGGCGTAGCCGAAGGCCGAGCGCATGACTCCTTCGGCCGCCTCTTCCAGATCGGCGTGGGCGCTGACGATGGCGGGATTCTTGCCGCCCATCTCGACGATGACCGGCTTGGGGAACTTCTTGCTGAAGGTCTTGAAGACACCGTTGAAGCCGATCTCGTACGAACCGGTGAAGAGCAGGCCGTCGATCCCTTCGTTCTCCTGCAACTCGGCACCCACCGTCGCGCCGGGACCGCTGACCATGTTGAAGACGCCGTGAGGCAGCCCGGCCAGATCGGCGATCTCGGTCAGCTTGACGCCGCACAACGGCGCATCGCTCGACGGCTTGTAGACCACGGCGTTGCCTGCGACCAGGGCACCGCCCGACGGTCCGCCGGATAGAGCCATCGGGAAGTTGAACGGGCTGATCACCGCCCAGACGCCGTGCGGCTTCAGCACGGACCGGGTGTGGACCGTGGTATCGCCCAGGTTGCCCATGGCGTGGTCGAAGCCGTCGTTGGCCACGAACTGGTCGCAGTAGTAGCGGATCAGATCGGCCGTCTCCTCGACGTCGCCGAGCGCCTCGAGGCGGTTCTTGCCGACCTCGATGCCCATCAACGCGGCCAGTTCCATCTGCCGCTCGCTGATGATGTCGGCCATGCGGCGCATGACGGCGACGCGCTCCAGCCAGGGCGTTCGAGCCCAACTCGGGGCCGCGGCGCGGGCTGCGGCAACCGCATCGCGGACGTCAGCGCGGGTGCCCTTCGCGAACGTGCCGACCAGAGAGCCGTCGATCGGCGAACGCTTCTCGAACGTTTCCTTCGCCGGACGCCAGCCGCCGTCGACGAAGAGGCCGTGCATGGCGCCGAGCTCGCCACGAGCGACGGCCAGGCCGGCGTCGTAGGAGGCGTGCAGCTGCTCGTTGTCGTTGCGCAGCGTGGCGTAGGTGATCTTGAGCCGGGGCTCAGACGTCGCGGTCATCCGAACACCCTCCTGGGGTCGTCCACCTATGAAGCCGCACCGCCGGGGCCACGCGCCGCAGCAGGGCGCGACATTGTTGACCTCTAGTCTACCGCGACCCCGGCGGGATTCCGCCGGGGCTTGCTCGATCGACCCGGACACGGAGCTCCGGGAACCTGTTCGAGGCGGCCAGCGCGACGGCGGCGACAATGACTGCAGCCCACCAGGTGTAGATGTTGTAGCGAGCAATCAGGAAGGCGAGAGTGATGGCCAGATCGCGACGCAGAACCAGTATCGCGGGCAGCAGGAAGAGAATCCCATAGCCGTGAAGGCTCGGGGCGGCAACGACGAGCGCGATTCCGACCCAGGCCCCGGAGTCCCGGCCACGGACGAAGAACATGGCCCCTACCGCGACAACGGCCACCGCCGTTGCCAGCGGGCGACCGATCAGGACAGAGAGCGTCGGGCCGGCCGGGGTCCAGCTCGGGTCGGCGGCACGGCCCAGCTGGTCCAGCCAGTCACGGTAGATGCCGATTCCGGTGAACGGCAACATGGCCACGACAACTACCGCCAGGAAGATCCCTCCGGAGATGGCCGCCCGGAGCCGCGGTCGCAGCAGCCATGCGAGCGGCATGAACTGGGTGTATTTCAGCGCTCCCACGCCGGCGGCGAGGAAGCCGTCGAGGAAGTCGCCGCGCAGCGTCCTCGGGCCGAAGTCGCGGTCGTGGGAGGTCAGCGGCCGTGGCTGCGGCTCCCAGCTCCGACCCGGCACGAAGAAGAGTGCCGCGAAGGCGGCCAGTTGGAGCAGCTGCACGTTGCCGACTACGAGCCCCTCCATGAACGGCGGCCAAAGAAGCACCAGCGGCACCATTCGCCACGGCACGGACAGGCGGCGGCAAGTCCAAGCCGAGACTCCGGTCACGAAGACCAGCCACGTCCACAGCACGATCGACCGTGGAAGGTAGGTCAACGGAACCAGCAGAGGGAGCAGCCACGGAGGATAGAGGAACGGCAGACCTGTGCCGGTGGTCAGGGCGAAGCTCGACGCGACGTACGGTTGGCCACCCGTCGACCAGCGGCTCGCCGCCAGGAGCGGGATCTCCAGATCCGTGCCGGGCACCCATGTCAGGAATATCGGCAATGTCATGACGCTGGCCAGGACCAGCAGAACCGCCATGCCACGCCTAAGCTGGCGGTTGGCCGGTCCGGACTGATCGAAGACGGAACGCACAACGGGGACCCAGTACCCAGGCCGCAACGCGGCCGTCATTGGAGACCCGCTCATGACTCGCTTGCCGACATTCGCCTCTCCGCCACCGCGACCCATCGCGGACGGTATTCTGCCAGCCCCGCGGCTCGGCGAACAGCTAGAAGCGCCGGCATGTCAGCGGGGCAGCGCCGCAACGACTTCGGAGATGGATGGGGCGACGGCGTCTGGCGCCCCGCCACCGCGCTCCGAGATGACGCGCGCGAGTTCGACGTCGCCGTGCTTGCCCGACCGAACGAAGACCCCGCGCAGCCCGGCCCGCTGCGCCCCGCGCACGTCGTTCCAGAGGTCGTCGCCGACCATCGCCACTTCCCGCGGAGAGAGGCGACTCGACGCCCCGTGGCTCTCGCCGCTCCGGCCGCGGCCCGCGGCGCGATCCTCGCCCAACATCCGCACAGCCTCGCCGAAGAACGCCGCCGACGGCTTGCCGGTGACCAACGCCCGGCGCTCCGTGGCGTACTCCAGAGCCGCCACGTAGGCGCCGGAATCCAGCAGCACGCCGGCCGGCGTGATCCACCAGCGGTTCTTGTGCATGGCCACGAACCTCGCTCCGCCCCGCAGCAGCCGGAACGCGGACTGGATGTTGCGGTAAGTGAAGTCCTCGGCGGCATCGCCCACGATCACCGCGGCCGCGGCTCCGGCCCGGGCGGCCTCGTCGTGCGAGAGCAGATGCAACCCCTCGAATTCCGTCATCGCATCCGCCGACGCCATCACGTACAGCGGTGCCGAACCGAATCGGCGTCGGGCCAGGCTCCTGCGGGCGAGTGCCGCGGCCGATGAAGCGGCGGTGACCATCCGCTCGGCGGGAATCGGCAAGCCGCCGCGCTCGAGCTCACGGGCAAGCGTGGTCCGACTGGCCATCGACATGTTCGTCCCGATGACATAGGGAATCGCCCGCGCGTCCAGCTCCGCCAGGGCTTCGACCGCCCCGGGCAGGAGGGCGCCCTTGAGCACCAGGACGCCGTCGAGGTCGAGGACCAGACCTCGCACGCCGGCCAGCCGATCGGCCAGGAAGTCGGTCGATGTCATCATCTTCGGATCGTCGCACACGAGGCCGCCTCGCGTCCGAGCGGCCCGCTGCGAAGCCCCAACGGCATCGCTCCGGAGGGCAACCTCACACGTCCGCATCAGGGTATCCTTCACCGGAACCGTCAACCTGCGTCCCCATAGGTTCCGCGCCATCCCCGGAGGCAACAAACCCGGGCAAGCCATGACACCAATCCGCCGGGCGTTGCCGGGCGGTCGCCGGAGAGTTGGATGACCGAAGCCAGACCGATCAACAGCGTCGTCCTGGTCAAGCAGGTACCGGACACGCACAACCTCAGCGGTGAGGTGATGACCAAGGAAGGCACCATGAACCGTGGTGCCCTCGAGGCCATCTTCAACCCGGAGGACCTCAACGCCCTCGAGATGGCCCTCGAGATCAAGGGGCGACATGGCGGCACCGTCACCGTCATCACCATGGGTCCACCGAAGGCCGCGAATATCCTGCGCGAGTCGCTCTTCCGCGGCGCGGACAAGGTCATCCTGCTGACCGACCGCAAGTTCGCCGGAGCGGACACGCTCGCAACTTCCTACGCCCTGATGTGCGCCGTCCGCAAGCTCGGACAGTTCGATCTGATCCTGGCCGGCCGGCAGGCCATCGACGGCGACACCGCCCAGGTGGGACCGCAGACCGCCGAGAAGCTCGGCATTCCGCAGATCACGTACGCCGAGACGATCATCGACATCTCCCCGACCCACATCACCGCCGAACGCGCCCTCGACTCGGGCTCCGAGATCGTGCGCTGCACGCTCCCGTGCCTGCTCACCGTCGTCGGCTCGGCCAACACGCCGCGTCCGGCGTCGGTCCGGCGCCAGATGGCACGCAAGCTCTCGGCCGCTCCAGGCGAGTACGCGGCCCTGCGGACCAAGTGGCCGGAATTCGAGACCGACGAGGCCCTCGAGGCATTCCTCGCCGAGCACGATCTGAAGATCCCCGTCTGGACCGCCGACGACATCGGCGCGACAGAGGGCAGCATCGGGCTGGCAGGCTCTCCGACACAGGTCCACAAGATCAACTTCGTGGTCCTGGAGGGCGGCGAGAGCAAGACGATCGCGCCGACGCCGGAAGGCATCAAGGAGATGATCGCCGAGCTCGTCCATGAATACATCGTCGGGTAGNNGTATTCATCGAGCACACCGACGGCGTCATCGCCGACGTCAGCCTCGAGCTGACCGGGAAGGCTCGCGAGCTGGGCGACCAGCTCGGCTTCGAAGTGGTGGGTCTGCTGTGCGGCCATAACGTGGACGCGCTGGCCCATGACGTCATCGCCCACGGCGCCGATCGCGTCATCCTGGCCAACCATGAAGCGCTGACGCTGTACCGGACCCTCCCGTACGCCCGCGTGGCGATCGCCGAGGCAAAGGCCCGCAAGCCGGAGATCTTCCTGATCGGCGGGACTCCCAACGGCCGCGACTTCGCGCCGCGTGTGGCGAGCGCCCTGCGCTGCGGTCTCACGGCCGACTGCACGGACCTCCAGATCGGCGACTACTACGTCAAGAAGGAAGACAAGACCTACAAGGATCTGCTCTATCAGATCCGGCCGGCCTTCGGCGGCAACCTGATCGCCACGATCGTCAACCCGAACACGCGGCCGCAGATGGCTACGGTTCGGGAGGGCGTCATGCGCAAGCCAGTGGCCGACCCCAAGCGCACCGGCGTCGTCGAGAAGGTCACGCCGGCGTTCGAGCCTGGCGACTTCGCCCTCGAGGTGTTGAGCCGCCAGGTTCGCCAGTCCACGGTCAAGCTCAAGGACGCTCCGGTCATCGTCTCCGGCGGCGCCGGCCTCGACGGGACCGAGGAGTTCGCCCTGCTGCGCGACCTGGCCAATCTGCTCGGCGGCGAGGTCGGCGCCAGCCGCGCGGCTGTCGACGCGGGCATGATCGACCGCGCTCACCAGGTCGGTCAGACCGGCACGACGGTCCGGCCACGCCTCTACATCGCGGCGGGGATCTCCGGCGCGATCCAGCACCGGGCCGGAATGGACCAGTCATCCAAGATCATCGCCATCAACACCGACCCCAACGCCCCGATGTTC
>PMKV01000007.1 GCA_003157875.1 Chloroflexota bacterium
GAAAGCGACGGCGAGCCGTCCGAGTAGCCACTTGGGCCGGGACGCGATAGCATGAGCGTCAGTTGAACGCGCGATGAAGCTCGCGCAGTTTCCCGCTCACGCGGGTGATGGCTTCTGGACTTCTGGTCCGGAGGCCATCTTTGTTTTTGGAGGCCACGCTATGGACGCAACGGTCTCGTCCCGGGCTCGACACGTCTTTCACCATTCGGCAGGTGCGGTCGTGATCGACGAGGGGACGTGTCTTCTGATACGACGCGGTCATGAATGGGCTTTTCCGAAAGGGCACATCGAACAAGGCGAAGGCCCCGGAGACGCTGCCCGCCGCGAGGTCCGCGAGGAGACGGGCATCGAGATTGCTCTCGATGTGGGGCTCGGGTTCACTCGATACGAGTTCAAGAGCAACAAGGGCACGCGGAATCGGAAGCAGGTCGACTGGTTCCTGGCCCGTCGCGTCGGCGGCGCGATCGCACATGAACCGATCTTCGCTGAGGCGAAATTCGTGAGCCTAGACGAGGCGTTGCGTCTGCTTACACACGAAGCCGATCGGGGAATCCTGGAGAAAGCGATCGAGCGATTGGAGACTGGCCAGGCAGAGCCTGCCATGCCCGACCGTTGACTCCGAAGGCGCCGGCCCTCCATCTGGCCCTGGTCGAGGTGGAGGAGGCGCTCGGTCCGGGTCTGGACTACGCCCGCGACTCCGAGCGAGGTGGCATCCGCGTCGCCGGCGCGCGGGGCGGAGGCTTGTGGCTCGGCGCGGACCGCGGGTTCCTCGTGGATTCCGACAATGGACACGGCCGAGTGGTGCCCGTGCTCGTCGCTTTGCCGGCGTCGAGCTTCGTCGGGGCTCGGATCGAAGTCGAGTTGGTCGGCGGCTACTCCGATGCGTCCGGCCTGGTCCTGGTGGCTCGCCTGCCGGGCGCCTCGATTCCGATCCATGCCGCTCTCCGGACCGTGGGCCGCATTTCGCCAGATGCCGAGTGGATCGACGCTCGTCACGCTTCGGACCGCGCATCCACTGCCCGCCGGGCGTTTCGCGAGCGCCGGGGTCGCGGCCGCATCGTCGGCGGGCTGGCCTGGCGGCCGCCCGAGGGCTTGTCGCACGACTTGCTTCGGGCGGGCGGCGTCTACAGCCAGGCAGAGAGTTCGCTCGATCGACTCCCTCCTCGGTTCCTGCGTGGCCTCGAAGGAATGCTCGATTCCGACGAGCGCCTGCATTACTCGATAGAGCGACCGTGGCAAACGGACGCCGGGCTACTCACCCGCGTCCGCGGCGGGCGCGATCACCGTTCGGGGCTCCTGCTCCTGACCGACCGCCAGATCCTGTGGTTCATCGACCACTCCAACCCCAACTCGTATCTCTTCGATTGGGGAGTGGACTTGGACATGATGCCGGTCGAGCAGCTGACGGGCGTTCGGGTCGAGGATGGGCGCGATGCCCTACGGCTTGTGCTCCAGACGCCTGGCGGGCGACACCACGTGACCCTCCCGGTCGAGATGGAGGCCGACGCCCGGGCGTTCGAATCGCTAGCGTTGAGCTTCCTGCCCGAGCGCAACCACGGCCGTATGCGACGGATCTACACGGCCGAGGCCATCGAATTCGTCGAGGAGACGGCCGAGCGGTTTCACCAGCTCGATGAGGCGCGAGCCCTCCAGGAGACGGCCAGGCGCGAGGCAGGGGATTTGTTGGCCTTCGTCTACAGCCCAAGACGCGAAGGTCAGGCCCACGCCGTCGGACTCTGGCTCAGCCCGTCAACGGTTGGTGTGGTTGGCCCCAGGCCGGAGCGCCTTGCCATCGGCGAACTGCGAAGCGTCGGCGTGGTCCTCTCGCCACTAATTGCCAGGGTCAGCCTTCGGGGCACCGAACGAACCCTGACATTCACTTACCCCGCGCCGCTGGCCGCCCATGGGGCCGCACTCGTCCGGCTCCTGCGCCGGCTCTGGGCGAATAGCCAGCCTGGCGCCCGCTAAAGGCCGGGCGCCGCCGCCTCAGCGACTTCCTCGGCGTCGAATATGCGGCGATAGAGGTCCACGCCGTGGCTCGTCGGGAGCGGTTCGCCCTCGACCAGCCGGAATGTTCGCCGGCCGTCGGGCAGGCGCTCAGCACGCAAGAATTCGGCGTCTGCCCGTCCCTCTGCCCAGAGCGAATGCGCCAGTTCGTACATGTGGGTGACGTAGGCGACCTTGACGCCGGAGTCCAGGAGAGCGTGGACGAGTTGTCCCGCGATCTCGGCGCCCTCGCGCTCGTTGGTGGAGGCGAAGGACTCGTTGAAGAGCACGAGCGCGCCCGGCCCCACCGAGTCGACCACGGCGCTCGCCCGGCTCAACTCCTCGTCGAACTTGCCACGGGTCATAGTCGCGTCTTCCTCCCGGCGGTAATGGGTGAAGACGCCGGTGACCAGGTTGGCCCGAAAGGCGTCCGCGGCGACGAACATGCCGCTCTGCATCATCAACTGGGCCAGGCCCAGGGCCCGCAGGAACGTGGACTTGCCGCCGCGGTTGGCGCCCGTGATGACCAGGAGCGACTTGCCCGCGAGATCGACGTCGCTCGCCACAACGGGCGCAACTCCCGCGATACACAGGCAGGGGTCATACAGGCCGCGAGCGGTGAGATCTGTTACGCCGGCTCCGATCGGATCCGGGAAGCAGCGCGATTGACCCTGCCGGTCCAGCAGGTCGTGAAGGTTCAGACAGGCAAGGTAGAAGCCCAACTCGAACCGAAGCATCTCGAAGAAGCTCTTGATGTGATCGGCGGAACGGCCGAGCGCGACCGCTGCGAGGGCGATACCGCGAGCCCGCAGCTCGCCGAGCGCCTGCGTGCCGCCTTCGTCGCGTGGATCAATGCTGAACTCGTATCCCGTGCGGTCGCCGAGGATTCGCTCCCGTAGCCTCAGCCGGTGCGGCCGTCGCAGAACATATCCGGTCCCTACGTTGCCGTCGCCCAGCCTGGCGCTCATAAGGACACCCTCGTTGCGATCCAGGCGCCGCAGGTGACGCTCGACGCCGGCGAGGTACTCGTCGCCGACCTCGGCGGCAAGCGAGTCGAAGAGAGTCCGGAACCCAACCGACTTGAACTGGTCGCCCGCGGAGTCGCAGGTGGCGCGAAGTCGCCGCAGATACTCGACGAAGATCTGGAGAACCCGCACCGACCGCGACAGCAGAGCGTCAGGCCGGTCGTCCATTCCGAAGCCCCACTCATGCTTTTCTCGCTCGATAGCCTCCACCGCGATGGCGTAGATCTCCCGGACGGTGCCCGGATTCCGAATGACATCGGCCAGCACAGCTTGCCGGTAACGGATGTCGGCCACATCGTCGAGTGGAGCGAAGATGATGCTTCGTGCCGTGGCGAGCAGGAATCGATCGCCGGCCGCCATGGCTCCGAGCACCGACTCGAGGGCGAGGTCGGCGGTCAGATCGGCCTCGTTGGCGGGGCGCGGCGAGGCAGGGTCGAAGTCGCGGTCGCGGAACAGAAGGTGGGCCTTCATCGCGCGACCCGCTCACGAACGGACTCATACGTGATCGAGTACTTCTCGGCGAGCGCCTGGGCGTAGGCGAGCCCGTCGGCCGGCCGCCGCACGATCTTGTGAGTGCGGCTGGTCAGGTCGTCGGGGTCGACCGTCGCCACCATGCTTACCGTCTGCGGCCCGAGGCGCGACAGCTCGTCGAGGAAGGTTACGCACACACCGATCGAGCCGCGCGCCATCAGCTCGCCTATAACCTTTCTACTGATGAAGAGGGCGTCGTCCACGGTCGTGGAACTGAGGCTTTCGTTGAGGATCACCACGCTTGCCTCGGTGGCCGAATCCGTGATCTGGTGGAGTCGCAGCAGGTCGTCCTCGAGCTTGCCGGTGAGGTCCTCGGCCCGCTCCTCGCGATCGAAATGCGTGTGGATCCGGTCGAAGAGCCGCAGGCGCGCGGACACTCCGGGAACCGGCAGTCCCAGACTCGCGAGGTAGTGGAGCTGTCCGAACATGCGGGCGAAGGTCGTCTTGCCGCCCTGGTTGGGACCGGTGACGACGAGTATCCGCTCGCTGCCTCGAAGTTCGAAGTCGTTGGGTACGGGCTTGTTGCCATCCATCGCGAGCTTGAGGGCAAGCGCCAGGTCGAACGCCTCATGTGCCTCGACATCACCGTGGCCACTGACCTCGGGATAGCAGAAGGGGAGTCCCGCGGAACGCAGCGGCGAAATGAGGTCCAGGTAGGCGAGGTAGAACCGCACCTCCCGATCGAACCGGGCTACCGTCGCGTCTACGAACCCGGCATGCTGTTCGCCGAACTGCTCCAGGGCGGTGAACGCGTCGGGGTGCAGGCGGGCAACTCTCTCGACTATCTCCGCGTCGACCCGCGTCATGTATGCCGTC
>PMKV01000178.1 GCA_003157875.1 Chloroflexota bacterium
TCGCCTTCCTTGATATGCGTCGGGTCGCCGAGGATGACCGCACCGACGGTCTCTTCCTCCAGGTTGAGGGCCATGCCCATGACGCCGTCGGGGAACTCGAGCAGCTCCGAGGAGAGCGCGCCGGCGAGGCCGTAGATCTGGGCGATGCCNNCTTGATGATGCTGACGATCTCGTCTGAGCGAATGGCCATACTTTCTCCGTTCGGCCCGTGGGCCCCGGGTGTCGAACCGATCTCGGCCCGACGTCCGCGTCCTTAGCTCGCTAGCTCGTTCCTTGGACCAGCTCGCCGCGGAGCCGCGCGAGGCGGCCCTTGACGCTGGCATCGATCAAAGTGTCGCCGATCCGGATGGTCAGCCCTCCCAGGAGGGTTGGATCGGTGGCTGCGGTGACTTGCGCTTTCGCGCCGGCGAGCTGCTCCACGCGGGTCCTGACCTGCGCCAGCTGCGGGTCCGACAGCGGCGCGGGTGTCGTGACGGTTGCCGCGACGATGCCGCGAGAGTCCCGGACCAGGGCATCGTACTCGGCACTCACCTCGGGCAGGACGGAGAAGCGGCCACGCTTCGCGAGGAGCAGGGCCAGGTTTCGCGCCCCGGGTGAGACGAGTGCCCCGAGCGAGCTTTCCAGCGCGGCCCGCCGGTGTACGAACGGAACGGCCGGGCTGTCGACGGCCCGGGCGACTCGCTCGTCGCCGGCCAGCCCGGCAAGAAGGACCAGGTCCCGGCTCCAGGCGTCGATCGTGCCGTCGCGCAGGGCCAACTCGAAGGCCGCCTCCGCGTAACGCCGACCGGCTCCGGTGAGTGGCATCAGTTCTTCCGACCCTCCGGGCCGCGAGCCGCGAGGAATTCCTCGACGAGGCGGCGCTGGCGGGCATCGGTCATCGACTCACCCACGACGACGCCGGCGGCGGCGAGGGCTAGATCGGCGACCTGCGCCCGCAGATCGGCCAGGGCGCGGTCACGTTCCGCGGCGATGTCGGCCGTGGCTTGGTCGCGCAGCCGGGCTAGCTCCTCTCGAGTGGCGGCGATATCGGCTTCACGCAGATCCGAGGCGGCCTTCTGAGCGGCGGCGATCAGCGCCTGCGACTCACGTCGGGCGTCGGCCATCACCTGGTCGCGATCGGCCGCGGCTCCGTCCCGGTCCTTGCGGGCCTGGTCGGCGTCGGCGAGTCCGGCAACGATCTTGGCTTTGCGCTCGGCCATGATGTTCGCAAGTGGCGCGAAGGCAAAGACCCAGATCAGGGCAAGGAAGATGAGGAAGCTGCCGCTCGAGATGATGACCCAGAAGAAGTTGATAGACACGGTGCGCGCTACCTAGCGTTACTTGAGGAAAAGCGCCAGCAGGCCGACGACGATGGCAAGAACGCCGAGCCCTTCGGCAAAGCCGGCGAGGATGATCGCCAGACCGCGGATCTGGCCGGCCGCGTCGGGGTTGCGACCGATCGCGTTGCTGGACATGCCGGCCAGGATGCCTATGCCGATGCCGGGCCCGATGACGCCAAGGGCCGCCAGGCCCGCTCCGATGTGCTCCACCATTAGTAGAACCTCCTGCGCTCCGACCTCTTCGGCCGGGATCGTGTGGTTGGCGGTCAGGCCGCCTCGGGCATTGGCTGGTCGGTGCCTTCGAGCACCGTGTTGCCTTCCGCGAAGTCACCGCCATGCACCGGCTTGTGGTCCTCGGATTCGTGGCCCTCGATGGCGATCATGATGAACATGAGGGTGAGGACCGAGAAGATGAGGGCCTGAATCAGATTTAGCAGCGCCTCCAGGCCGACGAGTGCGACCGGGATCACCGCAAGAGTGAGCGCCGAAATCACCGCCAGCGCGACTTCGCCGCCGTAGATGTTGCCGAAGAGTCGCATGGAGAGCGTGATCGGCTTGACGAATTCCAGGAAGAGCTCGATGAACCCGACGTACATGGCCAGGATGCCCGCGCCGATGCCGTGGCGGAACTCCCCGATCGGGAAGAACTTGCCGAGGTAGCCGCGAACGCCGAGCCGGCGGAACCCCTCGCCCTGGAAGATCACGAATGAAGTGAGTGCCAGGCCGATGGTCACGTTGACGTCGCTGGTGGGCGCCCGCAGTTGGTCGATCTTTCCGATCGGCGGGATCAGGCCGCTCCAGTTGGAGAACAGGATGAAGATGAAGAAGCCAGCGAAGATCGGGTAGTAGCGCCTGGCTTTCTCACCGCCGATCCCAACCGCGAAGTCCGATCCGAATTCATACGCCCACTCGACGATGTTCTGGAGCCGATTCGGGACCAGCTTCATGCGGCGCGTGGCGGCAAACGCCAGCAGCAGGATGAAGGCCATCACGATCCACATCGTCAGGATCGTGGAACTGATGCTGGGGTGGAAGTAGACCATCGGCTCGCCGGCCGGAGCGGTTGACGGCTGCAGATCGAAGACGATCGCCGGTGGTGGAAACTCGATGGCACTCTGGATGAAGCAGGAGGGGAACCCACACGGGTCGCCGGGCTTGCCGTCCTTGGGGAACGGCGGCACCAGCATGACCGCCAGGATGTCGAGCACGACCACGGCCACGGCAAGCAGGAGGAGGAGCCGAACGGGCGAAAGGCGGCCGCGCTTCGCCGCCGGCGCGTTCTGCCGGGCGGGGCTCTGTTCAGTTTCGATCTTCTCGGGCATTGGGCCCGGGTCGGTCGTCACGGTCACTCCACTTGGAGGAGGCCCAGAGGTGCCTCGCTATCGTCGATCGTCGTCGTCCAGCTTCGCGAGAAACCCGGCCATCACGCGCCAGCAGCCATAGGCGCCGCTGCCGCCGCCGACCGCGAAGCCGACCAGGACGAAGACCGGGTTCGTCCCCAGGCGCTGGTCCAGCCAGTACCCGGCAAGGATGCCCGCCAGCACGGTGAAGAGCAGGATGAGGCCGATTTCCGAGAAGAGCGCGAAGTAGGCAGTCGCCTTCCCGAGGTCGTTCATCCTTCTCCCTGGCAGGGCGCCGTGAGTTTAGCAGTCGACTCTCCGAATCGCTCAACCCCCCGATCGAGCCGCCCGTTGGAGCCGCTTCCGGGTCGATCGGGCCTCGTCGTCCGGACCGGGGTCGCGGGTCAGCCGGCCGACGAATCGCCGTCCCCATTCCCGTAGGTGCTCGCCTCGAGACTCTCCTCGATGGCGGCCGCTCCACCGCCGAGGCGCTCGATTACGAAGAGCACAAGCCCGAACAGCACGACCAGACCCAGGAACGCGTACAGCTGGCCCGTCCCGGAGAGACCGAGCGACATGATCGCCAGGACGAGGCACACGCCGTATATGACCAGCACGGTGTCCCGATGCGAGAGGCCGAGGTCCAGCAGGCGGTGGTGGATGTGGCCCCGATCCGGCGCGAAGGGCGACCGGCCGGCGGCGATGCGCCGGATGACGGTCCACAGGGTGTCGATGATCGGCACGCCCAGGACGAGCAAGGCGACGGCGATCTTGCCGGCCCCGAGAATCGACAGCACGGCCAGGGTGTAGCCGACGAACATAATCCCGCTGGTCCCGCTGAAGATCTTCGCCGGATGGAAGTTCCAGCGCAAGAACCCGGCCAGCGCCCCGGCAAGGATGAAGCAGTAGAGAGCCACGTACGGTTCTATGGTGTTCGTGCCGACGCCCAGGCTGATCACGCCCAGAGTGAGCGCCGCGATCAACGCGATGCCCGACGACAGCCCATCCAGGCCGTCGATGAAGTTCATGCTGTTGATCATTCCGACGATCCAGATGAAGGTGACCACGGCCGCGAGCGCATCGTCGAGTTGGAAGGTGCCGTTGCTTGCGTAGGGCACGTTCAGGAGGGTGACCACCATCCCCAGGGCTACGGCCAGGCCCGCCAGGGCGAACTGGCCGAGGAACTGCCATCGGGCCCGGAGCTGGTATTTGTCGTCCAGGAAGCCGATGCCCAGCGCCAGCGCGGCCCCTCCGAGGAGCGCCGCGACTTGCCGCAACCCCACCTTCGACTCGTCCACGAAATGGAGTCCCGCTATCTGGTTCAGGGCCAGCATTAGCGCAGACACGGAGATGAAGGCGAAGCCGATGGCAATGCCGCCACCTCGGGCAACGATCCGCTTGTGGACGCGGCGAGCTTCCGGCCGGTCCACCACGCCGAGTCTCGTGGCATAGCGGCGCACGATCGGCGTCACCAGCAGCGTCACGATTGCGGCAAGGACGAATCCGGCGATCAGGCCCGGCAGGGCCTCCACGGCCTCGTCGGACAGCAGGTTCATCGGCGCGATTCGGACGCCAGGGCGCCGCTCCGGCTCGCGCCCGCCGTCCGGGGCTCTACGCGTCCTGCTCGCGGCAGACTGCCCGTTCTTCAGTCCTCCGGGAGGCCCGGAACGGGGAAGCGGGCGCAGATGTCGTGGACCAGCGCGGCGAGCTTGGCTTGCTCGGACGGGTCGTCGCGGGTGACGATGGCCGAGACGATTATCTCGCCCAGCTGGCGCATCTCAGGCTCGCGGAAGCCGCGGCTCGTCGTGGCGGGCGTTCCCACTCGAATGCCGGAGCCGGTCGTGATCGGGTTCCTATCGAACGGAATCGAGTTCCGGTTGACGGTGATTCCGATCTCGTCGAGGAGGTGCTCGGCTTCCTTGCCGTTCACTCCAAGGGGCGTCACGTCGACCAGCATGAGGTGGTTGTCCGTACCACCGGAGACGAGACGGGCGCCCTTCTCCGTCAGCGTCGCCGCGAGCAACCTGGCGTTGGCGATCGTGTGGCGCTGATCATCGCGGTACTCATCCGTGGCGGCGAGCTTGAGGGCCACGGCCTTGGCGGCGATGACGTGCATCAGCGGGCCACCCTGGACGCCGGGGAAGACGCTCCTGTCGACGGCCTTGCCCAGGTCCTCGCGGCAGAAGATCAGGCCGCCGCGCGGTCCACGCAGGGTCTTGTGTGTCGTGGTGGTGACGATGTCGGCATGTCCGAATGGGCTCGGGTGGAGGCCGGCCGCGACGAGTCCGGCGATATGGGCCATGTCGACCATCAGGAGGGCGTCGTTGGCGTGAGCGATCTTGCCAAAGCGCTCGAAGTCGATCGTGCGCGGATAGGCGCTCGCGCCGGCCACGATGAGCTTGGGCTTGACCTCGGCCGCCAGCTTCTCGAGGGCGTCGTAGTCGATCTGCTCTGTCTCCGGATCGACGCCGTATGCATGGACCTCGAACCACTTGCCGCTGAAGTTGGCCGGCGAGCCGTGGGTCAGGTGGCCGCCGTGGGAGAGATTCATGCCCAGGATCCGGTCGCCGATGTTCAGGACGCTGAGGTAGGCGGCCATGTTGGCCTGGGCGCCCGAGTGGGGCTGGACATTGACGTGCTCGGCGCCGGGGAACAGGTCGAGGGCGCGCTGCTGGGCCAGTCTCTCGGCAACGTCCACGAACTCGCAACCGCCGTAGTGGCGCTTGCCCGGAAGACCCTCGGCGTACTTGTTGGTCAGCGGCGAACCCTGGGCCTCCATGACCGCGGCGAAGGTGTAGTTCTCGCTGGCGATCATCTCGATCTTCCAGCGCTGGCGATCGGTCTCGCCGCGAATGGCCGCCCACAGCTCGGGGTCGACATCGGCCAGCCGGGCCCAGGCGATCCCCTCTCGACGCGCGATCGTCATGGTCGCTCCTTCTCCACCCCGGGGCAGTTTGGCTCGTTGCCGTCGGCGATTCCGCGCCGTCGCGACGACGCGTCGTCCAGTCGCGCTCGTCGCGGCGACGCTTCGTCCCGGGTCGAGCCTATTGTCGCCGATCGGAGGTAGCCGCGTCCGCGTCCGACCGACGTCCAACAGACGTCCATATGTAGTCAATCTGCCGCATGACACTTACCTACCTGTCCCACCAGGTAGGTCGGTCTGGGGCTAGATTTGGTGTTGGAGTCCTGCCTCGTGCAGCGCCTTGGCCAGGTCCGCCGAGCCGACGGCGCCGGCGCGGAGTACCCGCGGCCGATCGCCTGAGCAGTCGACGACGGTCGACGGGACGCCGCCGCGTGCCGGTCCACCGTCGAGGACGAGGTCGATCCGCTCGCCCAGCTGCGCAAGAACCTCATCCGCGGTGCGGGCATCGGGCTGTCCGGATAGATTGGCCGACGTGACCGGCAACGGACCGAGGGCGCGGGCGATGGCGCGGGGGCACTCGTGATCCGGCACCCGCAGGCCGATCGTCAACGCGCTGGCGGTCAGCACGGACGGTAGAGCCGCTCCGGGGGCCTGGGCCAGCACGAGGGTCAACCCGCCGGGCCAGAAGCGATCGGCCAGGACGTGGGCCTCCGGTGAGAGAACGCCGACGGAGGCCGCCTGCTCCACGTCGGCCACCAGGAGAACGATCGCCCGATCGAACGGGCGCTCCTTGGCGGCGAAGAGCCGCGGCAGCCCATCTGGCTCGTCGAGGGCGACGCCGACGCCGTAGACCGTGTCGGTCGGCATCGCTACGAGGCCGCCTGCCCGCAGGGCCTCGATCGCAGCAGCCCGCCCGGCGGCGTCGTCGGGGAGCAGCCGCGCTCGCGTTGGCCCGCGACCGCCGTGCGTCATCGCCGCTCCATGTGCGCTGATGGGTCCCGAGCCGCCAGCAGGTCAGAGCCCAAGGTGGCGTTCACGTTGCGCAAACTCCCGCAGGTACTCCTCGAAATCGGGCGCCTCGAGGTCGTTGAAGTACCTGTGGTCGAAGATGAGTTCCGCATAGCCTGACTGGAGGGGCGCGAAGTTGCTGAGGCGATTCTGACCTCCGGTTCTTATCACCAGATCCAGCGGTCGGTCGATCCAGAGCTGCTCGACCTTGGGCGCCCCCGTGGCGGGTTGGCGGGCCGCGATCTCATCCCACGGGTCGTAGCCCACCAGGAGGTAGAGGTGCCGCCCGGCGTGTTGCGCGGTCGCGGCGACGAGATCCTGCAGAGACGCGGCGTATTCGTCGGGCAGCAGGGTTGAAAGTCCAGCGTGCGTGACGCGGGCGTCGTACAGCTCGACGACTTGGGGCAAGACCTCGCGGACCATAGCCGTCTCCGCCTGAAAGACCGCAGCGAGTTCCGATGGGCTGCGGCCGAGGTTCTGTCGGCTGAGGCAGTAAAGGCTTACCGATTGGACGCCCCGCGCGAACATGAGCTCCGCGAACTCCGCCCGCTTTCTGATGCTGACGTCATAGGCTTGGGCATTCGTCGCGTCCCGAGCCCGCGCCCAGCGCCGCGTCCCGTCCGGTATCAGCCCCACGTGTCGAGGCAGATCGGCCTCGGTCATTGATCACCTTTCCCAGAGAATCACCAAACCGCGGGACGGCCCCGCGGGTTCGAAGGCCCGGCGGATCGGGGGCTCGAGGGCTCGTTTACCTCGGAGCAACCAGCCCGGCCGCCAGGTAGACATTGGTAACGTAGTTCTTGACGCCTTTCAGCCCGGCTTGATCGCTTCCGGCCGACCACACCTGCATGGCATAGGCATGGAGATCCGCCACCACGTCTCGGTCGTGGATGTAGAACCCGAAGTAGTCCCGATCCTCGCCCGGCTTCGCGACCTGTCGCGGAAAGGCCAGGATCGCGTCCGATCGATCGTAGAGAGCGATTCGGATGGGTCCGTGCTCGTAGTACTTGACCTTGGCTCCCAGGCCTGTCCATGTCGCCGCGTGCCGGTCCGTTGTCTTCTCATAGAAGACTACGACCTTGAAGTCGACGCCGTCTTTTCTTGCCTGTTCGACCGCGACTCTGAATTCGGGCAGCTTGATCCAGGCGCAGGTTCGGCCCATCCCGATGACCTCACTGTCCGCCAGACCCATCAGGACCGCGGTGCAGTTGATGACGGCCTCGCGGTTGTTGAGGAGGGTGAGGGAGCCCAGTCGAGTGCCGAGGCTCTTCGCCTGCCGGCGGATTGCACGCTTGTCGGTCACGCCGAACCTCTGTTCGAGTTGGATGTGAAGTGGTCGGGGTCTCTGCCGCGGCAGTCTAGAGGGTCGCACCGAGCGATGTCATCCGACTGCCCATCCTGGAGCTTGCGATAACTGCCTACCGCTATCGATGGCCGGAGATAGACTCTCGGGGATCGTCGCCCTCGGCACTAACCAACAAGGGGGTATTGGTGGTCGCTAAGAAGGCTGGGCCCACCGGCAAGCGGGCTCTTCGGTGGACATCCTGGCTGGCCGACGTCATCACAATCGTCCCAATCGTCCTGTCGGTTGCGGCGGCCGTGGCTTCGATTCTCGACGGCTGGGCTCCCGCCAGGGGCGGGTACATATTCGCTCTTGCGGCAATTGCGTTCGCCTGCGCCACGGGCGTGTTGTGGCTCGCCAGGCACCTCGCTTCGGCTCGCCGCACAATTCGGAGCCTTCAGGCCGCGCTACTCAGCCGCGACACCGACTTCACGGTCGCATGGGCCGCGATGGGTATCGATGACGATTCAGACACGGGCGCAAGCGAATGGCTTCCGGACCCGACCGACCCGCTTTCCTTCTGTTTGAATGCTGACGAGCTCGACAGATGCCTCGCGAACGCGTTGCCGATCGCGAAGGACTTGCTGACAAACGATGCGGTCCTCTCGCTCAAGGCGATCATCATCCGTCTTGAGATAGACGGGATGAGTCTTCCCGGGACGCCGTGGGTCGTCGTCTGGGCCAGCAGTGAGATTTGCCAGCAGGTCGCCCTGGTCGTCTTCAAGGGTTCTGTCTCGAACGTCGTTCCGCAGAAGTTCCGGTCCACCAATCCGGGCTACGAGCGGCCTCGAGCGCCGCTCAGGCCGTGGAAAGACGATCCGGATTTCCAGGAGCTGGTAAGAGAGTCATGGCTTCGCGCCCAGAAGAAGGGCGGCATGGTCCTGTTCCCGCTGCCCCGGGAACTCTCGGGTCCCGGAGGGCTCTGGCGGGTCCGCTGCGACCCCCCCAATGGCGACCCCCCGACGACCTACGGGCTCGACAAGGACGGCACGCTCACCGCCATGTAGCCCAACAGTCCCGGCTGCAGCGGCTTTCGTAGCTGACGTCCTATGGCCGGATCCTACGGCCTCGCGACCCTTGCTCCGGGCCCATCCCCGCCGAGGCCCGAGGACGCCAGCCATCCAACGCCACCTGCTCGATAATCTGGGCGACGCCCTCTTCGGCCACAGGCGGGGCGACGTAGCGGGCAACGGCTAGAACTCCCGCCGGAGCGCTCGGCATCGCCACGCCGTGTCCGACCTCCTGGATCATCTCGAGGTCGTTGTATCCGTCGCCGACCACCAGGCACTGTGCCAATTCCACGCCCAGCCGACGTGCGAGCCATCGAACGCCAACGGCCTTCGAAATGCCCGGCGCCATGAACTCGAGGAAGCGCGGGTGACTGAGGGTTACGTGGGCCTTGCCGGAGAAATGAGCCCGGCCTTCATCCTGCAGGTCAACTCCGTGGTCTTCGTTGCCAATCGCGACCACCTTCGTGACCCGACCGAGGGCACGGGCCGGAATGTCGGGCACAACCTGCAGCCGATTGCCCGAGAAAAGGCGGAACTCCTCGAGCCGTTCTTCACCTGAGCCGGCAATTATCCACTCGAGATAGTTGAAATGCACCGTGAGGTCCCTCTCGTAGCACCAGCTGACGATCTCGGAGGTGATCTCGGGACGGAGGGGGCGATGGAAGAGCAACTTGCCCACGCGCTTTGGGCCCGGGCCCGGCATCTCGCGAATGAGCGCGCCCTGCTGGGCCACGATCGGCCCGGTCAGGCCGAGAGCCTCGGCGAAGGGCACCGCGCTGGTCGCCATCCGGCCCGTCACGAGCGAGACGGCAATCCCGCGTCGAATGGCCTCGCCGATCGCCGCCTGAGTACGCTCGCCGATGACCAGGTCCGCGTCGACGAGCGTGCCGTCGATGTCGAGGGCGATGAGCCGGACCGGAAGTCGTGGTTCCGCCATCACTGCCCTCCAGAACGCGCGGTCGCGGCCGGCCCGGTGGTGGCCGGCCCGGTGCCGGCCGAGGAACGTTCCACGTGGGCCAGTCTCGGCCTGCCCGAAGCGTCGGCCTGGATATGGCAGCGCCACGGCGCGGGGAGGGCCGCGACGGCCGCCTCGACCGCGGGCCCCTGGTCGTAGCCGATCTCCAGGAGCGCGGTCCCGTCCGGCAGGAGCGCCGCCGGCAACTCGGCCAGGAGCCGCCGAACGAGGGCCAGCCCGTCGTCTCCGCCGTCGAGCGCGAGTCGCGGCTCGAACGAGGCGGCAACCGGAAGCGAATCGATGTCGCGCGTCGGGATATAGGGCAGGTTGGCGAGGATCAGGTCGAAGGGCGGTTCGGCCGCCGGCACAAGGTCGCCCGAGCGGAAGGTGATCACGTCGGCCACCGCATGCGCGACCGCATTCTCGCGAGCCAGGTCGAGCGCATCGTCCGAGGCGTCGACCGCGAGGATCGTCACCTCCGGCAGCATCCGCCTCTTGCGGAGCAGCGATGCCAGGGCGACCGCGATCGCCCCGGAGCCCGTGCCCACGTCGACGACGCGCACGCTCGGCGTGCCGGCCGGTCGCGGCGCGGAGGTCAGCCGCCACGCTACGTCACGCTCGGCCTCGGAGACCAGGAGCTCGGTCTCCGGCCGCGGGATCAGGGCTCGCCGATCGACCGCAAAGGCCAGGCCGTGGAACTCCTTGACGCCGCGGATGTAGGCGACGGGCTCCCCGGCCACGCGACGCCCGAGCGCTGTCTCGAACGCCGCGGCGGCGTCCGCCCCGACGGGGGCCTCCGGATGGGCCACGATCGCCGTTCGTTCGGCTCCGACGGCCCACCCGAGCAGCAGCTCGACGTCGAGCCTGGGGGTTTCCGACCCGGAAGCCCGGAGGCGCGCCGTGCCGTCCGTCAGAAGCTCGCCGATCGTCGCCACGCCTGCTTCGTCCGCTATCTCGAGTCGGAGCTCTCGCCCAGATCGGCCAGCAGCTGGGCCTGGTAGGCGTTGCTGAGGGCGTCGATCAGTTTGTCGATGTCGCCGTCCATGACGCCGGGCAGGTTGTGCAGGTCAAGCCCGATGCGGTGGTCGGTCACCCGGTCCTGCGGGAAGTTGTACGTCCGAACCTTTTCCGAGCGCTCACCCGAACCGACCATGCTTCGCCGCATCACCGATTCGGCCTCGGCGGCTATGGCTCGCTCGCGGTCGAGGAGCCGGCTGCGCAACACCGACATCGCCTTGGCCTTGTTCTTGATNNTCGAAGGTCGTTCTCGTCGATGTGGATGTCGATCTCTTCGGCCTCGGGCATGACGACCACGGTCGCGGTCGAGGTATGGATCCGGCCGCTGGACTCGGTCACTGGAATGCGCTGGACCCGATGCACGCCCGCCTCAAACTTGAGGCGGCTGTAAGCGCCCCGAGCCGAGATCTGGACGATGGCCTCGCCGATGCCGCCGATGCCGTTCTCCTCGGCGTGCAGGATCTCGGCCGACATCCGGTGCCGCTCGGCGTAGCGGAGGTACATCCGGAGCAACTCGGACGCGAAGAGCTTGGCCTCGTCGCCGCCGGTGCCGGCGCGGATCTCGAGGATCACGTTCTTCTCGTCGTTGGGGTCTTTCGGCAGCAGGAGAACGCGCAGCACGTCGATCAACTCGGCCTGACGCGTCTCGAGGCGGCGCACTTCGTCCTGGGCCATGTCGTGCATTTCCTCGTCGCCCGAGTCGCGCATCTCGACGGCTTCGGCGATCTCCTTGCGGCCGGCGAGCAGCTCACGCCAGGCACTCACAACGGGCTCGAGCTGCGACAGCTCCTTGCCCAAGCGCTTGAGCGCGGCCGGATCCGAACCGGTCTCGGGTCGCGACAGCTCCTCGTTGAGGCCGTCGTACTGAGCCGCGATCTGGACGAGCTTGGCGTCGAGGTTGGAGTCCGTCGTCATCGGCCGACTCAGGCCGCGGTCGCGGCTGCGCCGCCGGCATCGCCACCGGCGTCCGGGTACATCGGTCGGCTGGCCAGGATGGAGCTGCCCGGCGGGACCTCGGCGCCGTCCGCGACCAGCGCCCGTTCCAGCGAAACGATGGCGACCTCGATCATGGCGTCGGTAGGCTGGCGAGTGGTGATGGCCTGGACCCAGATGCCGGGCGACCACAGCCACCGCACGAGGGCGTGGCGGCGATGCCGCGCGCCGAGCTGGAGCAACTCGTAGCTGACGGCCGCGATCACCGGGACCAGAACGACGCGCGAGGCGATGAGCCAGAGCGGCGGCAGCTTGCCGACAACGGCGAAGGCCAGGATCGAGACGATCAAAACCACGACCAGAAACTCGGTGCCGCAGCGTGGGTGGGCAGTGGGGTACTTGCGGGCGGCCTCGACGGTCAGCGGGTCGCCGGCCTCGAGGGTAAGGATCGACATGTGCTCGGCGCCGTGGTACTGGAAGGTGCGAC
>PMKV01000048.1 GCA_003157875.1 Chloroflexota bacterium
CCGTCGAAGACGTCGTGCTCCGACTCCTCACGTCGCGGGAACCCACCGATGCCGCCAAGCTGGCGCAGCGTTCCGAAGCGCGAGTAGCGCCCGGTCAGCAGCTTGTGGACGTAGGCCTGATGACCCGTGTCCCAGACGATCCTGTCCCGCGGCGACTCCAGCACGCGGTGGAGCGCCAGCGTCAACTCGACAACGCCGAGCGAGGAGCCGAGATGACCGCCCGTCTTGGCGACGGTCGAGATGATGCACTGGCGGATCTCCGCTGCCAGCGCATCGAGCTGGTGGTCGGTCAGACCACGAAGGTCGCTCGGGCCCTGCAGCCTAGGCAGGATTGCCAAGTTTGCTTGCTCCTCGGCGGATCCCCCGACCCGCACGCTGCTTTTCGAGTTCTACCTATTCGTCGACAGGCCGCCCTGTCTGCCGGGCAGTCTAGCGCTCCTGCGACGGGACGCTCGCCGGACGGTGGACGGCTCCATTCGGTGAGCCGCGACTTCGCTACTCCTGATCGCCCGCATCGGCGGCGCGGATCTCGGCGGCCTCGAGGGCACCTGAGGAACGCTCCAGGAGCTTCTGAACTCGCAGTTCGGCTTCGCCGAGCAGGGCTGCGCAGCGTTCGTGAAGGGCAACGCCGCGTTCGTAGAGGGCGATCGAGCGCTCGAGCTGGAGGCCGCCCTGCTCGAGTTCGGCGACGGTCCGCTGCAGCTCCAGTAGCGCTTCGTCGAACGAGAGCGCGGAGACGTCGACCGCGGCCTCCGGGCTCGCCAGGTCACTCACCGCGGTTCTCCTCCCGGCCGCTACGGCCGTCTGTTGCTCCATTCCCCGCCGCCAAGGGCGCGGAGCCGGGTGTCTCCGGCCCGACGCTTGCGGCGGCAGTGGCGCGGGCCTCGATCGCCCGATCCAGTCGTACGCCGACGAGCATACCAAGGCGGGCCGAGGCAACGAAGAGCATCGCCGCGAGCACGACGAAGCCGACGGCGAGCGCGACGACTCCGATCACGGTCGCGAGCCTCTGGCAGCGTCCTCTTCGACACGGGCGGCCAGCTCGCCGCGGGCAACGGTGATGGCCAGCAGCTGACCGGTCGGGGCATCACCGGGGACGCGGACCACGGCACCGTCGGTCTGCCGCCGAACGATGGCGTAGCCGCGATCCAGCGTGGCCTGCGGTCCAAGTGCCGCCAGCGCCCCCGCGTTTCGCTCCAGCGCCGCCCGCGCCGCGGCCAGTCGAGCCTCGGCGGTGGGAGCCAGGCGCGCCGACAGCCCTGCCTCCATCGATCGACGCCGGCCCACCTCGTCGCGCAGGCAGCGAGTGGCGCGGTCGAGCAGATAGCCGGCTCGTTCGCGGGCCTGCGCGAGTTGGGCGGCCGGCCGCAGCCGGTCGAGGGCTCGGGCTTCGGCGACCAGCTCGGATCGGGCCGCGACGACGGCGGCGACCGCCCGTCCGCGGCCGCGGCGGGCCAGCTCGGCCAGCCCGGCCGCCACTTCCAGGCGATCGGGCACGACCAGCTCCGCGGCGGCGGACGGCGTCGGCGCCCTGACATCCGCGGCGAAGTCGGCCAGGGTGACGTCCACCTCGTGGCCCACGCCACAAACCACCGGCACCGGGTGAGCCACGACCGCCCTGACGACCCGCTCATCGTTGAACGACCACAGGTCCTCGAGCGAGCCGCCGCCCCGGGCCAGGATGACGACCGCGGGAGCCTCCTCCGGCCGCCCCTCCGCGCGACAGGCCTCGCCCCAGCGGGCCAGGCGATCGAGCGCGGTAGCGACGCTGGCGGCCGACCCTTCGCCCTGAACCTGGCAAGGCGAGAGAACCAGCCGCGCCAGCGGCCAGCGCCGGCCGATGACCTGGCAGATGTCGTGCCAGACCGCGCCGGTCGCGCTGGTGGCCACGCCGATCACCGCCGGCCGGTACGGCAGCGGTCGCTTCCGAGCCGAGTCGAAGAGCCCTTCCGCGGCCAGCCGGGCCTTGAGCGCCTCGAACTTCAACGCCAGGTCGCCGAAGCCCGCCGGCTGGACCGTCGCGACGTAGAGCTGATAGACGCCCTGGGCCTCGAAGATGTCGACCCGGCCGTGGACCACGACCCGCAGGCCGGTCCGGGCCTCGAAGGGCGACGCCAGGCGATCGTCGCGGAAGAAGACGCAGGCCAGCTGGCTGCGTTCGTCCTTGAGCGTGAAGTAGCAATGACCGGCCGACGATACCGTGACCCGCCCCACCTCGCCCTCTACCCACACGTCGCGCAGACCCGCCTCGGCGCGCACGGCATCGCGGACGGCGCGAGTGACCTCGCTGACGCCGAGGATTCGGAGCGCGAACTCGGGCGCCGTGGAAGCGGGCGTCGCTGCTGCCGGCTCGATCGGATCGGACTCAGACGCCGCCGGTGCCGGCGGCGGCGAGGTTGGAGCCGCCACCGACTCCGTTCCGTCGATTGCATCCCAGGCCGGCAGCGCCCAATCAGGTGGATCGGCTTTGCGGGTGCGTCGCGCTTCGTGGCTGGGCGCCGCCTCCCCGCCGGCGACCGGTCCCGGCTCCGGCGCAGACTCTTCGCCCCAGAGCGAATCGCTGTCGGGCGGCCCCGTTCGACTCACCGCGAGTTGCTCATGGCCGCCCACCGCTCCACGGCTACTGGACCCCGATCACAGCCGGGTCTGGTACTCGCCCGTTCGGGTATCAACCCGGATGACGTCACCTTCGCCCACGAAGATCGGGACCTGGACCGTGAGGCCGGTCTCGAGCTTGGCGGCCTTGCGCGCGCCGGTCTGGGTATCGCCGGCGAAGCCCGGCTCCGTCTCGACGACCTTCAGATCGACCGTCACCGGCAGCTCGACGCCGATCGTCTCGCCCTGGTAGCTGGTCCGATCCAGGAGCATGTTCTCCTTGAGGTAGTTGACCGCGTCGGCGAGCTGCTCGGATCTGAGGCTGAACTGGTCGTAGCTCTCGGTCTCCATGAAGTGAAAGTCGTCGCCGTCCTGGTAGAGGAACTGGATCTGACGATGGTCCAGCTGGACGCGCGGCCACCTGTCGCCGGCCTGGAAGGAGCGCTCGACCGTCGCTCCGCGCTTGACGTTGCGGAGCTTGATGCGGACCTGGGCCGAGCCTCGTCCGATCTTGAGGTGGTGGTAGTCGAGGATCTGCCACAGGTCGCCGTCGAGCTCGATGACCACACCCTTGTGCAGGTCGCTTGTGGAAATCATGGTGGCGGAGGGCTCCTTGGATGGCGAACATCATCTGCGTACTTCGGAAGCCCGATTGTAGCCGAGCCGGCCGCGCTCGAGTTCGTCGGCCTCGAGCCGCCGAGCTAGACCCCGAGCACCAGCACCTCGCGAGGGAACTGCGTAAGGTGTTCCAACTTCCCGGCCGCGGTGTCGTACAGGACCAGATCCTCGATCCGCACGCCCATCTCGTCGTCGAGGTAGATCCCGGGCTCGACGCTGAAGACGGTTGGGCTGGGCAGCGGCTCCTCCGACGCCACGCGGCTCAGAGTGGGCGATTCGTGCGTGGCCAGGCCTATACCGTGGCCAGTGCCGTGGCCGAAGTGCTCGCCGTGGCCGGCCTTCTCGATGACGCCACGGGCCGCGGCGTCGGCCTCGCGACCGCTCACCGCGGAGCGCTCGCCACGGGCCGCGGCCGCCACCATGTCTATGGACGCGGTCTGGGCGGCCGCCACGATCTCGTACATCTCCAGGTCGCGAGCCGTCGGCTCGCCCATGAACAGGGTCCGGGTCATGTCGCTGCGATAGCCGGCCACCATCGCCCCGAAATCGAAGAGCAGCACCTGGCCCATGCAAACCTCGCGTTCGGACGGCGCACCGTGCGGCAGGGCCGCGTCGGGTCCGGTCAGGCAGGCAACGTCGAAGGCCAGCGCCTCGGCGCCCCCGGTTCGCATCTCCCATTCGAGGGCCATCGCCAGGTCATGCTCGGTGACGCCGGGCTTGATGCGCCGGACTATCGCCGCCAGGGCTCGGTCCGCCACGGAACATGCCGCCCGGATCCGCTCGACTTCGGCAGGCTCCTTGGTCGCCCTGTCGGTCTCGACCCAACCGGATACGGGCACCAGCTCGACATCCGGCGCCGCGGCTCGCAGCTCCTCCCACAGCTGGTGGCTCGCGACGCCCGCCTCGACTCCCACGCGCCGCGCGCCGAGGCCGCGGAGCACCGCCGGCCAGATCGCCGCCAGGTCGTAGGTCGTGGCTTCGATGCGGGCTTCGGGCGCTTCCTCGGCGGCCTGCAGCCGGTAGCGCGAGTCGGCCAGAACGACGACCTGATCTCCCGACACCAGGAAGCGGCCGGAGTGGCCCGCAACCCGATCCTCGCCGTCGCGCAGCCGAAAACCCGTCAGGTACAGCATGTGCTCCGGCCGCAGTCCAAAGTACGCGTCGACCCCGCCGGCGGCCATCCGCGCCCGGAGCCGCGCCAACCGCGCAGGTCTCGCCGCGGCGTCCGTTTCGACCCAGCGCGATCGATCGGCCCTGCTCGGCGGCGCCGGGAAGTCTGCCGGATGGGGCAGTGTCCGAACGAGTTTCGTCATGGCGCCATGGTAGCGGAGGCTAGTTCGTGTAGCCGTACTTCTTGGCGTTGGCGTCCTGTTCGGCCTGCGTCTTGGCGAAGGCGTGGGTGTGGCTGCCGTCGTTCTTGGCCAGGAAGTAGAGGTAGCCGTCGGCCGTGTCGGGCTTCAGGGCCGCCAGGAGGGACGCGGCGCTCGGTGAACAGATCGGCGTCGGCGGCAGCCCGGCGTGGTGATAGGTGTTGTACGCGGCCAGGTTGGCCGGGAAGACCACCTGGCTGAGCGGTCCGCTGGCCTTGATCGAAAGCCAGAACGTGTAGTTCACCCACGATTCGATCGCATTCGAGCTCAGCCAGACCGAATCGTTGGCGTAGTTGAGCGTTGGGTCGGCGTCCAGCAGACCGGTCGGCCACTTCTTGGGGTCCAGACGGTTCGTGTAAACGCCGGCGATGAGAGCCCGGTCCGAGTCGACCTGAGCCTCCGTCTCCACGAGCGAAGCCAGCTGGACCTTCTGGTAGATCTGGTCCGGCGGCAGCTTGAGGAGATCCGGCGGGGCATGGCTGGCGAATGCGTCGAGGAGCATCGTCACGAGTTGATTCGGCGTCGTGTCGGGCGCCACGTCGTAGGTCGCGGGGAAGAGGAAACCCTCCAACGATGCCCCGGCGGGAAGCTTCAGCCAGGGGTATTGGGCAATGAGGTCGGCCGACGGATGAGTCACCAGCTCGTAGAACTGGGCCGGGTTCATCTGAAGCGGCGCGGTCGGATCGGCCGGATGGGCCTCCTTGTCCTCGAGCTCGGCCACCATCTGCTCGATACGGAGACCTTCGCGGAAGGTCAGCCTCACCGTCGGCGGCGGCACCGGCGGCGTGGTCAGGGCGAGGATGATCTGGTCGACCGTCATCGATTTCGCCACGACATGGCGCCCGACCTGGAAGTCCGCCGTCACCTTCTGCTCGATGGACTCGTAGACGAAGGCCCGCGTGTCCGCGATGACCCCCGCGTCGAACAGCTGATCGGCGATATCCGGCGGGGTGGCACCGGGGGCAATGATGATCGCAACCGACTTCGTATCGGTCGCATCGACAGGCTGGCTGATGCTCGACCACAGAGTTCCGCGGACGATATCGGAGACGAAGGGCAGCTGCAGCGCCGTCGAGTTCTCTGCCGCCCAATCGACGACGCCGTTGGCGACGATCGGACGGGCAACGAAATACAGCCCGCCCACGACAAGGCCGCCGATCACGGTGGCGAAGAAGGCGAAGCGCAGAATGCTGCCCGGACCGCCGGAACGGCCCTTGCCGTAGTCACGGGTAGCCCTCGACGAGACGCGCGGATCCGCCGCGATCTCCTCCCTATCGGGCGGGAGGTAGTCGTCCCAACCCTTGTCCACGATCACCGGTCTGGCCTGGGTTCCGCGCACAGTGCGCGACTTGTCGTCCCTTGGCCTGCCTCCACCTCTGAGCGTCATCCCGATATCAACTCCGTCTTCTCGTTCACGGCGGCATCCAGATCATCCTGCAGGATCAAAGCGGCCGCTTCCCTATCGACGCGCGCCCTGTAGGCATCGCGACGAGCCGGGCTCGGCGGGCCGCCCGACCGGCCGCGGCCTGCCGGCCCGATTCGATGCTCCGCCCGCTCGCTGGTCAGGCGCTCGTCTCGCAGGCGCAACGATAGTCCAGTGGCCGCGGCCACGGCCTCGGCCCATTCCCTTGTCAGAGTGGCCTGCGGTCCTTCGCTGCCGTCCATGTTCAGCGGCAACCCTACGACCAGGACCGCGGCCCCCTGCTCGGCGGCCAGGCGCGACAGGACCGCGGCATCGTCGGCGATCGTCTTGCCGCGGCTCAGGGTGGCGAAGGGCGAGGCTGTGTGCGTCTCGATATCACCGACCGCGATGCCGATCCGCCGCGCCCCCAGGTCGATCCCCAGAACGCGTCCCTTGCCGGCGGCGAACGGGTCCACAGGCACGGCCATCAGCCGGCCACGGAACTCGGAGAGGGCTGGCCCGACGGCGTGGTCGAGGGAGTCGGAGACGGGGAGTTTGTCGGGCCGGGCGTCGACGACGCTCCGGAACTCCCGGGCGGAGCCGTAGCGGCCGATGATGGGCTGGCTGCTCCGCCGCCGTCGGCCTGCTTCGCCGTCGCGCCGAGTGTCGGGCTCTCGCTACTGCCGACCGAGGGTTCGCTGCTGGGCGCCGCCGACGGAACGACGAGCTGGATGTCGATGCGGAAGTCGAAGCTGGGCAGTGTCGTGGCCCAATCCGGCGAGACCGATATCTCGACCTGGCCGTATTGGGTGAGGAAGGCTCGGGCATCGTCGATCGACTTGCCCTTGATGCCGGCCCGAAGCTGGTCGATGTCGACGGCAGGTACCTGGACGGCCTGAACGCTCACCGGCACCAGGAACGAGGAACCCTCCGCCGTACCAGAGCCCATCCTGGCGGCGATGGAGTCCTCGACCAGCGAGTAGCCGGTCTGGACCGTCGCCCGAAGCCGCGCCTTGGCCAGGTCCGTTATGGCAGCCACGCTGGTCACGATGGCGGTTCCGGTGGCCTTGCAGTCCAGATGGAACGAGGCCACGTCCTGGTCCACGAACGCCTGGGGGTCCTGGTCGCAAATGCCCGTGCCCAGCCGGGCCGAGTCGGCGAAGAGAGTAGATCCCGAGGGCAGCGCGCTCGGCGCCTTGAGAGCCGTATCGAAGCTGGCCTGCATCTGGGCGTAGAGGCTCGTCTGGGCCTTGTCGACATCGGATTGCTGGATCTTCGGCGTGACGGTGTGGGTGCCGCCGGCCGTGGCGGCCTTGTTGGTGACCGACAGCAAGCCGTTGCCTGAGATGTCGGGCATGACCACGATCTGGCTGGCTGCCACATTTCCCGCCACTCCTTTTGTGGCAGCGGTGACGGCGGCATCGATGGTCCCGCGCTTTGGAGGCGAGAAGACCGCGGCCGGCACGACGACGCGTGCATTTGTCAGGAACTTCGTTCCGTCCGCCGTGGACAGCTGGGTTCCCGCGGGGATTGCCCAGGCCCGGCCCGTGTCTTCGCTCGTGAACGTCACCGTTCCCGCGGCCGCGGTGTCCACGATGTTCTGGCCGGTCGCTTCGAAGTCCCCGGAAGCAGATACGGGAAAGTCTTTGGTCAGCCCCGGAACCGTGCCGGCCTGGAGGTTGCTGGCGGTGACGCTCGGGTCGACCTTCACGCTGACAGTGGTCGGCCCAACGGCGACCTCGCTGAGAGTCAGGACCACCGTCGCGCTGGGGTAGAAGAAGAAGCCACCGACCGCCACGATCGCGGCGACAAGGAGCGCCGCGCCCAGAAGAGCGAAGCGTGGAACGCGGCTTCCCCGCCGGGCGGCGTGGGCGGCGGGAGGCCCACCCGGGATCCTCGACACACCGGTCGCACCGGCCCTACCGGGCAGCGTCGGTGGACCCACCGTCAGCGCCAGCTCATCGAGCGCCCTCGTCGTCGGGGCGGCCGGGCCGCCTCCCAGACTGCGCGCCAGGGTCGCCTCGGCCTTCTCGTAGTCGCCGACGCTGGCGTAGACGGGCAGCTCGGCGGTCCTCGCCACGGACTGAACCGAGGGATCGGCGGCGATGATCGCCAGCCGCTTGTCGCGATGCCTGGCTTCGTTGGCCAGCAGTCGGAAGTTGATGCGCGAGGTTGCCACTCGCGACCCACTCGAGAGCACCAGCGCGATGCGGCTGTCCGATGAGTCTCGGATCCGCGCCGCGGCCGACGTGATCTCGTCGTCGACGTCCAGGTAGTAGATGGCCATTGGCTACATCTTCATCGCTCGCAGGACGCGCCGCAAAGCGACATCCAGCGGATCTTCGTTGGTCTGGAGCTCTATCGCCTGATAGGCCAGGCCGAGCGGGGTGACGTCCTGCTGGTCGACCAGCAGGTTCGTGGCGTCCTTGATGCGCGTCACCTGATCGGGAGCCATGATGACGATCTCCGGTGGTCGACTGAACGGCAAGCGCTTCCAGAAGGACTCGTTTCGCAGAGTCAGGCCGATCTCGGGCAGGTGCGAGCCGCCGCCGCAGAGGTATATACGCCCGGGCAGCAGGTCGCCTTCGGCCAGCTCATCGAGGACCAACTCTACGCCGGCCGACCAGATGGCCACGTCGTCGGCCACGATACGAACCACTTCGTCGCGGCGGTCGACGGGGACGCCGCGGGCATAGTCGAGCTTGATCTCCTCGGCCCGCGGGAACGGCAGATCCAGCCGATCTGCGATCGACTTGGTGAACGCCCTGCCGCCGAGGGCGAACATGCGAGTGCCCTCGATGCCGCCGTGCCGGACCAGCGCCACGTCTGTCGTTCCGCCGCCGATGTCGATGAAGAGGGCTCCCGATTGCTGGAGCTGGTCGCTGCCGAGGACGCGGGCCACGGCATACGGCTCGGCAACTATCTCGAGGAGGTCCAGCTCCAATTGTTGGGCCACGCTCTGGAGTGCACCGAGGTGCACGAGCGGAGCGAAGGCGTTGAAGACGCTGAGCTTGACGTGGCGGCCCTGGAACCCGACCGGATTGGTGACCGGGTAGCCATCGATCTGGGCGCCGGTGACGGCGGCGTGAACCAGGCGCACGTCGACCTGCGGCAGTCCCGTCTCCCAGGTGATTGCCCGCTCGGCCTCGCGCAGCGCCTCGTGCTGGACGCCGTCGATGAGCTTCTGCAGCTCGGCCTCGGTGATGCCTGCATCAGCGCGCTTGCGGTCCTGCGAATGGGTCGTGGTGAAGCCCTTCACGAGCTCCCCGGCAATGCCGATGACGCATTGGGTGGGCCGGAATCCGGCCATCTCCTCGGCTTCCCGGAGCGCGGTGGAGCAGTTGTCGACGACGGCATCGATGTCGGTGACCGTGCCCGACTGCATGTGCGCCAGGCCCTGACGCTTGCGCCCGACGCCCCGCACTACGCCCATGCCGTCATAGTCGATCTCGAAGACAAGCGCTTTGACGAACTCGGTGCCGATGTCCAGGGCGGTGCAGGCGGAGAGGGCCGCAGTCTCCTCGCGGCCCCATATCCTTCGCCAGAACGCCACGGCCGCCCCCTTAGCTGCGGGCTGGATTCGCCGCCCTTAGTGTATCCGCGATCGCCGCCATGGCCGCTGAAATGCCATCGCGTCGCGTGCCCATGCCCTGGGCCATCTCGGGGCGCCCACCGCCGCGACCCTCCATCGACTTCATCGCCACCTTGACCAGATCGCCGGCCGAGATGCCGCGCTCGACAAGGTCCGGGCTGACGGTCACGAAAACCTGCGGGGCCTCGGCATCGAAGGCCAAGGCGATGACTCCGGACGGCAGTGCGGCCCGGATCTCCTTGACGAAACTCTTCCACTGCTCAGCCGACTCGAACGAGCCCGAATGGGCGACGAGCTTGATCCCCGGCGCGACCTCCTCGGCGTGCGCGGCAAGCTCCGCAGGTTTCGGCATGGCGCTTCCTCCGGCCCTGAGCCGCCGGCGCGTCTCTCGAAGCTCGTCCTGTAGCGCGACCACGCGGTCCGGCACGGCATCGACGGTGTTGGCCCCGACGGCCGCCGCGATCCGTTCGAGCAGGTCGAGGCGTTCGCGCAACAGCGCGTCCGCTCCGTCGCCGGTGACGGCCTCGATGCGGCGCGTGCCCGCGCCGATGCTCCGGTCGGCGGTGATGACGAAGCTGCCGATCTGCCCCGAGGCCGAGCAATGAGTTCCGCCGCACAGCTCGAGCGAGTAACCCTCGACTCGGACGGTGCGGACCCGCTCGCCGTACTTCTCGTCGAAGAAGGCGTCGGCCCCGGCCGCGACCGCATCGGTCATCGCCTGCACGACGGTCGTGACCGGCCGATTCTCACGCACGATCCCGCGGACCTCGTCCTCGATGGCGCGCTTCTCGCCGGCCGTGAGAGCTCGATCGAGCGGGTAGTCGAAGCGCAGGTAGTCGGGCGCAACGAGCGACCCGGCCTGATGGGCCTCCGGCCCGACCACGTTCCGCAGGGCGCGGTGGAGCAGATGAGTGGCGGTGTGGTTGCGCATCGTCCGGGCCCGCCGCTCGGCGTCGACACGGGCCGTCACGGTCTCCCCCACCTTGATCCGGCCGTGGAGTTGTCCGCGATGGACGAAGAGTCCCGCGATCGGCTTCTGCGTGTCGTCGACGCTGAAGATCGGGCTGCCGCCGCCGGCCTCGAGCAGTTCGCCGTGGTCGCCGACCTGCCCGCCGCCTTCGCCGTAGAAGGGAGTGGCGTCCAGGATGACCTCGGCTTCGCCGTGGCCCGTCAGCTCCTGATACTCCATCCCGTCGCGCAAGATGGCGACGACCGTTGCCTCCGCCTCCGTGCCGTCGTAGCCGACGAACTTGGTTTCGCCGACCCGGCGCAGGACAGACTGATACAGGTCGCCCAGCTCGGCGTGGCGCGACAGCTCGGCCTTGGTGCCTTTTCGGCTGCGTTCCTTCTGCTCGGCCATCGCCGCGGCGAAGCCTTCGCGATCGACTCGCACTCCGTACTCGGCGGCCATGTCGATGGTGAGATCGACAGGGAAGCCGTACGTGTCGTGCAGCCGGAAGGCGACCTCACCGGCCAGCACGGGGGCGTCGGCCGGAAGGCTGTCGGGCAGCCGGCCGATGACGCGCTGGGCCTGCTGGCCAAGCGTGCGCTCGTTCTTCATCAGCGGCGCCAGAGCCGCCTCGAGGTGGTTCGTGCCGGTCTCGAGGGTCCGAGCGAACTGCGCCTCCTCCTGCCTGATCACCTTGAGGATCTTCTCGCGCTGGTCGTCGAGATACGGGTAGGCGCCCTTCATCACGTCGATGACGACGCCCGCGGTGATGTCGATGAACGGCTCGCGGCGGCCCAGCAGCCGACCGTGCCGCACGGCGCGACGGAGGATCCGGCGCAGGACATAGCCCCGGCCTTCGTTGGAGGGCGTGACGCCGTCGGCGACCAGGAACGTGACCGCCCGCGAGTGGTCGGCGATGACCTGGTAGCTGAACCGCTCGGCCTCGAACGCCTCGGGATCGTGGCCCAGCAGGTCGCGCATGGCGGCATGAATCGGAGTGAAGAGGTCCGTGTCGTAGTTGGTCTTGACCTGCTGGATAACGCTTGTCATGCGATCCAGACCCATCCCTGTGTCGACCGACTTCATCGGCAGCGGCACCCGACTTCCGTCGGCGCGCTGGTCGAACTCCATGAAGACCAGGTTCCAGATCTCGAGCCAGCGTGGGCAATTCTCGGAGTGGTCCGGGATGCAGTGCGGCCCTTCGCTGAGTTCCGCCCCGCGGTCGAAATGAAGCTCCGAACACGGACCGCACGGTCCGGTCTCGGCCATCCGCCAGAAGTTGGCGTCGTCGCCCTTCTCGACATTGCCCCAACGCGCGATTCGCTCCGACGGGACGCCGATCTCCCTGGTCCAGATGTCGTAAGCCTCGTCGTCGTCTTTGTAGACGGTCACACCGATCCGGTCGCCCGGGATCTTGTAGACCTCGGTGAGCAGCTCCCAGGCCCAATGGATCGCTTCGCGCTTGAAGTAGTCGCCGAAACTCCAGTTGCCGAGCATCTCGAANNGAAGAAGGTGTGGTGGCGCGTCGACCGGCCGACTTCCTCGAAGTCGTTGTGCTTGCCGGCCACCCGCAGGCAGCGCTGGTAGTCGGTGGCTCGGACATAGCTGCGCTTCTCCCGACCTGTCAGCACGTCCTTGAACTGGACCATCCCGGAGTTGGTGAAGAGCAGCGTCTGATCCCCCGCAGGGATGAGCGATGCGCTCGGCACTACCGTGTGGCCGCGCTCGGCGAAGAACTCGACATAGCGGCGCCGCACCTCGGCCGCGGAGAGGTAGGGAATCGGCAGGTCAGGCATCGCACACACGGTACCAAACCGTGGCCCAATGCCGCTGCGGCCCTACGCGTCCGACCCGACCCTCGACCGATCAACCCGCGGTCTGGATCACCACACCCATCCAGGCGTCTCTCTCCGAGCCGGTGAAACGCGCCTCGACCACGTACCGGCCCGGCAGCCAGTAGGCATCGGTCGGATCAAGCGGATAGGCCAGCGCGCCCAGCGCATCGGGCGTGAGCACCAATCGGGCGGCGAGCTGCCAGTCGGGCGAGACGCCCGCATCGCCTCCGACACGCCACATCGTGGCGCTCAGCACTCTTGCGCCTGCGGCGGTCGGGTTTCCCGGCGCACAGAACCCCAGGCTCTCGACGCGGACACTGGATATCAGCGTCGTTTCGGGGATGGTCGCGTGGATCGGCGGCACCGGCGAGTACTCGACGATCGCCGGAACCGTGGTCACCGAGGCCATGCCCGAGTCCGAGTAGTTGGCCAGGACGCGCCAGCCAGCGGCCTGATCACACTGACTGCTCGAGAGATCCGACGCCCGAATGGACGGGGTGGGGGCCTGCGTCATCAGGGCCGCCGCCAGCTGTCCGGTCCAACTCGAACTGAACCCGGGCAAGGACTCCCGAACCACCCACGGCTTGCTGACCGCGAGGGTCAACAGCAGTGCCACAGCCACGAAAGCAGCGCGCATCCGCCGGCCGATGTGGCTGATTCGGACAAGCTCCACATCGCTTGTGTCCACGGGAACATCGTGCCACGCCGCGCAAGTCCCACGGGGGGCCTACAGGTTCCTCCGCCGACGGTTCCACACACCGGATCCGGCGATCGCGGCCCCGACCAGCGCACCGAACGCGAGGCCTCGGGCGAAGGCCAGCAGCCTTGCGTCCGGCCCGCCGGACTCGGTCCGACCAAACAGAACGTGCCGCAGGAGCGAAGCGATCATTCGGCCACGTCCTTCGCGCCTCCCGGGCCCAGGATCGAAAGCACCTCAACGAATCCGATGCCGGCCCAGGCCACGACCGACGCGGCTATGAGGTGGAAATCGCCGATGCGGACCGGGTCGATGCCAAGTCGCCCACCCGTAGCATCGCCGGCCCACGCTCCGAGTGACGCGGCAAAGAGCAGGAAGACCAGCTGAAACCCGCCGCGAGCCCGCAGAAACACGAACACCGCGGTATGGAAGCCGCCGACGAGCAGCGCCAGGACTGGAGCGGGGCCAATTACCACGCGGCGAGTATAGGAGCCGGTCAGTCCCCCGAATTCTCCGCTCGGACGATGCGGCCGCCGCCGAGCACGACATCGCCGTCGTAGAAGACGGCCGCCTGCCCGGGAGCCGCGGCCCAGACCGGCTCGTCGGTCTCGACGGCCCACCGGCCCGACCTCGTCGGTCGGATCGCCGCGGCCGTGGGTTGACCTCGATGCCGGATCTGGACCTCCGCGCGGAACTCATCGAGCCCGCCGTCCGGTCGCTCCCCTCCGACGAAGGCGACCGCCTCGACCTCGAACCGGCGCGTCTCGAGGTCCCGGCGTCGACCGAGCTTGACGATGTTGGCCGCGGAGTCGATCTTCCAGACGTAGCGCGGCTCACCCAGCGCCACTCCCGTGCCCTGCCGCTGACCTAACGTATATGAGGCCGCACCGAAATGCTCGCCGACCTGACGGCCGTCAACGTCCAGGAGCGGCCCCGGCTCGGCGGCCCATCCGCCTCGTTCGCGTAGCACGTCGCGGTAGTTCCCGCGCGGAACGAAACAGATCTCCTGGCTGTCGCGCTTGTCGGCAGTGGCCAGGCCCAGGGCTCGAGCTCGCTCCCGTACCTCCGGCTTGGTCAACTCACCCAGCGGGAACTGGATGTGGGCCAGCTCCTCCTGCCCGAGGCCGTAGAGGAAGTAGCTCTGATCCTTGCCCGTGTCCCGACCGCGCAGCAATCGATAGCCGCGGCCACTGGCTTCCTTCGGCGCGGCGATGCGGGCGTAGTGGCCTGTGGCGACGGCATCGCACTCGTACTGAAGCCTCGCCCGGCCCAGCAGCGCACCGAACTTGACGACGGTGTTGCAGTTCACGCATGGGCTGGGAGTCCGGCCCTCCAGGTAGTCGCGCAGGAACGGCTGGAGCACCCCTTCGTCGAATTCCCGCTCCAGGTTCAGGACGTAGAAGGGGATGTCGAGTTGCGAAGCCACGCGCCGGGCGTCCTCGGCAGCGTCGAGCGAGCAGCAGCTGCGCTTGAACTCCGAGTAGCTGTCGGCCACGTCGCTGAGGCGCATCCAGACACCGATCGCTTCGGCACCGGAGGCCTTGACCAGGGCCGCGGCCACCGACGAGTCGACGCCGCCGGACATGGCGACGAGCACCCGGGTCACCCGGCCGATGCCTCCGCCCCCACCGCCCCGAGCCCCGGCGCCCGCTGAGCCCTGAGGCCGGCAGCAGCCTCGATCTGTGCCCTCAGGGTCTTGACGAGGAGGTCGCCCGCCTCGCCGATCTCCGCGGCGGTCGTTGTCCGACCCAGCGAGACCCGGAGCGCTCCTCGCGCTTCTTCCTCCGGGTAGCCCATCGCGCTCAGGACGTGGCTGACTTCGTTGGCGCCGCTCACGCATGCCGATCCGGTCGAGCAGGCAAGCCCGGCCAGGTCGAGCGCCATGGTGACCGCGCTGCCGTCAAGGCCCGGGACAACGAAAGAGGCCAGGCCTGGCAGCCGCTCGGTCGGATGGCCCGTCTCCCCCGCGCCATCGACCGCCCGCACCGCTGCCGTGAGGGTCTGACGCATCTCCCGCAGGCGCGAGACCGTCTCGGGACGCTCCGAAACGGCCAGCTCGAGGGCCGCGGCAAGCCCAACGGCGCCCGCCACATCCTCGGTCCCGGCGCGCCGGTAGCGCTCCTGGGCGCCGCCCTGCTGCTGGGCCAGGATGTTGGTGCCGTGCCTGACGAACAACACGCCGGCGCCCTTTGGCCCCTCGAACTTGTGCGCCGCGATGGTAAGGAGATCCACATCCAGGGCGGCCACGTCGATCGGCAGGTACGGGGCGGCCTGAACCGCGTCGGTGTGCAGCAGGATCCCCTTGTAGCGTCTCACGCGGGCGGCGATTTCGGCGATAGGCTCGATGGTGCCGACCTCGTTGTTGGCGAGCATGACGCTCACCAGGATCGTCCGGGGAGTTATCGCGGCTTCGATCTGCGCCGGGTCGACGCGCCCATACCGGTCGACGGGCACTTCCACGATCTCGAAACCGAACTTCTCGAGGTACCGGAGGGTGTAGCCGACCGAGTGATGCTCAACGGCCGTAGTGACGATCCGGTGGCCGCGCGCCTTGCCGGCCCAGGCCGCGCCCTTGAGGGCGAGGTTGTTCGATTCGGAGCCGCCCGACGTGAACACGATCTCGCGCGGCTGGGCCCCTATCGCGCAGGCAACGCGCTCACGAGCCTCGTCCAAGCCCGCGTGCGCCACTCGTCCAAACGCGTGCGGCGACGAGGCATTGCCGAAGTATTCGGTCAGGAACGGCGTCATCGCCTCGAGCGCTTCGCGCCGNNACCCCCCGAGACGCTCTGGTCGAAGCGGCGCTCGAGCCAGGGGCTGTGTCGTCGACTGGCACGGGCGGAGCCGCGGCCCACTGGACGACCGGTGCCCCGGCTCTGGCCCCGGAAGCAGTAAGTATCTTGAGGCGCAGGTTCAGGAGGCGTCCCTGGTACTCGGGACCCACCGTCGTGCAAGCGTCTGACGTTCACCAGGACGCAGGCTCAATGCGCTCAGCTGTTCAACGACGCTCAAGTCCCAACAGCACCG
>PMKV01000180.1 GCA_003157875.1 Chloroflexota bacterium
GCGGCGGGACTGGTTGTCCTTCGGAAAGGCTCGCAGGTGCTCTGTTAGCTCCTTGATCCTTTCGGTCAGGAGCGCGATCTGCACCTCCGCTGAGCCGGTATCGCCATCCTTGACGGCGTACTCCGTTATGACCTGTTCCTTTGTCTCCCGCGCGAGCGGCACACAATCCTCCGAGTAGCTCTGTGACTATGGATTCCTAACTCTCTAAATGACTGCCGGATGTTATCAGGCTTCGTGCGGCTGTGCCAGTTCAGCCGCGCTGCGATGCCGGCGGGGCGTCATCGTCGAGGGCCCCGAGCAGGATCACGCGGACATCGCCGGCCTTCCTCGCGTCGGTCAGCCCGAGCTCCACATTCCCTGCGGCAACCCTGACCGACGCGCTTTCGGCGGCCGGAATCGGCCGCCGGCCGAGCTTCCACGACGGGCCGACGAACACTCGATACGAACCGGTGGGCGGCAACGAAACTGGCAGCTCGAAGGTCAGCGGCGCGGGGCCGGGTCCGCCTCCGCCTGCCTCCAGCCGGCCGGTGAACCCGTGGTCGCGGCCGAGCAGCGAACGTGCCCCGGCCAGGTCCCCGGCCGAGATCCGGCGGCGGATCTCCGAGCTGCGCACCTGCTCGCCGTTAGAGAGAAACGACGACACCACGGTCACAGCGAACCCCTCGCGTTCCCCCAGAGCAGTAAGCGTCTCGGGCGTACCGCCGCGCTCGAAGCCGAAGGCAGCGTCGGGCGTCATTACGAAGCCGGCGACGTCGACACGCTCGCGAATGGCCGCCACGAATGCATCGTACGGCGTGATGCGCAACGCATGGTCGAAATGCTGGACGACGGTCACCTGCACCCCCGCGGCCTGGAGACGGACGAGCCGCTCGTCCGGGTCGCACAGCAGCGGCGGCGCCAGGCCCTCGATCAGCTCCTCCGGATGGGCGTCGAAGGTAATCACCGCCGGCCGGGCCCCGGCCCGCTGAGCAGCGCGACGCAGCTCTCGCAGAAGGTACAGATGACCGCGATGGAGCCCGTCGAAGACGCCGACGGCCAGGTACAGCCGGCCCAGTTCGGGCTGCAGGGCCTCTATGCCGGGCACGACAGTCATTCGGTTTGCGGGATCGACGACGCGCAGCCGTGGCTCCGCGGCGGGAGCGGCGGCACGCGTCGGATCGACGGCCCCGCCGGAGACTCCGTCGACCGCGTCCGTAGCGCGAGCGTTGGCGCCGACCACGGCCCCGGCAGGCGGCGGTGCGGCCACGAATATCTTGTCGGGGACGAGCCGGCCGCCCTTCCACGTCCCGATCCCGACCAGACTCCGATCCTCCGCGAGCAGTCGCACCCGCGCCCCCGGCTCCACTTCCGGCCGATGCACCGGCTTGATCAGCTGACCGCGCGACACCGCCACCACCTCGGCCGCGGTCAGACCCGCTTCCGGGATGGCGCCCAGGCCGGCGTCGATCGGCAGCATCAGCGCGGCGAGTGCCGCTGGGCCCTCCGCGGCCGCTCCACGTATCTCGTCGAGCGAGTGGGCGGCCGCCAACCCGAACGGACCACTGCCGGTCCGGACCAGGGCGTCCAGATACGCGCCGCATCCCAGCCTCTCGCCCAGGTCGCGAGCCAGTGATCGGACGTAAGTGCCCGCGCCGCATTCCACTTCGAGAACGGCTCGCGGTCGCCTCGGGTCCGTCTCGTCCCACTCGACCAGATCGATGCGCTTGACGATGACCGCGCGGGGCGCAAGCTCCGCCGGCGTTCCCTGGCGAGCGAGGTCGTAGGCCCGCCGCCCGGCCACTTTGAGGGCGCTGTACGCCGGCGGCCGCTGCAGGATGGAGCCGCGGAACTCCACCAGAGCCGCTTCCACGGCCGCTCTGGTGGGCACCGCGCCGGCGCCAGGGACGAGCTCGCCGTCGCGGTCGTCCGTGTCGGAGGACGCTCCGAAGCAGACCGTGGCTCGATACTCCTTGTCGTCCGCCATGTGGTACTCGACGACGCGCGTGCCCAGCCCGAGGAAGAGCGGCAGCACGCCCGACGCGAACGGATCGAGAGTTCCGCCGTGGCCGGCCCGCCGCGTCCCCGTCAAACGCCTGACCAGCGCCACGACATCGTGAGATGTGTAGCCGGGCTCCTTGGCGACGACGAGGATCCCGTCCATGCCCCGGGCGCTGCTCGGCACGCTAGCGCCGGACCGCGGCCACGAGCGTCGCCGCCCGTGCCAGAACTGCCCGTCGAGCCTCTGCCAGCGGCAGGGCCACGGTGGCACCCGACGCTCGGGCATGGCCGCCGCCACCGAACGTACCGGCAAGCACGGTCGCATCGACCCCCCCGTCGCGGGTGCGAATGCTCACCCGAGTCGAGGCGTTGCCGTCGACCTCTTTGAAGAGAATCGCGGCCTCGGCGGTCTCCGACTGCGAGAGTAGATCGATCAGCCCCTCCGACTGGGCCGGGTCGGCGCCGCTGGCCGTCAGATCGGCCAGCTCCAGAGTCGACCACACCAGCCTTCCGTCGAGGTCCGACTCCATCCGGGCCAGCACCCGACCAAAGAGACACAGCTGCGTGTTCGGCTTGGAACGGTAGAGGCGTCGCGCGATTTCGCTGAATTGGGCACCGGCCTCGCGCAAGGCCGCCGACACGACCAGAGTTCGAGGCGTCACGTTGGGATGCCCGAAGTTGCCCGTATCCATGACGATGCCTCCGGCCAGGGCCGCGGCGAGCATGCCGTCGCCGGTCGTGAGCGGAACGTCCATGCGCCACGCCAGGAGAGTGACCATCTCGCACGTCGCCGAGCTCTCGGCGTCGACCCAATCCACGGCGCCGAACCGCGGATTGGAGAGGTGATGATCGATGTCGAGGATAGGCACGCGCTCGAACAGGGCGTGGTGCGACTCCAGGACGGGACCGATGCGCTCGAGTTCGCCGCAGTCGACGACCACCAGGAGGTCGTAGTCGATCGACGGGTCGGGCTCCCGGCGGAAGCGATCCATGCCGGCCAGGAACGAGTACATCTCCGGAACCATATCCGCGCAGACGGGCGTGGCCACTCCCCCACCCGCTTCCACGAGCAGGCTTACGGCGAGCGCCGAACCGAGCGCATCGGCCTCGGGATTCTCGTGGCAGATCGTCAGCACGCGCCGCGCGGCGCGCAGCCGGCCGATGACTTCGTCCGGCACTGCGGCGGCGTATTGGGAGAGGTCGACGCGCGGCCCGGGCTCGCTCAACGCGTCTTCCTCCGGGGCACGCCTCTGCCGGGGTAGTCGGTCTTGCCTTTGCCGCCGGGCCGCTTGCCTCGACTGGCGCGCCGGTTGGACGGAGCCGCGGCCCCCGCGCTCACTCCATTGCCGACGGGTGGTTCCTCCTCGGTGTCGCCTTCATGGCGCAGCCGCGGCACCGGCGTCGGCAGCGACTCGGACGCGTCGTCGATCTCGTCGGGGATGCGGCCGGCCTCGATCTCGTTGATGAGCTGCAGGACACGCGAACCGCGTTGGACGGAGTCGTCGAGCCGCACCTCCAGCTCGGGGATGCGGCGCAGCCGGATCTTCGAGCCAAGACCGTGGCGGATGTACGGCATCGCCCGTCGCAGCGCCGCGAGCGTCGTCTTGCGTTGCTCCTCCGACCCGATGACGCTCACCCAGACGAGAGCGCGCGAGAGGTCCGGCACGGTTTGGACTTCGGTGACGGTGACGAATCCGATGCCCGGATCGGTGACCTCGCGCTCGAGTGCCCGGCCGATCTCTTGCCTCAGAAGCTCGTCGATCCTCTCGGTTCGCTGTGTCATCGAGTCGCGATACTCCGGCTCAACCGGCCGCCCGGCTCACCATCTGCTGAGTGAAGCACTCGATGACGTCGCCTTCGACCAGGTCGTTGGTTCCGGCCAGGCTGATACCGCATTCGAAGTTGGTGGCGACTTCACGAACGTCGTCCTTCAGCCGCCGCAAGCCTTCGATCCTGTCGGTGGCGATGACCTTGCCACCGCGCCAGACTCGAGCGCTGCCGGCGCGGACGATCCGACCGTCGGTCACGTAGCAGCCGGCGATAACGCCGACCTTGCCGACCTTGAAGATCTTGCGGACCTCCGCGCGACCCTCGACGGTCTCCACCTCGACCGGCTCGAGCATGCCGCGCAGAGCGGCGGAGATGTCGTCGGTTAGCTTGTAGATGATGTCGTACTGGCGGACGTCCACCTTCTCCGCCTCGGCCGCGCGCCGAGCGGTCTCGGTGACCTTGGTGCTGAAGGCGACGACGATCGCGTTGGACGCCGCGGCCAGCATGATGTCGTTGTCGGTGACGTCGCCGGCCGCCTCGTGCAGGACGTTGATCCTGACTTCGTCGGTCGAGAGCTGCTGCAGGGCGTGGGTGATGGCCCCGAGCGAGCCCGAGACGTCGGTCTTGAGGATGATCCGCAGTTCCTTGGTCTGACCGGCCAGGATCTGCGCGTACAGATCCTCGAGAGTGGCCTTGCCGGTACCCTCGGTCCGGGCCGATGAAGCGGCCTTGCGCTCCTCGACCATGGTCCGGGCGATCTTCTCGTCGGCAACGACGCGCAGGATGTCTCCGGCTTGAGGTACGTCCGCCAAGCCGAGGACCACGGCCGGGCTGGACGGTCCGGCCTTGGTAATGCGCTTGCCGAGGGCGTTCTCGAGGGCGCGGACCTTGCCGTATGTCTCGCCCACGACGATGACGTCGCCGACGCGCAGAGTTCCGGTCTGGACCAGCGCCGTGGCGACGGGCCCGCGGCCCTTGTCCAGCTCCGCCTCGACGATCGTGCCGACGGCGGCACGCTTGGGGTTGGCCTTGAGCTCCAGCAGGTCCGCCGAGAGCATGATCATCTCGAGCAGCTCGTCCAGCCCGAGCCGAGCCTTCGCCGAAACGGCCACCATCGGGACGTCGCCCCCGTACTCCTCGACCACGACGCCGGCTTCCGCCAGGCCGTTCTTGACGCGATCGGGGTTGGCGTCCGGCTTGTCGATCTTGTTGAGGGCGATGACGATCGGCACTTTGGCGGCGCGCGCGTGGTCGATCGCTTCGAGCGTCTGGGGCATGACGCCGTCATCCGCCGCGACTACGACCACGGCGATATCAGTGACCTTGGCGCCGCGAGCACGCATGGCGGTGAACGCCTCG
>PMKV01000129.1:0-271 GCA_003157875.1 Chloroflexota bacterium
CCGACGAGATCGAGACGGTCTATCTCGAAGGCTGGCGGATGGGCCTCAAGGCGATCGCCATCTACCGCGACAACTCCAAGCGCAGCCAGCCGCTCATGACCGGCAAGAAGAAGGATGCGTCGGGCGCCGGCGCGGGCGAAGGTTTGACAGAGACCGCCACCTCGGTCGTGGTCGAGCCTCGACCCTACCGCCGCCGCCTCCCGGCCGAACGAGCCGCCGTCACCCACAAGTTCGACATCTCCGGCCACGAGGGCTACATCACCGTCGGCCT
>PMKV01000129.1:325-45290 GCA_003157875.1 Chloroflexota bacterium
CCGCTGGCTTGGATCGCGCTTCCTGCCGCCGGAAGACCGAGCGACCCTGGGTCTGGTCGACCGGTCGTCGACCGGCGACTCCACGGTGCAGCCGCTCAACCTCGGTCTCGGCGGAACCGGCGGAATCAGCAGCGCCGGGACCTCAGGGAGCGATTCGTCTCCCGCCGCAGGGCAAGCTTCACCGCCGAGTGGCGAGGCCGGCAAAGCCGGCACGTCGACCGCCGTGGCAGCTCCTGAGGAAGCGGCGCCCACCCCGCCGCCCGCCAGTGAGCGGCCTGACGCCACTCCCCGCTCCGTTGCGGCTCCCACAAGTGGCAACGGCAACGGCAGTGGCAAACCCCGCGTCACCCTCGGCAACCTCGGCATAGGCAAGGCCCAGGTCACGTTTGCCGCCCAGGCCGACGCCCCCAGCNNCCTCAACTGCGGCTCCACGAGCGGATGCAGCTAGCCGTTGCGCTAGACCCCGCGAGTTAGAACCCACGAAGGACTCGGTGCTGTTGCATGGCTGGCGTACGGATTCCCGTGCGTTGGGCCCATGATTCGATGTCCTCACAGACAATCAGGCCGGAGGGTCGCCTTCACGAGCCCTAGCACCTCCTCGTCCGTGGCCGAGTAGTCGGTCTCGCGGCGGAGTTCCTTGCGGACCGCCGTGACGACCGCCGCTGACGTCAGGACGCGGGCGATCGCCTTCGGGGACGTGGCGCGCTTCGCCTTCCAGACTTCGTCGATGACTTTGTGCCTCATGCCATCTCGTGTGATGGCGTAAAGACGATCGGCTTTCTTGGCGGGTGTCTCCGGACCGACCAGATCCACTTCGAAGACGAGTTCGACGGTCAGCGGCAACGCGGCTTCCAGGTGGTAGACCTGCCAAACGGCGCCGTTGGTGAGCATCAGCCACTCAACGCCCTCGTTGGCGCCGTACTCTCGACCTGGCGCAGGTGCTTTTCGACGAGCTTGGTTGTGACGCGCTTGACCTCGATCAGAGCGACTAGCTGCTTGTCCACCCGGAGGCCGTAGTCAGCGAACTCGGTCCTGGTCGCAAACTCGGCGGTCAGATCCGCGAATTTGTCGTAGCCAAGCGCCTCGCACAGAAAGTCCGTGACCAGGAACCTGGTGTCGGCCTCGTTGACGTCTCGAGCGATGAAATCGGCCAACGGCTTCGAGAACTTCTTGATGCCGATCTTGAGGCGCTCCCGGGCATCGGCCTCCCACTTCGGGACCTTGGGTCCGGACGGCGCAGTCGCTACGGCGGCCGCGCCTGGCGGTGCAACCGCAAGCTCAACGGCGGTGGTGGGCTCGCTCGTTTCGTCCATGCTCAAAGGCCTTTCGCTACTCGGTTGCCGGAGGCGAGACTCGCCCCAGTGTTTGCTGCTTCGCGGCGGAGAATTCGTCGGCTGTCAGGTCTCCATTCCGCCGGAGCGCCGCGAGGCGTTCGAGGTCGGAGACCAGGGTGCCGCTGGCAGAGGAGGTGCTTTCGGCCGGCGCCGCCGTTCGCTTCTCCATCGTTCGGTCCAGGTCGACGTCTACCTCCACTTTGGACTCCATGCGGCGCAGGTCCGAGGTCATGATGTAGCTCGTGATCGTCGCGGTAATCGCGCCGAACAGGCCGATGCCGAGGAGCATCAGGGCCATGGCGGCGAGGCGACCCTCGGTGGTGACGGGGGTGACGTCGCCGTAGCCGACGGTGGTCAGGGTGACGACGCCCCACCAGAGCGCGTCGAACGGGTTGTCGACCGCCTTGTTTATGCCGTGCTCGGCGATGTAGAGCCACGCCGAGCAGACGGCCATGACGCCGAGCCATGCGAGCAGCAGCCAGGCGAAGCCCTTGTGGCGGGCCAGGCCGTGCAGGTGCATCGCGGCGCGATAGACGCCGGCGAAGGCTCGAACAAGTCGAAGCAGCCGCAGGAGCCGCAGCACCCGAAAGCTTCGGATCGGAGGCGCCAGGGCCACGACGTCGATCCAGTGGCCGCGGAGGTAGTCGAGCCGGCTGCGCGCGACCAGGATGCGTGAGCCGAATTCGAGGACGAACAGGCCGGTCAGCGCCCACTCGGCCGCCTCGATCTCGGGGCGTCCGCTCGTGAGGTCGTCGACGATGAACCCGAGCGCCACGTACACGATCGCCAGCGCCGCCATCGCCAGCTCCCACGCCACCTCGTGCGTGACGAACCAGCCGTTGAACCGATCGCGGCGGGATTTGCGGCCCGTGCCGGAGGTCGCGTCGCGTGACGACGCCGCTTCACCCTGGATGGCGAGCTCCCCCATCCGGTCCCAACCCCGCGCTGACGCTCCTCCCCGGAGCGACTTCGAGGCGCCTCCTCAGTCTACTCGGAGTCAACGGCCAAGTGACTGGTACTTCGAGTCGTGGCTGGGCCCGGCCTCCGGCGCCAACGCACCCGCCTAATGGGCGATCAGTCGAGTCGCTGCCGGCCCGGTCGCCCGTGGAGCCGTCTGACTCCACTGCCGACCAGCGCGCCCGCAGCGTAGAAGGCCCGGCTCAACCACGGATGTCTGATCGCCCAAGGAGCGCTCGGACCAGGGTCTCGGGGCGCATAGGGGAGGGCGAGGATTGCGCTCCCAAGCCGGTCGCGGTCACGCGTCCCGAGGGCCCAAGGCGACTTCGATTCAACGCCATCATGCTCTATCAGCAAGGACCCAGAGACGAGACGTATCTCCGACGTTAGGATCGAATGGCAGGGCCTGAACGGCAGGTTCATCAGCACCCCGCCTGGATACACGGCGACACGGACGATGCCGGGGAACCCCAAGAAGACTCCACCCACCGCAGCGCTCGTTCTGCCGGACGCGAGCAGTGGCCCAGAGTCCCGGACGATCGCCTCCCGCCTGGCCCTCTCCTCGCGGGTGATGCCCCCAGAAAGCTCGCGTCCAAACCAGACGAAGCAGCCGATGAAGCCACCGACAAATGCAGCGCCAAAACCGGCCAGGGCCGTTGTCCCGTGGAATCGAAGCCACTCCCACGTCGCCTGGCTCACCTCTCTGTAGCCCGGCTTGACCAGGACGAAGTAATGGTCCCCGCTTTGGTACCCGTTCAGCGCGTCGCCCATGGTCAGACCTTCGGCGCAGAACCAGAGGAAGTTGGCGACACCCGCAAAGAACAAGGCATAGCAGACGTACGGCAGCGCTCTTGAGAGAGCTATCCGGACGGCGGCGACGCGATTCGGTCCGCCCCGGCTGGTGGCAGGCCGCGGCGGATCGCCCGCCGGCGTGGCCTCGTCCTCGGCAGCTTCCATCTCATACGTCACGACGAGATCCAGTCCAGGCTTGTTCACCGGCCACTCGGTGATCTTGTGGATCGCGCGCCAACCCGCTGCGGCACGCACCACCGCATCCGCCTCGAACTGGGCCTTTCGCCCCGCCTCGGTTGTGCCCCAGTAGCGAACCGTTGCCTGCTTCGCTGCCAAGCCGAGATACCTCTTCAGCATCAGGCGACAGCCTCAGGATACCTTCATGCGACCGTTGCCTCGAGGAGCATCCGGTCTAGCGGTCGTGTGACCAAGCGCATCGACCAGGACTGCTTCGAGGTCGGGTAGAGCGCGGCCAGGCCGTCCTACCCGGGCGCTCGGGGGCGCTGCAGCTGGAGTTCGGGGACGGGTACAGCCGCCTCGGCGAGGACCTCCAGGGTGGAGCGCCGCGCGATGCCCGCAACCTGGCGAGCCTCGTCGGCCGCCTGCGGCGTCAGTTGCTCCCCAACAATCGAGGCTCCGTACTCGACCAGATGGCGGATCCGGGTGATGGCCAGGACCTGCTCGAGCGCAGGCTTGGGTTTCCCTTCGGCCGTGAGCGCCGCTATCAGGAAGTGCTTCTTGACCTCGTGGGCGCGGCCTCTATGGCTGTTGGCGAGGTGGCCGCCGGACAGCGCCAGAAGCGCATCGGCCGCCGCTATCGTCGCCGCCTCGTACCTGGTCTGGGCGTCTTCCCAGAATCCGAACCTCGTCAGGTTCTCGGCTTCGGCAAGGTGCTTGTTCATCTCGGCGGCCTTTCGTCCGGCCTCGCCTCGGTTGATGACCGACGGCTCGAAGGCGGGCCGCGCGTCGCGGTCGAGCAGCGCGGCAATGGACGCGAACGCACGCATCAGAGGGTGCCGAGAAGGTTCACGCTTGGACCGCCGGCGATGGCCGACACGAAGCTACCGGCGTCCTCGCGCTCCTGCAGATATCGGGCGTGGTCATACACCACGACATTGACAGAGTGGCCTAGCCTGCGGCTTATCTCTCCGAGAGCGGCTTCGGCCGCGCCCCCGGTTGGCTCCCTTCCCACGACGAATACGTCGAGATCCGATTCGGCCTGAGCGAGTCCTTTCGCGAAGGACCCGAAGACCGCCACCTTGATCGCACCGACGCCGCCCGCGGCCAACGCCTCCGGTATCCCCAGGCTCTTGATGGCGATCCGCTGGAACTCCGAGAAGTACGGGTTGTCGCGGTCGGCGTAGAACGCCGGCTTGCCGCCCACATGGGCCGTCGTAACGAGCCCATCCCGGACCAGTCGGTGGAGCGCCTGAACAACGCCGTTGTAGGACTCGCCGGTCAACCGGGCGAGTTCGCGCTGGAAGAAGGGGCGCTCCGGACTCAACGCCATGACTCCCCAGACGGCTTCGATAGCCTTCGACAGTAGCGGCGCAGCCACTAGCCCTCCCGGTCATGCCCAGTGATCGCATGATCATCTAGTTTGATCACTTGATCAATATGGATGATCATTCTGCGCCGAGCGGCTGTCAAGGGTTGCGGGCCTCGGTTCAGCCCTTGTCGCCTGGACCGCGGCGGACCATCCCGACTACCGGCACGATCAACATCCAGAAGCCCGAGGCCGGCATCATCACGATCCCGACGGCCGTCATGCCGGCAACTCCCGAGACCGTGGCCGCAGGGAGCGGCTGTCCGAGGCGTTCCATCCTGTCTACGAGACCACCGATGATCAGCAGGGGGATCGTGAAGATCAGGAACCAGAACGCCTCGTCGCGCGCGTGGTCGCCCGTGACCGAGATGGTGTTGACGAGCCCCGCCCGGACGAGGTCCACGATCTCCGACCGATAGGCGATGAGACCCGCCGCGCCGTGGGCGATCCCGATCAAGACGATTGACTTGCCGATCCAGACTCTCATGGCCTCCTCGCAACCTGCCCCGGGGCAATGCGCGCCCGGCGGACCGAGGTTACGGGCTGGACCGCGGTACAAGGTCAAGTCGCCGCGGCGGATCAGCCGATCAGTCGATCGAAAAGAGCTCGCGTTTGACCGAACAGGCGGACTCGCGCAGTCCCAGCAGCAGACCTTCGAGTTCGGCCTGCTGGCGCCTCAGGCCTTCGACTTCGAGGTCTATCTCCGCGATTCGCTTGCGGACTGCGCATTCGATCTCGGTGAAGCCCGGGGCGCCGGCGTCCAGCTCCGCAAGGAAGGCGGTTATCTCCCGCAGCGAGAACCCGAAGCCGCGCGCCATCCGCACGAGCTGCAGCTTGAGCAGATCCCTCTCGTCGTAGACGCGATAGCCGTTGGATCGTCGTTTCGGCGCGGGCAGGAGACCGGTCTTCTCGTAGAACCGGATCGTCTCCGGGTTCACGCCGAGCCGGGCGGCCAGCTGACCGCGGCTGAGGAATGCCGGCTTCTCGTCTATCACGGCGATCAACTCTACACGGCCGCCGATTGATGGCGGCCCAGTCCGCACTCACCGGGCTGACAGCTTCCCGCTCTACGGCACCGGGAAGGCTCTGAGGGTGGCGTCGGGCGACGCGCCGGCCGCGTCCATCGCGGCCTGCACCTGGGCGCCGATCGGCACCGTGGTCTTGCCGCCGGCCGGGATCGTGAGCGGGCCCGGGACCTTGGCCGTCGCATGGGCCTGCTGCGGCATGGTTGGGGGCTGGTTCCAGACGATGTAGAGCATGTCGACCTTGACCGCGAAGTCGTTCGGGTTCGAGGCCTCCACGCTCGCGAATCGATCGGTCGCCGTGACCTCCGAACCGTCGGCGGCGAGGTAGCGGAGCTTCAGCTCGGCCGCCGGCGGGTTCGGGGAGTCGAGCCAGCGAATGCTCGTCACGTCTACAGAGACCGAGTAGGTGTCCGCGGCGCGGTCGCCGGTCAGGCCCAGGATGTCGTAGCCGTCGTTCCCGGGCGGGACCAGGAGACCGCCCGACGTCGATCCGAACAGGCCTTCCACCGAGACACCCGGCAGCTCGTTCCCGGCGTTGTCGAGGGCATGGATCGTGAGGGTTGGGATCGCCGCCTGGCTACCGCGATGGTTGTCGATGCTGAGGACCTGATCCAGGAAACCCGAACCCGCGTGCCGCATGTATTGGAAGTCCAGCCCCAGGGCTTCCGTCGCGCCGGGCACGAGACCGCACCCGGCCGCGACGAGCGCGACGGACGCGATCAGGACGATTCGAATGAACCGCTGGCCCGGGCGGCGAAGCTGGATCACGGTGTCCCCCTAATCGCTGGACGCGTCGACAGGCGCAACTCTAGCGCGGCGGACGGCGGACGGCGGACAGCGGCACCGCAGCGCGGCGCTCGCGTCCCGGGGAGGATTAAGTTGTCGACGACCAGTCCGGCAGATGCTAGCGGCGGGACCTCGCGGCAAGGCGCAGGGTCAGGCCCGCGGCGGCGAGCCCGCCAATCGCCATCAGCAGCAGCGGCATCGGGGCGGGAGTCCCGCCGTTCGTGCCGGCATCGGACGTGCTCGTCGGCGGAGCCGTGGCCGTACCCACGGCCAGGGTGGCGGTCGCGGTATTGCCGACGAAGGTGGAGCCGCCGAGCGTGCCGGTCGCGGTATCCGTGTAGCTTCCGGCCGCGGCGGCGGTAACCGTCACCGAGAACTGGCACGGGGCGGCCATCGGGATCGTCGCCGCCGTGAGGCTGATGGTGCTCGGTGCAGTCAGCGTGAGGACGCCGACGCACGTCTCGGTGGGGCCGGCGCTGGCGACGGTCAGCCCCGCCGGCAGCGTATCGGTGAGGCCGAAGAACTTGAGGTCGTCAGGGTTGCCGGCCGGGTCGGTGATCGTGAAGTGGAGCTGAGTCGTGGCCCCGGGGGCGACGGAGCTCGGCGTGAAGACGGCAGCAATCGTGGCGACGGCGTTCACGTCGATCGATGCCGTAGCGCCGGCGCCGGTAGGAGCCTGGTCCGCGCTCGCGCCGCTCGGAGTTACGGTGTATGCGCCCACCGCCGCGCCAGTGACCATGATGTCGAACTCGCACGTAGTGCCTATGCCCATCGACGCGCCCGTCAGCACGACATGGCTGGTAGCCGCTGTGCGGGTCAGATTTCCGCCGCAGACGATCGCCGTACCGTCCGAGACGGTCAACCCGGCCGGAAGAGTGACCGTGAAGCCGACGCCGGTGAACGCGAGGGAGTTGCCGGCCGGATCGCCGACGACGATCTTCAGGGCGACAGCCTGGTGGACGAGCATTGATGGCGCCGCGAACACGGCGGTCATGGTCGCCTCGGAATTAGTCCCGATGCCGTAGGCGGGCGCTGGCGCAGTGAAGCCCGCACCGCAGCCAATAGTGAGTGCCAGGATCGCGAGCGCTCCGAATCGGCGAGTCAACATCGGATCTACCCCTTCGAAGTCAAACCGGGTTGGTACTGCATGTGATTCTGGGACGCAAAGCGTTCGGCACGAATGTACAACAAGGTGCGCAAGCCGGTCTGCTGCCAGGACCGACTGGTCAGACCAGGCCGCGCCGGCGGAGCTCGTCTCGGAGCGCTGGGAGTCCGGCGATCACCGCCGATGCCCCGGCCGCGCGCAGACCGGCCGCGTCGGTGGCTCCGGTGGTAACGCCTATCGCGGGCATTCCGGCCGCGACGCTCGCCATCATGTCCCACGTCGAGTCGCCCACGTACCAGCAGCGTTCCGGCGCCTTGCCCACCTGCGCCGCCGCAACCAGGAGCAGGTCCGGAGCCGGCTTGGCATGCTCGACGTGGCCGGCGTCGACGATCGGCGGCGGTGTTGGCAGCCGCAGCGCGGCCACCGAAACGGCCACCTGGCCGGGCTGGCTGGCGGTCGCGATGGTGAAGGTCAGGCTGCTCGCCTCCAGCAGCGTGAGCAATTCGGTGGCGCCGGGAAGCGTGGCCGGCGAGACGTTCATCCGGTCGAAAAAGTCGCCGGCTTCACGGTCGAGCTTGTCGCGGTCGGCCCAATCGAGCTCGCGCCCGACCGATCGAGCGACCTCGCCGGCCAGCCATCGGCCGTCCGAGCCCATGTACTGCGGCAGGATCGCCGGGTCGATCGGAAGCCCGAATTGGGCGAAAGCCCGGACCCAGCCCCCGACCCTGACCGGGACGGTATCCACGAGCGTCCCATCCAGGTCGAAGAGCAACGCCTCCGGGTTTGGCAGATCGGCAAGTGTTCGGGCGTCATCGGTCATGCCCGAATGTTGACAGACCCTATCGGAACAGGGCGATCAACCTGGCTGGGGCGTCGGTGTCGACGGCGCCGCCGACCTTCACGTTCCCGTCGCTGCATCGGACGCAGCCGTGGCTGGACAGAAGCGCGAACTCGCTCCCGTCGACGAATGTCGGCCCACTGCCCCTGAGTGGCTTGATGACGAAATCGACGATCTGTCCCGGGTGCATGAGGCCGACCGCGTGCATCTCGGATGTCGCCGGATCGACGACGATGGTCTTGCTCCCGACCCGCAGCTGGACCGTGGCGCCGTAGTCGATAGGGCCGGTCGAGGTCATGAGAAACGCGAACGGACGCTGCCCCCTGCAGGCCACCAGCGATCCAACCACGTTCAGGTACCCAACGTTTGTCTTGATCGCGAGCCTTTGATTTGCCACCGAAGTCCTCCTCATCATCTCAGCCCGACGCAGGCACGCTCCAATGGGAAGTCTCCGGCCATCCAGGAGCGCAGGGGATCTGCTGGCGGACAAAGAATCCGACAATCGGCCGCCAGCGCGGCTTCGTCTCGGTTCTGCTGCTGGTCGGCGGGCTCCTGTCGGGGATCGGCATCGCCGCGGTCGGGGCCGTGGCCACGAGCGGGATCGGGGTGGGTTTCGGCGCGGGCGCGTTCGGCCTTCGCGCGGATCGCCGCCCCGGGGACGCCGGGGGCGCGACAATTACCGGAGCCCCGACAACGGGGTAGTCAGCGGAGGAGCAACGCATGGTCGAGCCTCAACAGCACCCATCGCTCTTGGGCCGCCTCTTCGGCGGGGTCCTGGACCTGCCGCCGGTTCGACGGCCGCGGGCGGTTTTCGGCGTGTACGACCAGGCAGGCGGCAGTCTTCTGGCCGAGGGTCTGGCCTACAGCGCGCTCTTCGCCGGCTTGACGGGGCTGCTGCTGGCCGTCGGCATGCTGGGTTACCTGCTACCGGCCGAGTCGGACCGGCAGCGGCTCCTCGACGTCTTCACCGGGCAGCTCGCATTCATGGCGCCCATAGCGAAAAACGGGCTGGACAGCGTCGCCGCGCACGCCGGCGTCTTCTCGATCGTGGGCCTGATCGGTCTGGCCTGGGGCGCCAGTCACTTCTACGGTGCGCTCGACGAGGCGATCGCGCGGGTCTTCGCCCGCACGCCGGCCCGGGGCGCCTTCGACCGGATCCTGCGCGGCTTCGTCTCGGTTCTGCTGCTGGTCGGCGGGCTGCTGTCGGGGATCGGCATCGCCGCGGTCGGGGCCGTGGCCACGGGCGGGATCGGGGTGGGTTTCGGCGAGGACGCGAACCGGACCATCTCGGAGGTGGCCCTTCCACTGGTAACGGCCGTCGTAGTCGTGACCGCGGTCGCGGTGCTCTACCGCATCGTCCCCAACACGAAGGTTCCGATTTCGGCCCTGCGTCTGCCGGCACTCGTGGCCGGGCTGATCCTGACCTGCCTGGCCGAACTGCTGGTCTTCATCGCCCCGCTGCTGACGGGCGCGCTGTCGGTCTTCGGCGGCGTGGCCGTCGTCTTCGCCTCTCTGGCCTGGCTCCACCTGGCGTTCCAGGTGCTGCTGCTGGGCGCCGCGTGGACCCGGCTGCGTCTGGACGACGCGGAGGCACGCGAAAAGCGGCTCGCCTAGCTCCCGTCAGGAGATGCTGGGCGAAATAGACGCACATGGAAGGGCGGCCCCGAGGGGCCGCCCGTTTGCCGCTGAGTGAGTTGGACGAGCTAGCGGCGGACTGCTTGCCGCCGGTTTGCGATCGCCATCAGGCCGAAGGCGCCCAGGCTGAGGCCGACGAACAGACCGATCGGCGGCGCCGTGTCTCCGGTCGAGGAACCGCTCGTGGTGCTGGTCGGCGGCGGGGTCGGGTCCTTCGGAGTGGCGGTCTCGCCCTGGAACGACTGGAACGAGGTCGGGCATGCCGACGCTGTCGCGGTCGGCTGCGCCGGGGCGTTGGGCCCGACGACGGAGAGGATCAGGCACAGCGGCGTTTCGGTGGCCGCCGGCGATGGGCTCGAACAGAATGTGAGGTCCGCCGGGCCACCGACCGTCAATTCCTTGATGCACGGCGTCGCATTCGGGTCAAGGGTCGCGGTCGGACTGGCCGTCGGCTCTTCGGTCACCAGAACTAGGCCGTTCGGGCTCGCTGCGGTAGCCGAGCTGGCGAAGACCATCAGAACGGCGGTGAGGGCTACCAGGCCAGTGATCGCCAGAGTAGTTGCGCGGCGTCGAACCACGTCGGGGTACCTCCATGTCGGCGACCGGGAGACTGCGCTCCCGATCAATTGGGCCAACATGGGAGGTCGGGGGCCTAATGTCCAGCAAACTACTTACATATCGGCCGATCTGCGCAACGGTCGGGCCGATCCCTCGTGGTTGTCGACTGCCTGGGCTGCCCCAACGGGTCGCGTGTCTCACCTGATGGAGCGGGCGGCCGTCAGCCCTGCGCCGGTCCGCCATCTGTAACCACGAGTGCTGTTGTGTTGTGTTCCGAGGGCGCGTACCGTGGGGACGTTGCCGCCGTCGTGCGGCGGTGCTCCGCGTGGTCGACCTGCCTTTCCGACAGACCGTGCGTCTGCTACCTGGATCGGGAAGCAGAAAGGTCATTCCATGACCGCCGGGACCGTCAAGACAATCGTGCCGGATCTCGGGAGCGGCTATGTCGCGACCGAAGACGGGGTCGAGTACTACTTCCACCGCACGGGCATCAAGTCCCCCCTCGACTTCGACGACCTATTCGGCGGCGAGCCGGTCTCGTTCGAGATCGACGCCAACTTCGGTGATCCGCGCGCCGTCCAGGTGAGCGCGGCCTGATCCGTCGTCCGGCTAGTCGTCGGAGATCAGTGCCTCGATAGCCTCGGGCGTCATCGTCGTTCGATGAGAGATCTGGGCTGCGATTCGCGTGGGGTCGCCCTGGCAGCGGTGAAGGGCCTTGTGGTCCAACCTTGGCCACATCGCCAGAGCTCGCTGCTCGACGCGATCCGCCGACTCGGGCCGCCTGCGGCGCAGCACGCGATGGAGACGGGGAAACAAGAAGAGCAAGGGGACCTTCCGGCTGCCGGCCGGACGCAGTCTCGGAAACCGAGGCATCGGCACGGGGGGTCGGTCAGGCGTCCATCATGCGCGCCCCCCGAGGGCAACACAACTGCCACGGGGCACAAGATCGAGCTCATCGATCAGTCGGGCGCCACTCCCCGCAGGAGCGTGGCGATGATCGCGCGAATCTGATCCGCCTGGACCGAACCCGCCGGCAGCGCCGTGAGGAGACCCGTCAGATTCATCACGATGGCCGACCCCATCAGCAGCGTGGCCACGGCGGCCGGATCCGCCTCGGCCGACAGCCGGCCGAGGCTCTGCTCGTCGCGCAGGTAGTCGCCCATCCGCCCTTGCAGGTATTGCGGACTCAGCGGCTGGCGGTGGATCTCGGCGATCAGGCCGTGGAGCAGTGCCGGCTCGGACAGGAGCCCCGCCATCGTGGGCAGTCCCTCGGATAGAAGCTCGAGCAGCGCGTTCGAGCAAGCGGTCAGGTTCGCTTCGACGGTTGACGTTCCGGCGACCGGAACCTCGGCGTCGAACCGGGCGGCAAGATCGGCGTAGCGACGGACGAGCGCCGCCAGGATGAGCTGGTTCTTGTCGTCGAAGTAGTTGTAGAGAACGCCGTCGGAGACCTCGGCGCCGCGGGCGATGTCGCGGGTCGTGATGGCCGAGATCGGGATGTGAGACAGGAGCTTCTCGGTGACCATGACGAGATGCTCTCGCAGCGCAGCGGCCGGGTCGCTGCCGGCCCGGCCGCTGATCGCTCTTGCTCGTCTAGCTGACATCGCGCCTCGTGGTAACCGTCAGTGCCGCCACCGCGAAGACCAGAGCATAGGCCGCGAAAACGAGCCCTCCGGTCAATTGCGGCAGTATCTTGGGTTGCGGGACGTTCTGGAGCGCGAAGCCGCTGAGCACCGGCAACCAGCGACCCAGGTCGCCGAGCAGACTGTACATGGTCGTCTCGATCAGGGCGGTCCAGGCGAGCGCGACACCGATCGAGGCGCCGATGTTGGTGAAGATCGACCCGATGGCGACACCGATGATGCACGTCAGGGCCATGAACGCTACGGTGCCGGCCATCGTCGTCCAGACGTCGGTCGTGGCAAGGTCGAGCGGTGCGCCGGCGACGGCATGCGAGAAGACGGTGACGCCGAGCGCGCTGAGGGTGCTCAGCAGGCCGAAGACGAGACCCGCACCACCATAGGCGATGAGCTTGGCCAGGATGACCCGGCTGCGCCGGGGCGTCGCCAGGAAGGTGTCCGAGATCGTCCCGTCACGGTATTCGCCGGCCACGGCCGTGATGCCGAGAACAAGCACGAAGATGAAGCTGGGTCCGGCGTGGGCCAGCATCAGCCGCGTGGTGGCGGCGTTCCGCAGATCCTCGCCGGAGATCACGATGCCGCTGACGGCGGCCAGTACGAGCAGCAGTTGCGCAGCCAGCAGAATCCACGGCGCTCGGCTGGTTCGGAGTTTCAGCAGCTCGTTTGAGATCAGGGTGTGCATGTCGTTCCTCTAGTTGGCGGCCGGAGTGGCCGGCGAGGTCGAAGCGGCGGGAGAGCGTCGCGGAGCCGGTGCCGCCGGGATTTCGGAGGAGCCGGTGAGCCGCAGAAAAGCGGCCTCGAGTGAGGCTCTGTCCGTGGTCAGCTCGGAGAGCCCAATCCGCTCGTCCGCGGCAACCTGGCCGACCTGATCGGCCGTCGCGCCGCGGACTTCGAGTGCGGCAGTGCCGGTGACCGCGACCTGGAAGCCACGCCGTGTCAGGGCATCGCGGAGCTTTGCCCCGCCGGCGGTGCGGACCGAAACGGTGCCGCTCCCGAGCTCCGCCAGCGTTCCGTCGAAGCGCAGCCGACCCTCGTCGATGATCACGACGCGGTCGACCGTCTGGGAGACCTCGCTCAGCAGGTGGCTGGAGATCAGGATCGTCCGCCCTTGGGCCGCGAGACCGCGCAACAGGCCCCGCAGCCAGGCGATGCCCTCGGGATCCAGCCCATTCGCCGGCTCATCGAGGATCAACACTTCCGGGTCGCCCATCAGGGCCACGGCCAGGCCGAGGCGCTGGTGCATACCGAGCGAGTAGCCCGAGACCCGCCGGTCGGCCGCCTCGGTCAGATCGACCTGCTCGAGCAGCGCGTCCACTCGCGAATCCCCCACTCCGGTCACGCCGGCCATGACGCGGAGGTGGTCACGGCCGGTCCGGCCGGGGTGGGTGGCTCCAGGATCGAGCAGCGCGCCGACGACCCGCCGCGGCTGCGACAGGTCCTGGTAGCGATGCTGATCGATCAGAACGCGGCCGCTCGTGGGTCGCACCAGACCCAGGGCGGAGCGCAGCGTCGTTGTCTTGCCCGCGCCGTTGGGGCCGAGGAATCCGGTGATCGTGCCGGGCGGTGCCTGGAAGGAGAGGCCGTCGACGGCCAGGACGCGGCCGAAGCGTTTCGTGAGCGATTCTATGGATACGGTCGCCATGTGCGTGTCCCCAGTTCTGTGGTCGGAGGCTCTGCCGCGCCGAAACGCTCCCGTCATCGGGCGCGCCAGAGTTATGAGCAAGCGTTCATGAACGTACGCTCATCATAATCGACAGATTGGGCCCGTCAAGTCAGGCATTGAAAATGGCCGGTTCGGCTTGGTCGCGAGGTCAGGCGATCGCCGGGGCTTGAGCCGCGAGCGGCAGTCCCAGGTCACGAAGGTCGCGGCGCAATGTGGCAGCGTCCACGAATTGGACCGCCATGATGCCGAGATCGGCCGCCACGGTGACGTTCTCCGGCCGATCGTCGATGAACACCGTCTCCGCCGCGGTCAGGCCGAAGCGCGCCAGGAACTCGCGGAATATCGCCGGATCGGGCTTGCCGACCTTGACCTCGCCGGAGATGAGGATTCCGTCCATCTCGTCCAGGAATGGGTACAGCGCCTGCGTCCCGGGGAAGGTCTCGGTGGACCAGTTACTGAGGGCATAGGTTCGGAAGCCGGAGCGCCGCACCTCGCGCAGTATCTCGACGGTGCCCTCGAACGCGCCGCCCAGCATCTCGAACCAGCGGGCCTTGTACGCCGATATCAACTCCGCCTGCTCGGGATGGGCCGCGACCAGCTCGGCCACGCCCTGGGCCAGGGGGAGGCCGGCGTCCAGTCGGGCGTTCCACTCGGGCGTGCAGACCTCGACCAGGAACCGCTCCATGGCCGACTCATCGGAGCCGAAGAGCCGGCGATACAGGTGGCGCGGGTTCCAGTCGATGAGAACGCCGCCCAGATCGAACACGACTGCCGTGATCTCGGTCGTCATGAAGCCTCGCGACTTGCCGGGCAGGCGCCCGGGCGGGTTCCTGATCGTACCCGAGCCGGCGCGATCACACCTCGCCGCCCTACTCCCAGGGGCAGAGTGGCTCCAGGAACTCGACGATCAGGGCGTTGAGGCGATCCGGCGCCTCCATTCCGATCATGTGGGCTACGTGCGGCCAGATCACGGCCCGTGCGTTCGGGGCGCCGGCCTCGAGGCGTTGCGCCGTCTGGACGATTTCGGAGAGGTCGAGCTTTCCGGCCACCGCCAGAACGGGACATCGCAACTCGGCGAGCCGCTCGTTGGCCGGCGGGTCGAGCACTATCGGTCGCCCCGTGACGCGCCCGGGCGTGTAGAGAGGCCGATCCATGGCCCGCAGAGCCTCCCGAATCGGGGAGTCGACCCGATCCGGCGGCTGACCCGGGCCATCGACCCAGACTCGCACGTCCATGTCGACGATCGCGTCCACGTCCGGCTCGGCGGCCGATTCCAGGCGCTCGGCCTCGGCGAAGAGCGCCAGCTCCGCCGATGTCGGCTCGCCGTCGAAGCCGCCCAGTCCCGCCCCGACGCCGACCACCGCTATCACCCGATCCGGAAACTCGATGGCCGTGTCGAAGGCGATCTGCCCGCCACGGCTGTTGCCGACCAGCGCCGCCCGAGCGATCCCGAAGGAGTCGAGCAGGGCCAGTAGATCGGCCCGGTTGCTGAAGGGGATATCCTCGGTCGTCGAGGCGCCGAAGGCCCGGTAGTCGTAGCGGACGACCCGGTAGCCGGCCGCCACGAGCCCCGGAACCATGGCATCCCAGGCTCGACTATCGGCGACCGCGGCGTGCATCAGCACGATCGGCGGACCCGCGCCTTCGCTCCTGGCGAACAGTCGACCGCCGGGGACCTCGACGAAGCGCTCCATCAGGGGAGCATAGCCGGGCCGGGCCCATCAACGCGAGTCGGGCCGCGGAAGCTGCGAGACCCGATGAAGCTGCCAGACCCGATAATGACGCCATGCCACCCGACCTGGAGCCCGCCGACGAAACCGAAGAGTCCGCAGACTACCCAGACCCGTTCGAGGAGCTGGTCCTCGCCGCACTCAACGAGTTGCCGGAGGTCTTTCGCGATCGGCTGGGAAGCGTGGCCATCGTCGTGGACGACGAGCCGACGCTCGATCAGCTGGCGTCGGTGGGAGCGCACGGGTTGCTCGGGCTCTACACCGGCGTTCCGCGAACGGCGTGGGGAGCCGGGGAAGCCGCGGTGGCGAGCAAGATCACGATCTTCCGCGGCCCGCACCTTCGCCAATTCCGCGATCCCGACGCCCTGTCGCGCGGCGTGAGGGAAACCGTCCACCACGAGGTGGCGCACCATTTCGGGATATCCGACGCCCGCCTGGACGAGTTGGCCCGCGAGCGGCAAGCCGGCCGGCGGCAGATCGACTAGCTCGCGCGGGCCTTTGCCGGGCAGTAGGTCAGGCTGGCGACCTTGCGCTGCGACCAACTCTGGCCGGCGCGGGAGCGGCGCTTGAGCCAGGCCTTGCGATTGCGGAGGTGGCTGCGCTGTACGCCGGCCCCGCCGTTCTGACGGCTGTCGACCGCTGATACGGGTGCTGCCGCGGTGCGGTAGCCGGACTTGCCGGTCTTGGGTTCCGGTCGGGCGCTATCGGGCGCGGTCGCCGGCGCGGTCGTGGTCTCGTCGGTCACGTGAGTTTCCCTTCAGGGTTGAGGGCTCACGCGATCGCGCGCAAGCGCGAAGGCGCGATGCCGAAGGTCGGGGTAGACGGGCAGCCGAACCGGCTCAGCCCTTGCTGTCGTTGCGGCCGTAGCCCATCTCGCCCCGCACGGCAGCCGCGCCGTGGTTGCGGGACCAGGTCGAGACGGCCACGTCAAGGACAACCGATTCGGGACGAACGGAAAGGCGGTCGTCGGAGCCGCGAACGGAGGACCCAAGCTCGGCCAGGACGCCGCGATAGTTGGGCTTGTCGTTGGGTGATCGGTTTATCGGCGGGAATACGTCGAAATAGCCGTCGGTACTCACAACGATGAGCGCGTCGGCGGTCCGAAAGCTTCTGCGGGCCACGGGGATCCAATCTGTCGGGCGCTGCGGGGCGACGAAATGGTGACCCGGCGCATTCGGCTGCCTTCCACGGTGCGCCCGCCGAGGCGTTTGGTCAACTCGACCTACGGGCCGGCGAGTGCGCCGAGGCCCGGCGGACCGTTGTGCGATCGGCGGAAAGCGAGTACCGTGAGTGCGTTACTGCAACTTGCAGCGACGCTCCGCGTGGTCACCCTCCTTCTCGAACGGACCGTGCGTCTGCCGTCTGGTTCGGGAAGAGAATAAAGGGGTCACTCAATGACCACCGGTACCATCAAGAAGGTCGTTGCCGATCGCGGCTTCGGCTTTATCGCCGCCGAGGACGGGAAGGAATACTTCTTCCATCGTGGCGGCCTCCAGGCTCCCCTCGATTTTGACCGCCTCACCGGCGGCGAGCGCGTCTCGTTCGAAGTCGAGACGAGCCCCAAGGGTCCGCGTGCCATTCAGGTAACCGCGGCGTAATTCCAGACCGGAATTCGCGGCCCGAGCGTTTCGACGCCTCGGGCCGCGTACCCATCCTTCGCCAGCTGACAGGAGCTACCTCATCTCGAGGACGGCCTTCGTATCCACCTACTCCCCGCGCCAGTGCGGCATCGCGACCTTCACCTATGATCTGGCCACGACGGTCGGCGAGCGTGAGATCGTGGCCCTTCATCCGACGGGCGAGCCCGGCCCCTACCCGGCCGAGGTACGACATCGAATCCGGCGCGACACCCAGGCCGACTACGCCTACGTCGCCCATGCACTGAACGACTGCGGCGTCAAGGTGGTCTGCCTCCAGCACGGTGGCGGCATCTGGGGCGGCGAGGACGGCGGGTATCTCATCGACTTCATCCGGGCTCTTCGAGTGCCGATGGTCGCAACGCTGCACGACGTCCCGGCGCGGCCGTCGGCATCGCAGCGCTCGATTCTCAACGAGCTCGTCGACACGGCCGGCGCGACGATCGTCATGTCGCATGCCGCGGCCTCCGAGATGGCCCGTTCCTACGGCATCAGTGCCGATCGCCTCGACATCGTTCCGCATGGCGTGCCGCATCTGCCGCAGGTTGCGGCCGACACGATCAAGCCGCGTCTCGGCCTCCAGGGTCGGGCCGTGATCCTCAGCTTCGGGCTGCTCGAGCCGGACAAGGGCTGCGAGTCGATCATCGACGCCATGACCGCGGTCGTGGCGGCCATCCCCACCGCCTTGTACGTGGTCCTCGGCGCCACGGACCCGAACCGCCTGGCCAGTGAAGGCGACTCCTATCGAGCCCGCCTGGAGGCCATGGTCGCCGCGCGCGGCCTGGGTCAGAACGTCAGATTCGTGGACCGCTTCGTCGGCCGAGTGGAGCTGGGCAACTGGCTCGAGGCCGCCGATGTAATCGCCACCCCGTATCCGGATCTCGACCAGACCGTGGCCGCGACCCTTTCCTTTGCGATGGCTGCGGGCAAGGCCATCGTTTCGACGCCGTACGCCTACGCCCTCGAGATGCTCACTCCAGACCGTGGCCGGCTCGTGCCCCCCGGCTCCACCGAGGAGCTTGCCGCCACGTTCATCGAACTGCTGGGCGACCCCGAATTGCGGGCTGCCATCGGCCGCCGGGCCTACCAGCACAGTCGAGGAATGGTCTGGTGGGAGGTCGGGGCGCAATATCGTCGCATCTTCGATAGGACCATGAGCGAGGCCGATGCCTCCCCGCGGCCCTTTCCTCGAAAGCTCGCGACGGTCGTAGCCTGACCCGCCCAAGAGTGCCCGGGTGGTACGATAAGTCTGTCAATCGCTGTTTCGGACACGCTGCAGCAGCGTCTGCCGTCGGCACGCCACGTGGGTGCCGGCCCCTCATTCTCGATCGCGCCTCCGGCGCTGGACCCAATCCGTCCCGCCCGGCCCGATCGGACCCGCGTCTGCGGACGCACTCAGGAGTAATCGTTTGACTTTTGACAATCTCGGCCTTTCGGCCGATCTCCTCGCCACAGTCGCGAGAGAGGGCTACACGGAGCCGACGCCCGTTCAGAGCGCGGCCATCCCCTTCATCCTTGCCGGCCGCGATGTCCTCGCCGCCGCCCAGACCGGCACCGGCAAGACCGCCGCTTTCGTCCTGCCCATCCTGGAGCGCCTGCGAGGGCATGCCAACGCCGGTTTCTCACCGGCCCGGCACCCCGTTCGCATGCTCATCCTGACCCCCACCCGTGAACTCGCGGTCCAGGTCGCCGACGCGGTCAAGACCTACAGCCACGGCTCTTCGCTGCGCTCCATGGTCGTCTACGGCGGCACCCGCATAGATCCCGAGATCAAGCTCCTCTGGAAGGGCGTCGAGATCCTGGTCGCCACGCCGGGCCGTCTCCTCGACCACATCGGCCAGCGGTCGGTGAACCTCTCGCAGGTCGAGGTCCTCGTCCTGGACGAGGCCGATCGGATGCTGGACATGGGTTTCATCCCCGACGTCCGCAAGATCGTTGCCTGCATCCCGGCCAGCCGCCAGACGCTGCTCTTCTCGGCCACCTTCTCGGACGAAGTGCGTCGCATGGCCAAGGAGTTCCAGCGCGATCCCGAAATCGTCGAGGTCGCCGCCCGCAACAGCATCGCCGACAACCTGACCCAGGTCCTCTACCCCGTCGACCAGAGCCGCAAGGCCGATCTGCTGATCCATCTGATCCAGCGCGACAAGATGGAGCAGGTCCTGGTCTTCACTCGCAGCAAGCTCGGAGCGAGCCGGCTGGCTTCGTACCTGGATCGCCGCGGCGTCAGCTGCTCGGCCATTCACGGCGACCGCAGCCAGACCGAGCGGACCCGCGCCCTCGAGGCGTTCCGCGGCCGTTTCGTCAAGGTCCTCGTCGCCACGGACGTGGCCTCGCGAGGCCTCGACATCGAGGATCTTCCGTACGTGGTCAACTACGAGCTGCCGTACGAGCCTCAGGACTACATCCACCGCATCGGCCGAACAGGCCGGGCCGGCGCCAGCGGGACGGCCATCTCGCTGGTCTCACCCGACGAGGTCGAGGAATTGCGTGGCGTCCAGCGTCTCCTCCGCAAGTCGATCCCGTGCGCCATCGTCGAGGAATACCTGCCCGATCCCGAGCGCCAGCCGGAACCGGCAAGCCGATCCCGGGGCGGCCGAACCGGTGGGTCCCGATCGGGGAGGCCGTGGTCTCAGTCAGGCCGAGGGCCGGCCGGGGAGCCGATCTACAGCCGAAGCCAACCTGCCGTAGCCGGGAGTCGCTGATCGCATGCGCAAACGCAAGGTGACCTACCCCGTGGCCCGAACGGCCACCAAGCAGCCCCGCTCCGCCGGCCTTCCCGGCGACCCGGGCTACGTTCGATCCACCGTCGCCACGATCAACCTCGCGGCCCTGGACATTCGCGACGACCTCAAGGTTGGGCATCGCGTCCGGATAGGTGGCGGCGGGCTCTACGCCGGCGAGTTCGCGGTAGTGGAGTCGATCTTGAGCGGCATCATCCCCGCCGCCATGGTTCGTACCGAGGCCGGCAAGACCCGGCGCGTACGAACCGTCGACCTCGAGCGCGTGGCTGCGCCGGCGCCCTCCGCCTCGGCCGAGCCCGAGCGCGTCTCAGCCGAGGGCTAACGGCAGGGACTCGGCCTCGTCCGGCGGAACGGGCCGCTGCGGCGACCGGAGCCGAACGAGCAACGCCGCCAGCTCGGCGGAGCATACGAGCACGAACGCGCTCAGGTAGAACCACAGCATCAGCACGACGACCCCGGCCAGGGCGCCGTACGTAGCGTCGTAGCTGGCGAATCGGGCCACGTAGAGGCCGAAGGCATACGTTGCCGCAAGCCAGACCACCGCGAAGACCGTGGCCGCGAGCAAGGCCCAACGCCACGGTGTACGCAAGGCCGGCGCAAACCGCAGGAGCGCGGCGACGGCCAGCACCAGTAGGGCGAACGAGACCGGCCAGCGCAGCAGAACGAGCCACGGCCAGGCCGGCCGGAGACCGACTTGATCCACGAGCTGGTGGGTCATCAGGGTCCCGCCGACTATGGCCACGAACGATGCCACGATTGCCAGGCCACCGACCGTCGTCAACACCCCGGCGAGGACGGTCCTGAGCACGAGCGGGCGCGTTTCGCGGAGGCCGAAGGCGCGGTTCATGGCCTTCATGAGTGAGTTCGCGCCGGAGGCGGCGGCGTAGAACGTGACGAGCGCGCCGACAGAGAGCAGCTCCGGATGGGTGTGGGCCAACGCCGCGTCGAGTTGCCGCTTGACCGGTCCCACGACGTCGGCCGGTAGGTCGCGCCCGATGGCATTGATGATCCTGGCGCTCGGGTCGGCGATGCCGAGCCAGCTGGCGACGAAGCCGCTCAGGGCGACGAGGAAGATGGCGAACGGGAAGGTCGCGAACATGGCTCGATAGGCGAGCTCGGCCGAGATCCCGGCCACGTCGTCGTCGAAGACCTGCTTCACGTACCGCCAGACGATTGCCCTCAAGTCGACCCCACCTGACGAACCCCTCGCCGCGATTGCCGCGATCGCCGCACTGTACCGCCAATTCGGCCCGACCGATCGTTGCCGTCCGTTGGTCGCCCGTCGCCCTGCGCCGACTCTGCAAGCGGTTACATTTGGTTGCAGTTTGGTTCGCCAGGCGCAATTCCCGCTCCACGGTGCGCGCTGATCCCCGTTTTTGACGCAGGAGGCAAAAAGTGGCGAGCCGCGCTGGCTACAATCGGGGCGTACGGAAAACGCCGTAGACGAAGCCGCCCGGTAGCACGGTGCAGGCGGCGCAGTCGAGGCCAATCCGTTCGGATCGGGACGGCGTTGGAGGATCGTCACCCTCCAGTTTGGTGCACACGTCGCATATCCGGCCGGGGATAGAGAGCCGAATACCGACATAAGAGCGGTTGCGCGCTCGCCACTCACCCGCCCCGGCCGCCAGGTAACGCGGAGTTGCCGAAGCCGCGTCAACGGGTGGACAGGATGTCGATCAGAGGCGATCGCATGGACGCGAAACCGCTTCACTGCTCTGTCTGCAAGCACCCCGTCGCGCTACACGGCGGCCAGGGACGCCGGCGAGCCGCGCTCATCGAAGACGGGCTGACGCTCTGCGACGTGTGCGCACCGGCCGGCAATCACCAACCAATCCGGTTCGAGCGCTAGAACTCCTGGGGGCACCAGGGCTTGAGGGCCGTCAGGAAGAGTCGATCGGCGGCGGCCAGGGCCAGGGGCCGCAGCTCCTCTACTCTGCCCGATTCGGCGAGGGAGGCGGCGCTAACCCCACCCAGCAGCATCGCCCCGAGCTCGTTGGCGCCGAGGGACAGGTCCGCGTCGGCGGTCGACTTCGTAACCCTGGCCCGACCCGCCTCGACATCCAGGCTCCAGCGGCCGGCGTTCCATGGGCAGTAGTCATCGCGGATCTCCAGGACGACCCGGCCGGACGCGCCGCCGGCGCCACCGTAGGTTCGACCCTCCAGCGCCGCAGGCAGATCGACGATGCGCAGCCACAGGCCGTCGCCCATCGTCGTGCCGAGACGTCTCGGCTCGGCAGCGAGGGCGAAGATGGGATGGTCGGACGGCAATCGCCAGGTCTTGAGGGTGCGAACCAGATCGACGCCGAGCAGGTAACGCCAGACCTCTCGAGTTCCCCGCGGCGTTGAGGCAATCGCCTCTTCGACGGTGAGAACCCCGCCCGGGCCCCGCACGTTCCATTCGGGCTTCGTCTTGTAGACGGCATATGCCTCGGGTCCATCGGCCGTCTCGTACACGACGAGCCGGCGGGCCTCGCCGCCCTTGGCGTCCTTCTCGACCAGCGGCAGGATTCCGGTCCACCAATCGGGCGTCCGGGCGAGGAAGCCGGCCCGGGTCGCGCGGGCCGCGTCGTAGATCGTGGCAACCAGATCTCGACCCTGGCCTACGGGCAGCAAGCGGCAGAAGCCCTCGCTCGGCCACTCTCGAGCGAACCCAACGGACCTCATCTCCGCTTCGAGGTTGCAGCACACCGTCGCCAGCCCATACCCGAAGCGCTGGTAGATGGCGCCCTCGGCGGCCCAGAGCGCGGCCACGGGCTCGCCGCGGCCGTGGCAGTCGTCGATCATCCGCCGCATCATGCCGCTCATCAGGCCACGGCGCCGATGCGAAGGCATGACGGTGACGAACGTCACGCCGCCGGTCGGAAGCTCCCCGCCGGGAACGCTGAGGCGCATCGAGAAGACGCCGGCGGTGCCTACGATGCGGTCGTCGTCGAAGGCTCCGAGCCAGCGCTCCTTGTCGGCGACCAGTTCGACGCGACCGATCATGTCGTCGCCCAGGTCCTCGCCGAAACCGACCTCGGACGCCTTGATCAACTCGACGAATCGCTCCGGCGGGCAGACCCTGATCTCGACGTTCATCAGGCCAGCTTGCCGCTCGGGAGCCGGCCTGCCCCGGGCTCGCGCGCCGCGGGCTGCCCGCTCGAGGGAACGTGTGCGCGTAGCCACTCCACGATGCCCGCCACGACCTCAGGCCCCTCCGGCTCGTTGAGAGTCTCGTGGTGCAAGCCGGGGAACACCCTCCGTTCCACGCCCGGCAGAGTGGCGAGGACTTCGCTGCCGGCGGTGGGCACAAGCGTGTCCTCGCCTCCGTGGATCACCAGCGTGGGGATCTTGAGTTGTCCGAGCTGCGCGTTGGCACGCTTCATCGCCGAGAAGAGCTGGGCGCCCAGGCGCGCCGTCGAACGGGGCTGCACCAGCGGATCGGCGAAGTAGGCGACGCCGACGGCGGGGTCGCGAGCCAGCTGGTCGGCGGTTATCGGGTTGGCCAGAACCACGGTCGGAGCCACGCGGCCCAGGATCGGCGCCAGGACGCGCTGCCAGCCGGGCACGGCGGCCTGCAGCGGCGGAGCGCTGAGCACCAGCAGATCCGGCGCCGGCCGGTCCGAGCAAGCGTAGGTCAAGGCGATGAGGGCACCCATCGAATGGCCGAACAGGACCAGGGGACGGCCCGGTTCGCGAATGGCGGCGAGGCGGACTTCGACGTCGTCGAGGAAGTCGTCCCAGCGGCGAACGTACACGCGTCGACCGCCCGAGAGCCCGTGGCCCCGAAGGTCGAAGGCCTGGACATGGATGCCGGCGGCGGCCAGGAGTCGGCCGGTCCGTTCGTAACGGCCACTGTGCTCGCCGATGCCGTGGACGATCAGCAGGTCCGCCCACGGCTCGCCCGACGCCACCCATTCACGAACGTGGAGCGGGGTCCCGTCCGCGGCCGGCCATTTGGACCTCGGCAGGGCCGCCTCGGCGTCAGTCGTGGAGTCGGTCTGGGACTTCGTCGGAACCGCCATGCCCGTCTCCCTTCACCCTGCAGCAACGGCCCTCGCCGGCGTCATCTTAGCCCCGCTCGATCCGCCCGGAATCACGACGGGGCCGCGCGTCGATCGCGGGCCCCGTCGCTTTCGGTTGTAGGGCGACCCACGACGGGCCGCTCAGACGAAGACTAGAGAACCTGGCGTCGCCGGTAGACCAGGGCCAGCGCGCCGCCGAAGAAGGCAAGCAGGGCCATGGGCAGGAACAAGATCGCTCCGGCCGGCCCATCGGGAGCAGCTTCAGCTCCGGTGCTGGTGGGCGGTGGGGTACGTGTCGGCGCGGGTGTGGTCCCCGCGGCGACCACGTCCACGGCCGCGTTGGGATCGGCGCAGTTGGGGCCCAGGGCGCGCCCGTTCGGGTTGACTCGGTCTTCGGCGGGATAGACCAGACAGCCACCGCCGGTTGCGATTCCGGTGGTGCCGTCGTCGGACGCGGCCGGCGAGGCCGTGCCCGTCACCGTGACCGTCTGCGTCTCGTAGCCGTCACTCCGCGAGAAAATGATGCCTTTGCCCTGGAGGGCGGCGAGGGTGCAATTCCCGCTGGGGATGGAAGCAGGACAGGTGATCGAGCCCGGGACGAACCAGGTCGGGATGACGCCTACGAAGAGCGTGTAGGAGGTCGGGACGGCGCCGTAGGTAGTCGGGACGGCGCCGTAGGTATAGGTCACCGTGGCGGTCAGGGTCAGCGTCGTGTTCTGGCCGCCCACGATCTGGGTCTTGTCCCACTCGAGGTCTACGCCGACGGTGTCGACGTAGGTCCGGAAGGCCCAGTCCGGACGATCGGACGGGACGCTGCCTAAGCCCGTGATCGAGCCCCACGACCCGCTGTTGAGAATCCATGCCTGCCCGGCAGGATAGGTGTCGGACGAGCCGTACACCGTACCGCCGGTCACGGTGTCGAAGACAAGCGCGTATTCGGTGCCCGCCGTCACGCCGTACGGGCTGGTGAAGACGAACTGGGTCCAGCCACCACCCCCGTTCGGCTCCTTGGCGGTCGCCGTCGCCAGGATTGAGGTGCCGGGCTTTCCGCCCGACACGTCGTGCAGCTCGAGCGTGGCCGTCAGGCCGCCCGCCATCCAGAGGTCGGCCTCGTACATCATGCCGGTCTTGCCGGCCACGAAGGTCTGGGCGAGGTTGAGGACATTGCCAGATCCCAGGGTGTAGTTGGCCTCCGTCCCGTTCGATTGATCGAGCGTCGTGGGCGGAAGGGCCGATGCCGAGGCCGGCATCAGGCCAAGAAGCAGGATGCCCGCCAGCAGAGCGAGCGCGCGACGTTTCATGTTCGGCAGTCCTCCTCGAATCGATTGACGACGACGCCTCGGCCAACCGCGGTGGGTTGGATCCTCTGGCACGAGATCGATTGCTGGGACGCCGAACTTGCTATCTCCGCACTCGCGCGGGGACGGGCAGATGCTACTCCGCCACTGCCGAACATGTTGTCGCGCGCAAGACAATGGTTGCGCCACAATTCCTTATGGCTCTGCGCGGGTCGCGCGTGGTGGCTGGCTATGCCGCCGCCCGACTGAACGAACGCGCCCCGATGGCGATCGTCGCCACCGCCAGAACGATCAACAACACCACTCCAAGGACGATTTCGCCATCGCCAAAGCTGGCATTGAAGAGCGCCCGGATGGCGGCCACGGCGTGATAGAGCGGGTTGAACTTCGCCACCGTCTGCAGCCAGTCCGGGGCGAGCGACATCGGCAGCATCACGCCGGATAGAAGTAGCAGCGGCAACGAGATGCCGTTCACCACCGGCGCCAGCGAGTCCTCGCTCTTGAGAACCAGGGCCAGCGTGTAGGAGACCGGCGACATCATGATCCCGATCAGGGCCAGCATCAGGAACGCCACCGCCACGCCGCCGAGGTTGATCTCGAGCCCGAACGGGACCGCCAGTAGAACCAGGATCAACCCCTGGGCCAGCAGCAGGACAACGTCCCGCATCGAGCGGCCGACGAGCATCGCCACGCGGCTCATCGGCGTCACGGTCATGCGCTCGACGACGCCTTCGCGCAGCTCGTCGCACAGGCCGAAGCCCACGAAGGCGGAACCGAATAGCGCGGTCATGACCAGGAGCCCGGGCACGAAGACGTTGAAGGCGCCGCCGGGCGGGAAGCCGGGCATCTTCGCGATGTTCGTCAGCAACGGCCCAAACAGGAGGAGATATAGGATGGGCTGAAGGATGCCCATGATGACCCAGACGGGATTTCGAAGGCTCAACACGAGCGATCGCTCGAAGATGAGCCAGGTGTCTCGGAATACTCGCATCGTTGGATCTCCCGGGGCTAAGCGGCGCTTTCGCGCAGTGATCGACCGGTCTTCTTGAGGAAGACGTCGTCGAGGCTGGGTCGGTGGAGGTTCATCGTCGAGGGCGCCAGGCCCTTCGCGTCGAGCAGTCGAAGGACGGCCGGGACGGCCTCCTCGCCGCGGTCGACGAACAGGCGCACGAGCCCGTCCTCCATGCCGGCCTCACGGACGAACGGCTGGGCAGCGAGCAGCTTCACGACCTCGTCGCCGTGACCGTTGACGCCGATCGTCAGGACGTCGCCGGAGATCTCGTGCTTGAGCTCCGTCGGCGACCCTTCGGCCACTATTCGGCTGTGGTCGATGATGGCCAGCCGATCGCACAACGCGTCGGCCTCCTCCAGGTAGTGGGTGGTGAGAAAGACCGTGGTGCCGGTCTCGCGGAGCTTGCGGATCTCCTCCCAGAGGCGGGCCCGGGCCTGCGGGTCCAGGCCGGTCGTGGGCTCGTCCAGAAAGAGCAGCGCCGGCCGGTGGACCATGCCGATGCCGATGTTGAGTCGCCGACGCATGCCGCCGGAGTAGGTCGCGCAGGTTCGATCGGCCGCCTCCGCCAGGTCGAGTGCCTCGAGGATCTCGACCGCCCGAACGCCCGCGTCCGCCTTGCTCATGCCGAAGAGGCGGCCCTGGATGACCAGTTCCTCGCGCCCGGTCGACTCGCGGTACGAACCGCCCGATTGCGCCACGTAGCCGATCCTCGTGCGGACCTCGCGTGCCTCGCGGGCCACGTCGAAACCGGCCACGCAGGCCGTCCCGGCGGTCGGCGGGAGCAGCGTGGCCAGAATGCGCAGGGTCGTGGTCTTACCGGCGCCGTTGGGCCCGAGAAAGCCGAAGATGTCGCCCGCGGCGACGCTGAGGTCCACCCCGGCGACCGCCTCGACGGTCCCGCCGCGGCCCTTGAAGGTTCGGCGTAGACCCACCGTCTCGATGACCGGCCCGGCGCCCGGCTGGGCGCTCATCGCCCAACCAGACCGGAAGCCGCCGCCGCGGCGCGCGCGCCCGATCCCCCGATGTCAAACTTGCTCCCGGTGAGTTCCATCTGTCTTCCTTCTCATCGCTGGTGCAGTGCGCCGGCCCGCCGGATCTCCGCCGGCCGGGCTCTCCATAGCGCACTTGCTGGGCACGCCTATTGCACTGCTGAGTTGCTGCGCTATGATCTAGCTGCGCAGCGCAGAGATTAGCCAGAGCAGGCGAAAGATGTCAAGCGGTGTACCGAGAGACGGGTTGACGGCGAGGGTCGTCCTGGCGGGTCGCAAGGCCGCCGCCCAGTCGACGCTCTTCAGCCAGGCCGTGGCCGACCGCCTGGGACTCGCCGGCAGCGACGTCGATTGTCTCGACATCCTCATCGAGGAAGGCCGGCTCACGGTCGGAAGGCTGGCCGAGCTGACCGGCCTGACCACCGGATCGGCGACGCGGATGGTCGATCGCCTGGAGCAGGCCGGCTATGTGAGCCGCAGCCCCGATCCCGCCGACCGGCGCCGCGTTGTGGTGGCAGCGGTCCCGGAACGTCTGGCCGCGCTCTCGGCCCTTCACGATTCGCTCCGCGCCGCGCAGCGCGAAGCCGTGGCCGCGTACGACGACGATCAGCTCCAGGCCATCGCCAGCTTCCTCGAGAGCAGCATCGACGTCTTCCGCGACGAGGCCACCAGGCTGCGCGAGCCGCCCCCCGACGAGGCGCGATCGGGCGGCAGCTACGCGGCACCCGTGGGCGGCGTGACGTCAGGCCGGCTGATCTTTCTGTCCGGCGCGCCGCGGATCACGGTGCGCGGCGACGCGACGCTTACGGAGTTGTGCCGGGCCGAATTCGCCGGACCCGTGCCCCGAATGCGGGTCCGCGGCGGGGTCGTGACCGTGGCCTATCCCCATTCCGGCTGGTTCGACTGGCGCGCCCAGGTCGCCGGCCAGGCGATCGTGGCGTCGGCCCACTGGCGCAAGGACGCGGGCGAGATCGTCCTGAACGCGACCGTTCCATGGTCCATCGAGCTGCGTGGCGGCGCCTCGAGCTGGAGCGCCGACCTCCGCAAGCTGAGACTCGAATCGTTCGAGCTTCGAGGTGGCGCCAACAAGGTCGAGCTGCTGCTGTCGCGGCCGGAAGGTGTGGTTCCGATCCGCATAAAGGGCGGTATCAGCCGCGTTTCCATCGAGCGGCCGGTCGGCGTGGCCTGCGGCCTGGAAGTTCGCGGCGGAGTCAGCGAGATCAGCGTCGACGGCGAGGGGTTCAAGGGAAGCGGCCCGCTCTCGATCCAGACGCCCGACGCTCTCGAGTCGCCCGATCGCTACGAGATCGAACTCGCGGGCGGGGCGACCAAGATGATCATCACGGCGCGCTAATCCGACATGGAGATGTTCCTGGCCGGCGCCTCGGCCGCGATCTTCGCCATCCTGGCGGTGAAGGTGTTCCTCGACGGGCTGGCGGTCGCCGCCTGAGCCGCGAGCCAGTCGCTACTCCCCGGCTCGCTTCTGGAAATCGAGAGAGGCCGAGTTGATGCAGTAGCGCAGGCCTGTCGGTCGCGGCCCGTCGTCGAAGAGGTGGCCCAGGTGCGCGCCGCAGTTCGCGCACAGGACCTCGGTCCGGCGCATGCCGAGCGTGTTGTCCGGTCGGGTCACGACCCGGGCGCGGTCGGCGACGTCGTAGAAGCTCGGCCAGCCGCAGTGCGAGTCGTACTTCACGCCCGAGGCGAAGAGCGTCTCTCCGCACACGATGCAGCGATACGAGCCGGCGTCGTGGTTGTCCCAGTAGGCACCGGTGAACGGGCGCTCGGTGGCGGCCTCCTGGGTCACGGAGAACTGGAGTGGCGTGAGCCGCTTGCGCAGGGCCTCGACGTTGACGTCGGCCTTCATGCCGGCATTCCGTCGGAGCGCATGATCTTGATCAACTCCCCTACCCTGGCCACCGCCTCCGGAGTGCGGGTCGTGGCGTTGCGGAAGACGAAGCCGCCGAAGCCCGCGTCGAGGTAGCGATGCAGAACGTCGGCCGCCTCGGAGACCGTGGCCGGAACCACCGAGCCTCGCCGGCTCTCCGGGATCGCGGCGAGGAACGCGGCCTTGTCGCTCTCCGAGTCGACCAGGACGACCGGGGCCGACACGGTGCGCAGAATCTCGGCCGGATCCCGACCGACCGCCTCGCAGTGGCGGTCGAGAACCTCCAGCTTGTGAGTGGCTTCCTCGAACGAGCCGAACCAATTGGTGATGTCCGCGAATCGGGCAGCGAGCTTGAGGGTTCGCTGCTCCCCGCCGCCACCGACGAGGATCTTCGGCCCACCCGCCTGGATCGGCCGGGGGTTGTTGAGCGCCCGATCCATCCGGAAGTAGGTGCCTTCGAAGCTCGGCCGCACCTCCGTGAACATGGCGCGGGCTATGGTGAGGGCCTCTTCCAGGCGGTCCTCGCGACGGCCGATCGGCGGGAATTCGAAACCGTAGCCGGCATGCTCCGACTCGTTCCAGGCCGCCCCGATGCCGAGCACGGCACGGCCCTTGGAGATCACGTCGAGCGTGGTCACGACCTTGGCGAGCATCGCCGGGTTGCGATAAGTGACGCCGCTGACCATCGTCCCGAGAAGAACGCGCTCCGTCTTCATCGCCAGTGCCCCGAGAGCCGTATATGCCTCGAGCATCGGCTCTTCCTCGGCGCCTATGGCCCCGATTTGATAGAAGTGGTCCATGACCGTGACGAGGTCGAAGCCCGCCGTTTCGGCCGCCCGGGCAAGCTCGACGACTCGATCGAACAGGGCGGCGTCGGTGGCGTCCGCGAACGTGAAGCTGGGCATGTGGAATCCGAAGAAGGCTCGCATGGCTCGAGTTACCTGACTGCGGGGCGATAGGAGCCCGGTGCGGCCGAACGGTCGCTGCCCGATCGACGCTAGCACTTCGACCCGAACGGCGCGCGCACGATCGGTCGAGTCGCGGACCGTGCCCCGGTCGCCGGCGCGGACGCCGCAACGGCGCGCAGGGCCGTTGGCGCGCCGGGGCCGCACGGCGAGCCGCCGGACTGGGCATCATTCCGGCATGACGCTCAGCGAGAACGGCGGTGCATCGATCAGGCCGGCAACTACGTCCGATCTGGCCACACTCCTCGAGTTCCGCATGGCCATGATCGTGGAGCTGTTCGGCGGGGAATACGCCCCCGACGTCGACCAGGTGGCCACCACAGCCGCGAACGAGCGCTGGATCGCCGAGCACTTCGGCCGCGACTTCATCGCCTGGATGGCCGACCTCGACGGCAAACCGGTCGCATCGGCCGCCCTGATGTGGTTTCCGCATCCGCCCGGGCCCAAGAATCCCACGGGAATGGAGGCCTACATCCTCAACGTCTACACGCGGCCGGAGGCACGGCGGATGGGGCTGGCTCGGGCGCTGATGGATCGACTTGTCGAGGCGGCCCGAGCCGCGGGCGCGCGCCGCGTATGGCTTCGCGCCAGCGCCGACGGCAGGCTGCTCTACGAGTCCATGGGATTCCGGGAGGGCGACTATCTGCAGCTGACGCCGGACTAGGGCCCGAAGCCCGGCTGGGCCGGCAGCCCGACGGCTTCTTCGGGGACCGGTTCAGCGGTCTGCGGCGGCTCGGGATAGACCGGAGCAACCCGCACTTGTGACTGGAGCCCCGCCGGCTCCCTGGCGCGCCGCCGGTGGGCCGACAGGATGTGGCAGGTGATGCGCTCCTGGTCGATCTCGCTGATCTTGTCGAAGCGAACCGCGACCTTCGAGTGCTCGACCCGGGCCTTGCCGGTGGTTGCGGCGGCCGCCGGCGGCGGGTCGCCGTCCTCGATACGCACGATGACGCCCCCGGCGACGACGATGTCGCGAGAGGTCAGCACCAGGGCCAGCCGGAGCTGCTCGCCGAACAGGAGTGGCATCTCGGTCGTGAACTGGACTCCGCCGGCGCCGATGTTGATGGTTCGGCCCGTGCCGATCTGCTCCGTGCCCAGGCTGCCGAGCGCCCGGATGCGCACCGACCTCTCCAGATCGACCCGGACGTGCGCCCGACGCTGAACCGTGTCGACGCCGCCCGGTCGCTTGACCGCGAAGACGCGGGACTTCTCCATGCCCAGGCGGCTGCTGCCGAGGCGCCGGAGGAAGACGCTCTCGACTATCAGGGCGCCGTTGCGATCAAACGAGAGATGGATCGGCTGACCTTCGGCGAGGCTCAGCAGACGCGGTTCCGGGAGCCGGGTGGCCAGCCACAGTTCGTCCGCAAGGACGTTCGTGACGAAGGCCGACAGCCCGACAGAGACGCCGTCGATCTCGGTCTCGACGACGATCTCGTCATGAATCGCCAGGTCTTTCGGATCGATGGCCATCTACCGGCTCGGGAGCGCTTCGATCGTGACGGGGAACAGCACCTAGGCCGCCTCACGGTTGGGACGCGGCTTGCGGGCCCGTGTCGCCATTTGTCCGGCCCTCTTCCCCGCCCCGGCGATGGCCTCGATCGCGGAGGGTCTGGCCAGGTAGTAACCCTGACCGAACTCGACCTTGAGCAGCTTGAGGGCGGTCAGCTCGTTCTCGGTCTCGATCCCCTCGGCGATCAGGGCGCACCCGACGCTCTCGGCGAAGCGGGTCATGCCCGTGACCATGGCTTGTCGAGCCGGGTCGTTGTCGATGCTGCGGACCAGCGAGATGTCGAGCTTCACGTACTGAGGCCGCAACTCCAGTATGTGGTGCAGGCCCGCATAGCCGGCGCCGGCGTCGTCGACGGCCAGCATTGCGTTGTCTCGAACCTGGTCGAGGGCGGCCATGAGGCGAGGGTAGTCTTCGATCTCGGCGTGTTCGGTGATCTCGAGCACGACCGGGCGGTCGACCGACGCCACGACATCGAGCAGCGGCGTGACGCATATTGCCAGCGCAGGCGAGACGTTGAGACTCAGGAAGGTTCCCTCCGGCAGGCGCCGTGCCTGCTCCACCTGTGCTCGGAGGCAGGCCATCTCGAGTTGAACCATCATGTCGACCTTGTCTGCCGCAAGGAAGTGGAGGTCGGGCCGCATCCCGTCATCGAAACGCGTGAGCGCCTCGTAGCCGACGAACCTCCGCGTCGCCAGGTCTACGATCGGCTGGAAGATCGGCGTGAAGGCCCGCTCGGAGATGACGGTCCGGACCTCCGCCCGCAGGCGGTCGCGCTGCCAGCGCTCGGACAGCATCGGACCGAGGACGGCGGCGGACATGACGCTGAACTCGGTCAGGGTCGCCAGTCGGTCGGCCAGGCGCCGCGCGTGGTTTGGTCTTGTTGCCCCCATGGAGAGCACCCCGATCGGCTCGTCATTCCAGATCAGCGGCGCGAGTGCCTCGGCCCGCAGTCCGGAAGCGATCGTGGCCCGCTCGAATTCGTCACGCGGGTCGCGAATGATCCAGGACTCGAGCCACAACCCGAACTCGGCGTGCTCGATCAACTCCTGCCCGATCAGGTCCGGGATCGGCTCGCCGACGGTCACCGGCCGGCACTCCTGGCCGCTCCTGGCGAGCGGCACCACTCCGATCGGGCTGAAGGCGAAGAGCACCACGGTGTCGATGCCGGCGATCCTCATCGCCTCCGAGCAGATGCGTTGCGCCGTCTCTTCGATCGTCGACCCCGCCTCGAGACGTGCGAGCGAGACCGTCGTGGCGGCCCGCTCGCTCATCTCGGAGGTCAACCGTTCCGAGGCCACCCGCTCGCGGCCCTGGAGGAGCCGCTGCCGCACGACGGCCAGCAGGACAACACCGCAGGTGCCGACGGCGATCGGGTCTACCTCGAGCGGTCGGGTGCGCGGCATCACGTCCAGGATCGCGCAGCCGAGGATCGCCGCGATCGGCAGCCAATCGGAGATGCCGCGGGCCACGCGGTTGTAGTGGGGATCCGTCGAGCGGTCCATCGTCCACGTCACGCCGCCGTATGAGGCCAGCAGCGCGCCCAGGGGGAAGATGAAGTCCATCGGCTCGATGCCGTCGGGCTTGCCAGCCATGAACCGCCCGATCCAGCCATACCAGGCGAGCGAGATGAGCGCGATCCCGGCGGCCACGGCCCAGACTCCCCGCCGTGACGGCTCGATCCGCAGCGCCAGCGCGGCGACGACGCTTGCGGCCGCGCTGGCCAGGAAGAGCGCGGCGACGAGAGGGACGAAGAGATTCGCCGTCGGGTCTGCGAAGAGCACCGCCACCTGGCTTCCGGGCAGGATGCTCGTGTGCAGCCAGTTCCAGAGGACGAAGGTGGTTGCGGCCGCCATGATCACGAGCCCGTCCAGGACGACCGCCCGCCGCGACTCTCCGTCGAGACGCCGATACAGGGCGGCCATGAGGGTGACGATGCCCAGGACCGCGCCGATTACGTAGCAGACATCCGAAAGGGCACCGAGCGGGCCGAAGGTCCGATTGAACACGTCCGGGACGTCGGCGATCAACTGGCCGACCGCAACCAGTCCCATCGAGATCCCCAGCGATGTCCTGAATGCCCGGTCCTCGCGACCGCCTCTGGCGGCGGCCATGGCCACGGCAATCGCCCCCACGGTCGGGGCCACGCCGCATGAGACGTCCTCGAAGAGGATCCAGTGGTTGGAGGGATTCACGGCCTCGAGCAGGGCCGAGATCGCGGTCACGCCCAGCCCGAAGGTCAGCGTGGCCAGGCCCGGCCGGCGCACATAGCTGGCGGAAAACCAGGCCAGCCGGCCCCGGAGGCTGCGGCGCGCGCCCAGCCGCTCGCCGTGGCCGAGCCCGTGCGTGGCAAGCCAGCCGGCCGCGGGCAGGTTCACGCGAACCTGCCTCCATTCGCGAACCGGTCCGCGGAGGATTCGGACTGCGTCGTCGGCTTCATCGATGTCGACCGCTCCGGGAAGCTGTGCCGCCCGCCGGCCATCGGTGTCGGTGTGCGGACTCCTGCGCATGGACGACCAGAACAGTTCGGCCGCCCTGCCCCGTAGGTATCGGCCGGGCAAGCGCAAGTCTCACCCCGCCATATCTCGTAATCGGGCCGGATTCGGTACCGTTGACACGTAGATACGGAGGTCCTATGCGCCTGGCCGATTTCGCACTGGAACGCTTCTTCGCCCGCTGGGAGTTCAACGCCGAGTTCCTGCTGTGCGCATCCGACGTGGAGGGCTGGCCGATGAACGACCTGCTCGAACTGGCCGACGGAGACGGAAGGCGGCGCTGGGCGGAGTTGCGTCTCGGGTACACCGAAGCCACGGGCGACCCGGCGCTCCGGGCCGAGATCGCGTCCCTCTACACCAGCCTCGGAGCGGACGATGTGCTCGTCTTTGCCGGCGCGGAGGAGGCGATATTCGCCCTCCACAACGTGCTCCTGGGGCCGGGCGACCACGCCATAGTGGTCCGGCCGGCGTACCAGTCTCTGGCCGAAGTAGGCACCGCGGCCGGCGCCGACGTCTCGCGGGTAGAGCTACGGGAAACCGATGGCTGGCGACTCGACGTGGAGGAGGTGCGGACAGCCCTCCGGCCGAACACGCGGTTGATCGTAGTCAACGAGCCTCACAACCCCACCGGGTCGCTGAGCGACCGAGCGACCTTCGACCGGCTGGTCGGGCTGGCGGCCGAGTCCGGCGCCCGCCTCATCGTGGACGAGGTCTATCGCTTCCTCGAGTTCGACCCCGCGGATCGGCTGCCCGCCGGCGCCGACTCACTCGACACGGCCGTGAGCATCGGGGTGCTCTCGAAGTCGTTCGGGCTGGCCGGTCTGCGCATCGGCTGGGTCGCCACCAGGGACCGCGCCCTTCTGACCAGGCTGGCGGCTTTCAAGGACTACACCACGATCTGCAATTCCGGCCCGAGCGAGGCGCTGGCGTTGATCGCCCTGCGAGCCCGGGATCGCGTCCTGGCTCGCAACCGCGCCATCGTGGCGGCCAACCTGCCACTGCTCGACGCGTTCTTCGAGCGCTGGCACGGGGTCTTCAATTGGGTCCGGCCGCGGGGCGGCAGCGTCGGGTTCGTGCGCCTGGCGGCTCATCGACCCGTCGAGGCGTTCGCGGAGGAGCTGGTGCGCGAGACCGGCGTGCTCCTGATGCCCGGAACGGTCTTCGGCGACACGGGAAATCACTTCCGCGTCGGCTACGGCCGTACGAACATGCCCCAGGCCCTGGAACGTCTCGAGCGCTATGCGGAGCGGACGCTCAGGTAGAGCGGGTTGGCGCTCGCCCGGACCTGGCCGGATCGCGCCGCAGCTCCTCGAGAGCGTCCGCTCACAGGCCGGTGAAGGCCAGCGAGGTCGACGGGCGGATCCCCGGTCGGGGCGACTGGACGTTCGCGGATCTCACAGCGTAGTAGGTCATCTACCATTGGCTCGATAGGTCGGCGATCGGTCCGGCCCTCGGCCCGTTTCGCATGGAGGCTTCCCGATGTTGTCGAACATCGTCGGTGGATTGGCGTCCGGCCATACCGGATCGGCCCCATCTCCGTTCGACGCCCTCGACGGGCCCCGGCTCGCCGGAGCGGAGGGCAGCCACCCGCTCCACTCCGTCGCGGCCGAGGAGCTCCTGCGGCCGACCGACGGCGCAGTCAGCGGCGAGATCGTCGTCGACCAGCCGGCCCGGGTCGGTGACGGGATCACCGGTCGAGTCCGGCTGGCGGCCACGAGGAAGATCGACGCGCGCAAGGCCTACCTTCGGCTCGTCGGCCTCCGCCTCGACGAGGTTCGTCGCGAAGAAGACCACCGCAACTCAAAAGGTGAGGTCATCTGGACCGAGCGCTGGGTCGAGACGCAGGGCAAGCTCTTCTCGGCCGACGCCTTCCTCGAGCCCGCGGTTCCGACGAGCCTCCAGCCGGGCGAAACATGGGAAGCGCCCTTCGCCGTCCCGGCGCCGCCGCTCGGTCCGCCGACGGCGCATCTGGGCGAGTCGATCATCGCCTGGGCCCTCGAGGTCCGCTGGGACATAGCGATGGGGTCCGATCACTGGCTTGCGAGCTACCTGCCCCTGGCCCAGCATCCCGACCTGTTGCGGGCCGGTGTCGGCAAGCAAGGCGGCGCGAGTCTTCTGGCCGGCGTGGCCGTCGGCGACGGGACGATCGACGTCCTCTCGCCGTTGCCTGCGCCGGCGGGCCAGGAGATCGCGATCAAGGTTTCGTGGCCGTCGGCTCCAGCCGGGCGTGGAGCCCGAATCGAGATCCACCGTCGCACCAACGCCCCCAACGGCGTTGAGGGCATCATCGCATCCGCGGCCGTGGATCCGGCCTCGCTGACGAGTGGCTCCGCCCAGGTCAGCCTGCTCGTTCCCCCCGGATCGGCGCCGTCCTTCGACGGGGCGGGCCTCGAGATCGACTACATCATCCGCGTCCTGGTCGATCGCCAGTTCCACGCCGACGCAGCCATCGAGCGACCACTCGGAATCGTGTAGTCCGACTTCGCCCGCGCCTCGGCACCGCCTGCCACGCACGCGACAGCGGCGTCGACGGTATGCGATAGGGCTTGGCCGGAACCGTCAGCCAGCTCGACCGCATTCTCGACGAGGCCCTCGCCCGAACCAAAGTAGTTGCCTGGCGAAATGGACGCCTCTCGGAGCGGCCATAATCCCGAAATGCCGCAAGCCAGCCACGGCCCGAATTCCAGGGCCACGTCGATTCGGGTCGGGATCGCCGGCCACTTGCCCGAGGCGCTCGGTCTGGCGTTCATCGTGCTGGTGGCCGCGTACCTGCGTCTGAACAACCTTCAGGCCGGCGCCGATTGGGATTCGGACCAGGGCGGGCTGATGTTGGCCCTGCGAGACGCGCTCCACTCGGGCTCTCTCCCGCAGCTGGGCATGCTCGCCTCACCGGGCACCTTCCACCACGGCGCCCTGTATCTCGATCTGATGCTGCCCGCGGCGTGGCTGGGCAACGGCGATCCCACGCCGGTACTGTTCGAGACCGCACTGACCAGCCTGGCGGTCGTGCCGATGGTGTGGTGGGTGGCCCGGTCTATCGCGGGCACGGCGGCCGGACTCGCGGCCGCGCTGCTCGCTGCGACCTCCGGTGGCCTGGTCTTCTTCTCGGGCTTCATCTGGAACCCAACGGTCATGGAGCCGGGGGCGGCCCTAGCCTTGCTCGGCGCCTGGCAGGCCTGGTCGGGGCGGAAGCCGGCCTGGCTGCCGGTCGCCGCGGCCGGCACCGCAATATCCATGCAGGCCGACCTCGCCGGGATCGCGCTCTTTGTGCCGATGGCCTGCATCCTGATCGCGTTGCTCGTGCGCGGCCCGGCCGGTCGGCGAAGACACATCGCCCTCTGGGGAGCCGCCGCCGCGGCAGTGATCGTCGTCACCTATGTCCCGTTCATCTTCTATGAGCTGGGCCACAGATTCGCCGAGACACACGCAATCGTCGCCTACCTGACCGGCCCGACCGGGCAAGCATCGCACTCCCTCGCCTATCGACTCGCAGTCGGACCGGTTCGGATCCTGGCCTGGCCTCTGACCGGTTGGCCGCTGTGGGGCCAGACATCCGGTCTGGTCCTTGCCTCGGCCGTGTCTGTGGCCTGCGCCGCCGGCCTTGTCTGGCGCCTGGTCGCGACGGCGCGGCCCCGGATCGTGTCGGAGGCGGGACCGACGAACGATCCCGCCGAAGCCGACGATCCTCTCGGGGCGGCAGCGCGCGAACGAGACGGCACGCGGCTCATCGTCGGTTCGCTGGCGGCGTTGACCGCGGCCCTGGTCTTCGGCCTCGCCAACCTGGCCGACCTCAAAGAACTGACCGAGCAGTACCACATCGTGGCCGACCCATTTGTGATCGTTGCGGCGGGCATCCTCCTGGGCTCCCTGTGGCGGCTCAGGCCGAGCCGCGCGGCCGGAGCGCTCGGTCGAGCCGCGAAGGCGTGCGGTCCTCTCGTGTGCCTGGCGATCCTTGCCGGCCTGGTCTGGCAGAGCGCCGCACAGTGGCCGTCCGGCACGACCCCATTCAGCTGGTCTGCCGCCCAGAGCGCCGCGAGCCGGCTCGAAGGCGACGCCTCCGGCAAGACGATCGCGCTCGTCGGGCTGACGGGGGGCCGTTCCACGGACACCTACCTTTACCCGCTGGTCAGCGACGGCGCGAGGGTCGCAGCGCCGGACCGGACTACGGTGCTGGTTGTGCTGTGCGACACGAGTGTGTCCGCATCCTGCGGCGGCTCGCAGGAGGACGCCTGGCTGGCCACGCAAACGTACGCCGCCGGCTTCGTGCTGGTAGATCGTTTCGAGGCTGCGCCAGGCCGGATGCTGTCCGTCTACGAGCCGGGGGCCGCCTGACGATCAGCCTGCGGGCGGCGGGCTCGCCTCCGCGGTAGTGCGCCGGCGTCGGAAGAGCAGGAAAGCGGCCAGGCCGCCCAGACCGAGCACGACCACGACGCCGATCAAGCCGAAGACGAGGGGGCCCGAACCGTCGCCCGACTGCTGCTCCGGCGCGACCGACTGACCGCCGGACACGCCGCCCGAGCCGGACGGAGAGGCCGCCCCGGCCATGGCGACGCCGGAGGGTGCGGACGAATCAGTCGCGGCCGAATCGCTCGGCCCCGGCGTCTCGCCCGGCGCCAGCGACGAGGTGTCGTTTGGAGTCGCAGCGCCCGGGGCCGCGGTCGCGCCGGGAACCGGCGTCGAGCCCGGTGCCGGCGTCGAGACGGGAGCCGGCGTCGAGACGGCCGTGACAGTGACACTCGTGCTCACCGCGGGCCCGGAAGCCTCAGCGAGCCTGCTCGATGGCCTTCGCCGCGTCCGCAGCCCGTCGCGCTGCTCCCTCCGACTTGAAGAAGTCGACCGGTAGAGTCACGCCGGTGGCATGGTTCGGGCAGTAGCCGTTCGGGTTCTTCTCGAGATACTGCTGGTGGTAGCCCTCCGCGAAATAGAAGTCGGGGGCGGGAACGATCTCCGTGGCGATCGTGCCTTTGCCGGCGGCCGTGAGGCGCTCCTGGAATACGGCCCTCGAGGCCTCGGCTTCGCGCTGCTGGGCTTCGCCGTGGGTCAGGATCGCCGAGCGGTACTGGGTGCCCTGGTCGCCGCCCTGGCGCATCCCCTGCGTCGGGTCGTGTTCCTCCCAAAAGAGCTTGAGCAGCTCGCCGTAGGAGACGACTTTCGGATCGAAGACGACGCGGACCGTCTCGATGTGGCCGGTCCGGCCGGTGCAGACCTCTTCGTAGGTCGGGTTCGGCGAGAAGCCTCCCGCATAGCCGACCGCGGTCGAAACGACGCCCGGCGTCTGCCAGAAGAGCTTCTCGGCGCCCCAGAAACAGCCCAGGCCGAACTCGGCGATCTCGGTGCCGGCGGGATAGGGCGGCCGCAACGACGCGCCCAGAACGGCGTGCCGTTCGGGCACGGGCATCGAGGTGTGGCGGCCGGGCAGCGCTTCTTCGGGTTTGGGCATTCGGAGCTTGCGGGAGTCGACGAACCAGTTCATGCCACGAGTCTACGCCCCGAATCGGCCCGAGTCCGCTGCCCCTGCGGGCGGGCCGCAGGACGAACCGGGCAGGCCGCGACATAGAATCGATCGATGACCCCCGAGCGCTCGAACTGCCTCGAAACGCTGGCTCGCCTCATCCTCGAGGTCGAACGTCCGCATCCGGTGCGCGTCGCGATCGACGGCCCCGACGCCGCCGGGAAGACGATCCTCGCCGACGAACTCGAGCCGTTGATCGAGCGGTCGGGACGGCCGGTAATCCGGGCATCGGTCGACGGCTTCCACCGGCCCCGCGCCGCGCGCTATGCACGCGGCCCCGACTCGGCCGAGGGCTACTACCGCGACTCGTTCGATTACGCGGCACTTCGGGCGGCGCTGCTGGACCCGCTGGGACCGGGCGGCAGCCTCAACTTCCGACGCCGCGCCTTCGACTACCGGACCGACGAGCCGGTCGCCGCGCCAATCGAACGCACCGCCCCGGATGCCATCCTCCTGCTCGACGGCGTCTTCCTGCTCCGCCCCGAACTGATAGATGCCTGGGACATGCGCGTCTTCGTGGCAGTCCCATTCTCCGAGACGCAGCGGCGGGCGGCCGTCAGGGACTCCGCTTATCTCGGGGGCGAGGAGGAGGCACTGCGTCGCTACGCCGGTCGCTACGTGCCCGGTCAGCAGCTCTACTTCGCCGAAGCCCGGCCCCAGGAGAAGGCGGACGTGGTCATGCACAACGACGATCCGGACCGGCCACGCCTCCTGATGGGTTCGCCGCCGGCCGATGAAGGGCAGGCCCCGATCGCTGGACAGATCGGCGCCGTGGAGATCACAATCGACCGATGAGGGGACCAATCGCACCGCTCGCGCTGGCCATGGTTCTGACATTGGCCGGATGTGGCTCAGCGGCGCAGTCGCCCGCGCAATCGCCCGCGCCGGCGTCCGCGTCGGCGTCCGCGTCGGCTTCCACCGCCCCTGCTTCGACCGCCTCCAGGACCGCCTCCCGTTCGACCGCACCGGCCTCGTCGGCGCCGGACGACACCGTCTGGCTTTGCAAACCGGGCATCGCGGCCAACCCTTGTGAGGGCAACCTCAACGCGACCGTCGTCGACGCCCAGGGCGTGTCCACCGTCCAGTCGGCCTCCCCGGCGGCCAACCCACCGGTCGACTGCTTCTTCGTCTACCCCACCGTCAGCCATCAGCAGACGCTCAACGCCGACCTGACCATCGACCCCGAGGAAACGGCCGTCGCCATCGCCCAGGCCGCCCAGTTCTCGCGGGTCTGCCATGTCTACGCGCCGATGTACCCGCAGCTGACCCTAATGGCCATCTCCGATCCGACCAACATCTCACCGCAGGCGGCGCAGGTGGCCCTCGCCGGCGTCGAGTCGGGCTTCCGGAGCTACATGGCCCACTACAACGGCGGCCGGCCGATCGTTTTCATCGGTCACTCTCAGGGCGCGACGATGCTGACGTCGCTGATCAAGGCCGAGGTAGACAACTACCCGGACACTCGCAAGCTGCTCGTGTCGGCGCTGCTGATGGGCGGCAACGTGACTGTGCCGGTCGGCGAGTCCGTCGGGGGCGACTTTGCCAACATCCCGGCTTGCTCGTCGTCCTCCCAGACCGGATGCGTCGTCGCCTACTCGAGTTTCGAGCGGACCCCGCCTGCCAACTCGCTCTTCGGCCGAGTCGACACAGGCTTCGGCTCGTCCACACACAACACGGGCGTGCCGCTGCAGGTGCTGTGCGTGAACCCGGCCGCTCCCGGCGGCGGAACCGCCTCGCTGCTCACCTACGTACCGACGGACCGCGTCGCGACCTTCTTCGGCAAGGGCGCCCCGGGGGTCAACGCGAAGACCCCCTTCGTTTCGTATCCGAACGAGTTCTCGGCCCACTGCGTCAGCTCCGGCGGCGCGACCTGGCTGCAGATCGACCGGCCGGGCGGTACCTCCGACCACCGGCCCGACATCAGCGTCGCCGAGGCTCCGGCATGGGGACTCCACGCCGCAGACATCCCGATCGCCCTGGGTAACCTGGTCGAGCTGGTCCGCCAGGAATCGGCCGCCTTCCGGTAGGCACGGGAGGCTATGCGAGGCCCCCCTGACGCAGGCGTGCTATCACCGCCGGCAGCCACCGATCCAGGTACGCCGCGTCGTAGCGGGCCCTGATCGTGGCCGGGACGGTGACCCGATCGAAGGGTGAGGCTTCGGCCAGCGCATCGGCCACGGAGCCGTACAAGCCGCAGGCCACGCCCGCGACCAGCGCGGCACCGAACGCGGCCGCCTCCTCCGTCCTGACCACTTCCAGCCGGCCGGGTCCGAGGGCCGCCTTGGCGGCCACCCAGCGTCGATTGCGCGCCCCTCCGCCGGTGAGTTTGACGTGGTCGAGGGGAATACCGGTGATGCGGGCCAGTTCGTCGAGCATCCAGCGGACGTGGTAAGCCGCGCCGTCGACGACGGCGCCAGCCAGATCCGGCATGCCGTGCGTCTCGCGCAATCCCTCGAACTCGAGGCTGGCAGCCGGATCGCGATGCGGCGCGGTTCGACCGCGCAGATACGGCCGAACGATCGGCTCCACCGGGCCGGGACCGGCCCGCTCCAGAAGCGCGACGAAACGAGCGTAGCGATCCGGTTGCGCGACCGGCTTCCCGACCTTGCCGCGCGCCGCCGGCGCTGTCCTGGGGCCGGCGAGGGCCGCTTCGCCGAGAAACGTGTCCAGGAACCACTCGACGAGTGCCCCGGACGACTGCAGCCCGCCGACGACGTAGGCCAGTCCGTCGATGGCGTGGCAGCCGGTCGAGAAGCCGCCGCGTCGAACCTCGTCCTCGAGAACCGGTCGGCCGGTCACGAGCAACGTCGCCTCGGCGTTGCCCATCGAGTCGAGCGCGTCGCCCGGCTTCGTCACTCCGGCTCCGATCGCTGCCGCCAGATGATCGTGGCCGGCGATCGCAACGGGCGTCCCGCCCGGCAATCCGAGCCTGACGGCGGCCGCGGCGGTCAGTCCGCCGGCGGCCCGCCCGAGCGGCAGAACCTCCGGCATCTCGTCCGGTTCGAGGCTGGCCAGACCGAGCAGTTCGGGATCCCAGGCCCGCTTCGTGACATCGAAGGCGAGGGTCCGGCAGGCCAGCGAAGCGTTCGTGGCCAGGGCGCCGGTCAGATCCAGCGCGACCAGTTCGGCCACCCCGGCCCAATGGCGGAGTCGCGTGAAGTCGGCCGCCTTCTGCTCGCGCAGCCACAACAGCTTCGGCAGGGTGTACTTGGGCTCCGGCCGGAGTCCCGTCCGCGCGAAGAGCTGCGCGGCCCCGATCTGCCTCTCCAACCACGCCGCCTGGCGTTCCGGACGCGGGTCGTGCCAGGCGAGCATCTCTCCGATGGGCAGGTTACGGCGATCGACGGGGACGCCGGACTCGGCCATGCTGGCGATCCCGATGGCGGCTGGCTTTCGCCCCGCACCGGCCGCGGCGACGCATTCGGCGATCGCCGACGAGACCGCCGCGAGCAGCTCGGCCGGCTTGTGGTACGCGCCGCCGCCGCGCACGAGGTGGGTCTCGGTGGCTCGGCGAGCGACGTGCTGAACGCCACTCCCCCGCGCCACGAGCACGGCCTTGATATGGGTCGAACCGACATCGACCCCGATCACGGTGCGGGCGGCACCGACTCGTTTCGAAGACATGGGTCAATCATGGCGCACCCAACGCCGTCGTGGGGTCCTCCGCCCGCCGCGACCGCTCTCTAACTCGGCTCCGGGCCCGGCTTCTCGCCCGATTTGCCGGCAGGCTTTGTGGCCGGCTTGGTCGCCGCTCCCGGGCCCAGGTCGACCTTGACGACCAGCTCCTCGACCCCGCGAACCAGCCCGATCTCGATCGATCCGGTTCCGGCGAGAGCGAGAGCGGCGTGCAACTCGTCCGGATCGGTCAAGGCAACGCCTGCAGCAGAGACGATCAGGTCTCCCTCGCGGATCCCCGCCTTCTTGGCCGGGCTCTCCTCCTCGACGGCACGGACCAGGATGCCGTCTCGGTCCGGCAGGCCGACTGCCCGCCGCAGATGCCGCGCCACATGGCCCGGCGCCACTGCGATTCCAAGCCGCGGACGAACGGTCGACTCGCCCCGGGTGAGGGCGTCGATCCTGGCCTTGAGGTCGTCATCGGCCGGCAGAGCAAGGTAGAAGCCCTCGCCCAACCGCTGCGTGTTCAGGCCGAGGAGCCGGCCCTCGGCGTCGAGGATCGGGCTGCCGGATGAGCCCGACGCGAGCGGCGCCGTATGCTCGATACTCCCGCCGATCAGCCGCCCGCCCGGTCCGCGGAACGACCGCGCCACACCGGAGACCTGCCCGACCGTCGTCCGGAATCCACCGTTGCCCGCACTCGCCACCGCGAACACCGCGGCCCCGACGCCCGTGAGCGCAGCGCTCCCCCACGCCAGCGGCGCGATGCCTCCGGTATTCACCTCGAGCACGGCGAGATCGCCGTCCATGTCCTCGCCGAGCAGATTGCCCCGCACATGCCGTCCGTCGGCGAAGACGCAGGTGGCTCCGTCACCGTGGACGTTATGGGCGTTCGTCAGCACCCGGTTCTCGGCCACGACCACGCCGCTGCCGCGGTGCCAGCGTCCGCCGATGCCGACGACAGCCGGCGCGGCTCGCTCGGCCACCTTGGTCACTGCCGCTTGAAGTTCATCCAGTGCGCTCATTTACCTGCTCCCGCGCTCGTCCTAATCAGACCGGCGCCGCTTGCTGTGCCATAGTTACTAGCTAGTGGCAAGTTACCCTACCGCGGCGAGGAGCGCAAGACCGGACTCGCTACCATGGAGCTCATGACAGGAGACGCTCAGCCGTCGCGCGGAGGGCGGGCCATCGACCGATCGGCCATCGACCGGTCGGTCGCCACAGCTCAGCCGTCGCCCCTCCAGGCCGCCCTCGATCGAGTCGGCGACCGGTGGTGCCTGCTGATCGTCGAGTCCCTGCTCGAAGGCCCGCTGCGCTTCAACGACCTCGGGTCGGCCCTGCCCGGCATCGCGCCCAACATCCTGTCCGATCGACTGAAACGCCTCGAACGCGAACGCGTCCTGCTGGCCCGCCCCTACTCCGAGCGCCCGGTCCGCCTCGCCTACGAGTTGACCGCCGAGGGCCTCGAGCTGGCCGGCGCGTTGCGGCTGCTGGCCGATTGGGGGGCCCGGCCGGAGTCCGGCGAGGCTCTCCGCCACGGAACCTGCGGCACGCCCCTCGAAGCCCGCTGGTACTGCCCCACTTGCGCCCGGGCCATCGCCGAGGACGAGACTTCGGAGCTGCGCCGGCTTTAGACGCGTCCCCGCCGTTGCCACGGGCCGTTGACCCTTAACCCGGATCCACCGATAGCCTCGGC
>PMKV01000111.1 GCA_003157875.1 Chloroflexota bacterium
TGGGCCAGCTCCATCATCTCCTCATACGAGATGACCGGCAGCTGGCGCGCGTCCGGCACGAGACGCGGGTCGGCCGTGTAGATGCCTCTGACGTCGGTGAAGATCTGGCAGCGATCCGCCTCGAGGGCGGCCGCCAGAGCGACCCCGGTCGTGTCCGACCCACCGCGACCGAGCGTGGTGATCTCCGAAAGTGTCGGGTCGTGCTTGCTCTGGCCCTGGAAGCCGGCCACGATCACGACCCGGCCGGCGCCGACTTCGGACTGGATGCGCCCCGGGTCGATGCCGGCGATGCGGGCCTTGCCGTAGTTGCCGTCGGTGGTGATGCCGGCCTGCGCGCCCGAAAGCGCGATCGCCGGCACGCCCAGGGCGTGAAGGGCCATCGAGACGAGAGTGGCGCTCNNGCCGGTGGCGAGGAGCATGTCCAGCTCGCGCGGATCCGGTTCGTCGGTGATGGCGCCGGCAAGCGCGAGCAGCTCGTCGGTGGTATCGCCCATCGCCGATACGACCACAACCAGGTCGCAGCCGGTCGCCCGCTCACGGGCGATGCGCGCGGCGACGCGCCTGATTCGGTCGGCATTGGCTACCGAGGAGCCACCGAACTTCTGGACTACGAGCGGTTTGGACATGGCGGGCATTCTAGCAGCCGGAGGCCGCCCTCCTCGCCACGAGGCCGACACCGTGCCGAGCCCGCGAGGCGCAACCGGCAGTCGCGCGGAACGGCACTACCGGCCCTGCCCGAGACAATGGCCCGGTAGCCGAGGAGTTCCGCGCCATGTGCTTCGATCTAGACAGCTCCCCCCCAATCCGACCGGTCGCCGGATCGTCGGTCGAGCACGACTCGCCGACCCTGCATGCCGCCGACGGCAACGTCTTTCGGGCCTTCCACGCTCGGCCGGCCGAGCGGACCGGGGCGGCGATCGTCATCCTGCCCGACGTCCGCGGCCTGCACCACTACTACGAGGAGCTCGCGATTCGATTCGCGGAGGTGGGCGTCGAGGCGGTCGCCATCGACTACTTCGGCCGGACCGCCGGAGTCGGGCCTCGCGGCGACGACTTCGACTACGGCCCGCACGTCGCCGAGACGACCTGGGCGGGGCTATCGGCCGACATCGCAGCCGCGGCGAAATACCTGCGCGACGGGGCGGGAAGCGCATCGAAGTCGATCTTCGTGACGGGCTTCTGCATGGGCGGCCGAAGCGCGTTCCTCTCGGCGACGCTCGGGCTGGGCCTGAGCGGCGTGATCGGCTTCTACGGCTGGCCCGGTGGACCGGGCCGCAACGACACGCCGGCACCCACGGAGATGGTCGGCCGGTTCGAATGCCCGGTCCTTGGCATCTTCGGCGGCGCGGATCAGGGCATTCCGATCGCCGTGGTGCAGCAGTTTCGCGACGCCCTGACCGCTGCCGGAGTCCAGAACGAGGTCGTGGTCGAGCCGGACGCTCCGCACAGCTTCTTCGATCGCAAGCAGACCGACTTTCAGGCGCAATCCGACGACGCCTGGGCACGCGTGCGGAAGTTCATCGAGGCGAACGCGGCGGCCTGACGAACGCAGCATTGCAGGCTGTGCGACCATTCCTCCGCGCGCAAGGTTGCGCCGGCAGCGGAGGAATCGATGTTCAGGCGACGCGATCGGCGCGAGGAGCCAGAATCCCCGGATGAAAGCCGCGAAGTCGAGGCCGACGAGGAGCTCGACGACGAGGCCGACGAGGCCGACGAGGTCGAGGGCGAGCAGCTCGAGGATCAGCCCGAGGACATGACCGCCGACCTGGAGCTGCAGGCGGCCGACTACCTGGCCGACAACGACGCCTGGATGTACGGCCCAAACGCCGAGACCGTCCTGGAGATCCTCGATCGACTCGAGGAGATCGGCCCGAACGAGGCCCGACCCATCGCCGAAGCGTGGCTGGCGATCCCCAGGTCGGACCGAGACCGAGCCCGAAGGGCCGCTCGCAAGCTGGCCGAGAACGACGAGGAACTGGCCCGCTACCTCCAGATGGCGCGCGAGGCCTGCGGAGCATGGATGTCGGTCACGGGCCCCTTCCCGGAGTTCGTCAACACCGACCCCGATTGGGGCCGCCTCTGTGCCCAGAGCGGCGAGGCCGCGCTGGACGCGGCTACGGCCGTGATCCTGGAGGGCAAGCTCGAGGAGATCCACTACGAGTCGCTTCTCGAGCCCTGGTCCGAGGCAATTGCGCAGCTGGACGCCGCGGCCGAAGCGGCAAAGCTCGAAGGCGCCGCCGATGGCGATGCCGACGAGGACCTGGAGGCGGAGGAGGCCGAGGAGGAAGAGGACGAGGGCAAGTTCGGGCCCAACTCGGACGACATCACCGACTTCCTCAACCGCCTCTGGCTGCTGGCCCCCGAGCAGGTGGGCCGCCTGGTCAGCGGCTGGCAGAACTCCGACCGCGACGACCTCAAGCGGGCGCACGAAGCCCTTCAAGCCCTCGCCGACGAGGACGCCGAGTACCGCGACCAGGTCCGCAAGGCGCAAGAAGAGTTGACGCCCTGGCTGAACGCCGGGCGCATCGAGCAGACCTCCGGTTTCCTGGGCCAGACCGGTCAGGGTGAGTCACGCAAGATGGCCGGTCCCGCGCTGGCCGACGCCATCGCCGCGCTGGCGCTGGGCGACCTGCTCGAGCCCCGGGATGCGGCAGCCCTATACGGGCCGTGGTTCAATCTCATCGGGGCGCCGCCGCTGCCCGCCGCCAGCACGAAACCGCCGGCGACCGGCAAAGGCGCGGCCAAGAGCGCCAAACCTGGGGCCAAGAGCGCCGCGGTCAAGAGCACCAAACCGGCCGCGAAGGCCAAGCCCGCCAAGACTGGCGCAGCCAAGCCCGAGGCAAAGGCCTTGAAACCGGCCGGAGCCGCTGCCAAAGCCGCTCCGGCGAGCGGCACCAAATCCGCTCCGGCGAGCGGCACCAAACCCGGCACCAAGACCACCACAACCGGCAAGTCGACAAAGAAGAAATAGGTTCTGGCCCGGGCTCCAGTCCGGGCGCGGAGGGTCGATGTTCAGGCGATACAAGAGCGGCGGAGACGAGCCCGGCACCAAAGACGAGATCGTGATCAAGGTCGATCCGATCGTCCCCAGGTCGGAGACGCCGGCCAAGTCGAGCAAGGGCGGCGCTCCCGCAAAGTCGGCCCCGTCGGCTAAGTCGGGCAAGTCGGGCAAGTCGGCTAAGCCGACCTGGTCGGCCAATTCGGCCCCGTCCGCCAAGTCGACCAAATCGGCCGCCGCAAAGTCCGGCAAGGCCGCCAAGTCGGCTGCGCCCGCCAGGTCGGGCAAGTCGGGAAAGTCGCCGGAGCCCGTCAAGCCGGCCGAGCCGGGCAGGCGAGGTTTCGGCTCACGACTCGTCGGGCTGCTGGCGCGCCCGGAGGCGGAGTTGGATTGGGAGGACGACTTCGAAGACGAGGAGGCCGACGCCGGGACGGTCGCCAAGAGCCGAGCGGAGCTCGAAGCCGAACTCGAGCGGGAAGCAGAAGAGTTCGGGCTGGTCGCCTCCGACCCGGTCAGCCTCTACGGACCCAACGGCGAGGAGGTCGCGGCGCTCCTGGAGGACCTGGCGGACGTGGACGACGAGACCGCCGAGGAGATCGCGGACTCGTACGAGCTGCTGCCGGACGCCGAGCGCAAGGTGGCCCAGTCGGTGATCCGCCGGCGCCACCGCGGCGGCAAGCTCGGGATGGAGCTTGAGACCGCTGAGCGGGCCGTGGCCGACTGGTTCTCCGCGCTCGGTCTCGTCGAAGACGCGGAGATCGACCTCTACTCCGTCGTCGCCGCGGCGGCAACGGACGCCGTGGACGCCCTGGTCCTGGTCGACGAGCTGGCCGACGAGGACTTCAACACTCTCTACGAGCCGTGGGCCGACGTCATGGACGTCGAAGAGGACGAGGCCGAAGGCGAGGACGGCGACGCGGAAGAGGCCGAGGAAGTCGAGGCCGAGGAGCTTGACGAGGAGTCCGATGAGGAGCCCGAGGCGGACGCTGAAGAGGGCGAGTTCGGTCCGAGCACCGTGCTCGTCACCGAGCTGCTGACCAACCTCGGCACCCTCGACGAAGAGGTCATCGCCGAGCTCATCGACGTGTGGCGCGAGCAACCCAAGGACGGCCTGAAGGTCGCCCATCGCTCGCTGCAGGCACTGGCCGACGAGAGCAACAAGTGGCGCGAGCAGATGCGCCTCGCCCAGGAGGAGGTCTTCTCCTGGATGGAGGGCGGAGCCACCCGGTTCAACATGCTCCGCGGCTCGGCGGGAGAGTGGGCCCGAACTCGCGAGATCGCCGGTCCAGCGGTCGCCGACGCGGTCGCGGCCCTCGTCATGGCCGATATGCTCGAGTCCGAAGAGGCCGCGACGCTGTACGCGCCCTGGGCGAAGGTCGTCGGCGAGCCGGCGCTGCCGGTCTACGAAGACGAGGGCGACGGGGACGAAGCCGACGAATGAAGCAATCGATCGTCACCCTGGACATGGAAGGCGTTCTGACACCGGAGATCTGGATCGCCGTGTCGGAGAAGACGGGCATCCCGGAACTGCGCCGCACCACGCGCGATGAGCCGGACTACGACAAGCTCATGTGCGGCCGGCTGGCGCTCCTCGACCAGCACGGACTGAAGCTGTCGGACATCCAGAACGTGATCGGCACGCTGGCGCCACTGCCCGGCGCGAAGGCGTTCCTGGATGAGCTGCGTACCTGCGTGCAGGTCGTGATCCTGTCCGACACCTTCGAACAGTTCGCCGCTCCCCTGCTCCGCCATCTCAACTACCCCACGCTGCTGTGCCACCGGCTGATCGTCGAGGACGACCACATCACCGGCTACCAGCTCCGCATCCGCGAGCAGAAGCGCGAGGCCGTCGCCGCGTTCAAACGAATGAACTACAACGTCATCGCCGGCGGCGATTCCTTCAACGACACCGCCATGCTCGGGGAGGCCCACCGAGGCATCCTGTTCCGAGCGCCGGCCAACGTGATCGGGCAATTCCCGCAGTTCCCCGCCGTCGAGACCTACTCCGACTTCATGGGCCTCATCAAGCAGGCGATGGCGTAGGCGCCGGCTCCGCCCCATCGCCGCCCGTCGTGCGTGGCCTTCATGCAACGGATGCAAGCTTCTGACCGGAAAGCCCATCTCCGCTTGTCGTTTTGCGTGTGATGCACGTACCCGACACCGAGACCCGGCCGAGCCCGCCGAACCGGTCGGTCTCTTGCCCACGTCGGGCATGGTTCGGGCCGCAAGCCGGCGATTGGGTCGACGTTGTGCATCTGCTGCACGGAATCGACGGGCCGTAAAGCCGCCGAGGCGTCCTGCGGTCGCGTATGTGCATTGGATGCGAACCGGGCCGGTCGAGAAGCAAGGGTCGTACTGTCGGAGCGTTCCGCCCGATCCCTACCAGCCCAGCGCCTTCATCACCGCTGCGGTAGTCGGCGCCGCCTCGATGATCGAATCCGGCCGGGCAAAGACCTTCTCGGCGCGCTCCGGATCCTTGAGGCCGTGGCCCGTCAGGACGCAGACCACCGTCGCGTCCGCGGGCACGCGCCCGAGCGCCGCCATCTTGATGATGCCGGCCACGCTGGCCGCGGAGGCGGGCTCGCAGAAGATGCCCTGGGTCGAGGCCAGCTCGGCGTACGCGGCCAGGATCTCGTCGTCGGTGACCATGTCGATCAGCCCGCCCGACTCGTCGCGCGCGGCCTCCGCCCGCTTCCACGAAGCCGGGTTGCCGATGCGGATGGCCGTGGCGATCGTCTCCGGCTTCTCGATCGGATGGCCCAGCACGATCGGCGCCGCGCCCGCAGCCTGAAAGCCGTACATCTTCGGCTTGGCGGTGATGCGGCCCGCGGCTTCATAGCGGTTGAAGCCGAGCCAGTAGGCGGTGATGTTGCCGGCGTTGCCGACCGGCAGAGCCAGGATGTCCGGCGCGCGGCCCAGGTCGTCGCAGACTTCGTACGCGGCCGTCGTCTGGCCCTCGACCCGGTTCGGGTTGACGTGGTTCACGAGCGTGACCGGATGGTCCTTCTGCTCGGCCATTTCGCGCACGACCCGGAACGCGTCGTCGAAGTTGCCATCGACGGCGAGGACCTTCGCCCCGGCGGCGATGCCCTGGATCATCTTGCCGAGAGCGATCTTGCCCTTGGGCAAAACGATGATCGTCTCGAGCCCCGCCACCGCACCGTAGGCCGCCGCGGAGGCTGAGGTGTTTCCAGTCGAGGCGCAGATGATGGCTTTGTCCCCCGCCTCGACCGCCTTGGAGATCGCCATCACCATGCCGCGGTCCTTGAAGGAGCCCGTCGGGTTCATGCCCTCGTATTTGACGAAGAGGTTCAGCACGCCGATCCGCTTCCCGATGTGCTCGATGTGAACGAGCGGCGTGTTGCCCTCACCGAGGCTGATGATCGGAGTCTTGTCCGTGACCGGGAGGAACTCGCGATAGCGCTCCAGGAGGCGCGGGCGGGCACCCAGACGCGCGGCCGGGGCTGAGTCGTTGACTGGCGATGCGGACACTTCGATCGGCTCCGGCTACGAGGTCAGGATTGGATAGATGGGCAGGTCGCGGTCGGCGGAGATGAGAGGCTCGATGGCCTCGCGGACGTCGGCAAGGGGCACGGGCCGGGTCTGGATTGCGGCCCAGGTTCGGCTGCGGTGGCGCGGCACGCTGCTGGGCGGCGGGCCGATCACTTCTTCGGCCAGGCGGCCGGGGACTTCCTCCGTCAGAACCCCGGGCAGGCAGACGTACCACGGCCGCCGAACCGTGTCGCGATCGTCGGCCAGAGTGACGAGCTGGGGCGCGGCCGGCGGGAGATCAGCCCAGGTGGACAGGCCGGTGCGGACGATCTCGAGCAGGTCCGCCAGGACGGCGCTGCTGGTCGCCGGGCCGCCGGCTCCGGGACCTTCGAGCGAGACTCGACCGACCGGGTCGGCATCGACCTCGAGCCGGTTCAGGACGCCGTCGGTCCGGCCGAGCGGCGCCGACACCGGGACGGCGGAGGTCATGACCGAGCCGGCCAGGCCGAAGTAAGGCTCGGCCGTGCCTGGCGTGCTGGCGGTGGCGACGAGCCGGATGGCCAGACCCAGGCCCACCGCACCGGCGATGTCGGCCGCCGAGACGCCCGTGATGCCGGGTTTGCCGTCGCCTCGCAGGGACGGCGGGCTGGCGATGATCGAGTCGATTCGGGGCCAGGCACCGAAGGCCAGGCGGGTGAGCACGGCCAGCTTGTTGGCGGCGTCGTGGCCCTCCACGTCGGCGCTCGGGTCGCGTTCGGCGTAGCCCTGGGCCTGAGCCGCCGCGAGGACTTCGTCGTAGCTGCGGTGAGCCTGCATCATCTCGGTCAGGATG
>PMKV01000121.1 GCA_003157875.1 Chloroflexota bacterium
CCGCAGGCCGCATCACCAGCCGAACAGGCCGCCGAAGAGCGAGTGGAAGAGCGAGTCGATCGGGCCCTCGGTGACGGCCTTCTGGTGGACCCGCAGGCTCGGCGTCTTGATGTCGGTCGCGGTAGTGGTCGTCGTGGTGGTCGCGGTCGCGTCCGGCGAGGCGGCACTCCCGGCCGAGCCGGCAGAGCCCTTCGCATCCGGCGTCCAGCTCGGGGCGGCGCTCGGTGAAGCCTGATCGGTCGGGGCAGCGCTCTCACTCGGAGTCGGGGAGGCCGCTGTGGTCGCGGCTGCCGCGGCCGGGCGGGCCGTGGCCCGCGGCGCGGGCGGCGCGGTGGGCGCTACCGGGGCCGGGGTGACCTCCGGCGCGGGCGGGTCGGTCGGGACCGGAGTAGGCGCCACCGGTGGCGGCGGAACGGTGACCCCGCACGGGATCGAGAAGAGCACCGCATAGAGCTTGCGACCGTCGGCCGCCTTGTAAGCTCCCACACCCAGATGGGCCCAGGAGCCCAGGATGTTGGCCCGGTGGGGCGTCGAGCCCATGAACGCGACTTCTATGCGGCCGGTGGCCGAGTCGTCGGAGTAGGTGGACAGGCCGATGTTCTCGCCGGCGACGTTGAAGCAGTAGCCATCGGCCTGCATGAAGGTGAAGACCTTGGCCCCGTCGGGCGGGATGGCGTGGCTGAAGTAGTTGCGATCGCCCATGTCCTGGGCCCGCCACTCGGCCTCCCGATGGAGGTAGGTGTCGTTCACCAGGGCGTTCAGACCGTCCGAAGCACGGTCCTGGTTGGTCAGGCTAAAGAGAAGCTGCTCGTCCGAGGGGCTAAAGGCGCCCGGGTCCCAGGCCAGAGCTGTGCCGGCCATGCCCGCCAGAGCGGACGCGGCAAGAACCAACGAGAGGCCCGCTGCTCGGATGATGCGTAGCGAGCGGCGCGGCGACGACGACGGAGGCGGAGTGGCGTGGCCCAGCATTTGACCTTGATCCCGTCCGGGAAGTGGGATGACTGGGTCCACCGCCGGGGCTGCTGCGGCCGCCAATCGTGTTGCGGGGAGCCGGGCGGCCGTGGTAGGGTTTACAGTAGTGGGGACTACGCACTGTAGCGAGAGGCTAGATGGTACCTACGCTGGGAGTCGTTCTCAGGCAGTCCCGCGAAGTGCGCGGGCTGTCCGCCGTCGACGCCTCTCGGACCGCGGGCATCTCCGCGGCGTACCTGAGCAAGCTCGAGAACGACGCGGTCAAGAAGCCCTCGCCTCAGATCCTGCATTCGCTGAGTGAGGCACTGTCGGTGCCGTACGCCGATCTCATGCGCCTGACCGGCTATCGCGTGCCCAGCGAACCGGTGGTGGATCCTGCGATCGCGGTGGCCGTGGCCCTCTTCGCGGACCTCACCGACGATGAACGCGACGAGCTGATCGAGTATCTGGCGTGGTACCGCGCCCGCCGAGCCAAGCGAGCGAGCCGCGGGGGCTGACGAGCGCGGCCGAACCCGCCTCCGGGATCCTCGGCCTAGACTCGAGCAAGATGGCCGGCGTCCCGGCTCTTGAACGGTCAGGAGGCACTGCGTTATGGAACTCGACGGCGCTGTCGTCATCGTCACGGGGGCATCGTCGGGGATCGGCGCGGCTACGGCCAGGCTGGCGGCCGGACGCGGGGCCAGGGTCGTGCTCGCCGCACGCCGCACCGTGCGGATCGAGGCGCTGGCTCTCGAACTACCGGACGCGGTCGCCGTGCCGACCGATATGCGGGATCCGGCCGATATCACCCACCTGGTAGAAGCGACTCTGGCCCGCTTCGGCCGCGTCGATGTGCTCGTCAACAACGCCGGGCAGGGGCTCCACGTCCCCATCGACACGCTGCGCCTCGAGGATCTTCGGTCTGTCACCGAGCTGAATTTCTATGCGCCCCTCCTGGCGATGCAGGCCGTCATCCCGGCGATGCGCCGGCAGGGCGGGGGAGCGATTGTCAACGTGAGTTCCATGACGTCGCGCATGGTCTTGCCCGGCCTGGGCGGATACGCGGCCACCAAATCGGCCCTGAACATGCTCTCGCAGGTCGCTCGCCGCGAGCTGGAGGCCGACGGCATCGTCGTCTCGACCGTCTACCCGTCCGTGACCGCCACGGAGTTCCACCAGTCACTGGCAGCCGGCGGCCAGGTGGGCGGCGGTTCGTGGGGTGGCCCTGCGCCTCACACCGCCGAGTTCGTGGCCGAGGCCATCCTGGGCGTGATCCAGTCCGGGGACGAGGAGGTCCAGCTCAGGCAGGACTGGGGCGGTGCGCCGGGTGGAGGCGATCGCGCCGGAGAGTTGGGCTAGGAGACCCGATTCGGCCGAACGCGGCGATTGCACGGGGCGAGGGTCCTAAGCCATCCGCACTAGGTATGGCTAACTATTGGCCGGTTCCCTCTGACGAGTGCCCTCTCCTGCAGCGGCCTGGAGGGTCCAAGCTGGACAGGGCCTGGGTTGGGCGCCGGCGCGGCCTACGCCAGACGGATCCAGTGCCAGTCGGCGTCGACACTCCAGCGATCTGGGCGATGGCCACGCAGAGTTGTGGTCAAGCGGAAAACGGACAAGGACGATGAGCAAGTCCCTCGAGCAAGACGAAGAAGTCCAGGCGACTGCGAACCGTCATGCGAAGCCGGGTCGCCTCGCCGCTCCCGGCGAGCCGATCGCCGCCGGTTCTGTGGCGACGTTGACGGGCGACGATTACGAGAGCCTCGCCAGCCGCTCACGCCTGGGCGTTGGCCTGGCCAATATCACTTCTCGTCTCATGCAGCAACTCGCGACCGGTGGCGAGCGCGTTCCATCGCGCCGCGTCGCCGGCGCCAGACCCGTTGAGAGAGACACACGCGGAAGTCGTGTGCCCTGGGACCGAAGCCCACTCGTCATGTGGAAGCGGGTAGTCACAGTGTCCAGCGAGGGCGACATGCTGGCCCTTGTCAGCCAGCCGAATCCGAGCGACCTCTTGCCGTCGGATCTTCGCGGTGGGCGGGGGAGTTGAGCGGCTGACCCGCGCTCGCGCCGGCGCCCGCGGCGGTGGCCGCGGCTCGCGCCTGCGCCCGCGCCTGCGGACGTGGCCCGTTCTTCGCGCCGGATGCACGAAACCGCCCGTTTGGGCCCGCCAGGCGGTTGCTCTTGCATCAGATGCACACGTCAGACTCGCGGCGCACGTGCCGGTAGCTCGAATGGCCGGCCGAGCTCTTCGATCGGCGCTGTTCCCACGCCCAAGCCCTTTCGCGCGGTTGAGTCATGCATCAGATGCACCGAACGGGCCGGTCCAGGCCCGTGGCACCGTCGGCCGGTCGGATGTGTGCATCTCCGGCAACTCGGTTCGGCCGGCGGCGGCCTACCGCGCGGACGCCAACCGGCGGCGGCCTGCCGCTCCGAGGCCGAGCGGTGGCGGCCTGCAACTCGGTTCGGCCGGCGGCGGCCTACCGCGCGGACGCCAACCGGCGGCGGCCTGCAACTCGGTTCGGCCGGCGGCGGCCTACCGCGCGGACGCCAACCGGCGGCGGCCTACCGTTCCGAGGCCGGTCGGCGGCGACCTAACGCGGCTGACCCGCCGCTCCGAAAGCCCAGGTTGCTGATGTCCTCGACCAGGTCGGCGCCCACACGCGTGGCCGGCTCGGCTTCCCCGCGCGACCCATTCGGGGCCACCCTGTTGAGCGGTTGTTGAGCGCGGCGGAGCACCATGGGGACCGTTTCCTCGTGGCGTCCCGATTACGTTTGGGGCGTGACATTCGCCGACAGCGTGCTTCATCTGGTTCGGGCCGGGGCCCGCATCGACCCCTGGAACCGACCGGACGCCGCCGATTCTCCAGATGACCAGGCTCTTGCCCGCGAGGAATCTCGCGCGGGCGAGGCGGTCCTTGCCGAGGCTTTGCCCGATCGGTCGGACATGGAACTTGCCGCCGCAGCCGCAGGCGCCGGCGCCGAAGCCGCCGGCGAGATGGCCACCGCGACATTGCACGAGTTCGAGCCGGGGCTGGGCGACCTGGAGGCGGCCGTCGGTCTGGTCGCGGCGGGTCTTGCGTCCAGGGTCATCCTCTCCGGGTTCCCGTCCTGGCCCGGCCTGCTTTGGCGCGCCTACCAGCTGGCCGAGACCAGCGGCGTCTTGATCCTCCCGACCGTCGTCCGTCCAGGCGGCCGAGTCGATATCGTCATCACGAGGGAAACCGCCGCCAATGGCTGACCAACGGCCCCTGCAGGGCCGCAAGCTCGGCGATCGCCGCGTAGTAATCGATCGACCGCACGCTCGGTACTTCCGCTATCTGGGTCCCGGCGTCCTGGAAGCCAAACTCGAGGCCCAGGCGCCGCGCACTGCTCAGCAGCGCCGAATGGCGATGCTGCGCGGCATTCTTTTCGGCCGCCCGCTGTCGTCGGCCGCGGACCTGTCAGAACGACTCCCGAAATGGAAGGCCCTGCCGGTCTTCTCGTCGGACGTGATGTCGTCCGTCGCCTACGCGACCGGGGCGATGATGCTCATCCTGGCCGGCGCCGGAACGGCCAACTACAAGTACGTTCTGGGGCTCTCCGTCGTCGTTGTCGCGCTGTTGGTAATCGTGACCTTCAGCTACCGCCAGACGATTCGAGCCTATCCGAGCGGCGGCGGCAGCTACATCGTCGCCCACGCCAATCTCGGCGTGCTGGCAGGACTGGTTGCGGCCGGGTCGCTGCTGACGGACTACGTCCTGACCGTGTCCGTCAGCGTCTCGTCCGGCGTGCAGGCCTTGTACTCGGCCTTGCCGGCAATCGCGCCGTGGTCCGTGCAGCTCATTGCGCTCTCGATTCTGCTGGTAATGGTCGTGAACCTGCGCGGTCTTCGCGAGAGCGGCACGCTGTTCGCCAGTCCCACCTACATCTTCATAGGCTCGATGCTGCTGCTCATCGGCGTCGGCGTACTTGAGCTGCTCACCGGCCAGCTCCACCAGGCCACCGACGTGGGCCCGCTGACTGGTCTCGCCAGCGAGAACATGGGCGTCTTCTTGCTGTGCAAGGCCTTCGCCGACGGCTGCTCGGCCATGACCGGCACCGAAGCCGTTGCCAACGGCGTTCCCGCGTTCAAGCCCGTCGAGTGGAAGAACGCGCAGCAGACGATGATCATCATGGCCACGCTGCTCGGAATCATGTTCCTGGGCACGAGCTTTCTGGCGGTCAACATCGGCGCCCACCCGGTGACGGCGCAGGGGGTCCCTGGGGCGGGCGAGACCGTGCTCTCCCAGGTTGGGCGGACCGTCTTCGGCGGACGCGGCCCGCTCTACTACATCCTCCAGTTCTCGACGATGGGCATCCTGATCCTGGCCGCGAACACGAGCTTCGCCGACTTCCCCCGCCTCTCCTCGATCCTGGCCCGCGACGGCTTCTTCCCTCGCCAGTTCGCCCTACGCGGCGAGCGGCTCGCCTTCAACTCGGGGATCGTGGCCCTCTCTCTCGTCTCGATCGCGCTGGTCGTCGCCTTCGGCGGCTCGACCGACCGGCTGATCGGCCTGTACGCCATCGGCGTCTTCACCTCGTTCACGCTCTCGCAGTCGGGCATGGTCAAGCACTGGTTCACCGAGCGCGGACCGGGCTGGCGCCGCAGCGCGTTGATCAACGGCATCGGCGCGACGGTGACCGCCATAGTGGTCGTGGTCATCGCCATCTCGAAGTTCGATCAGGGCGTATGGATGATCATCATCGTCGTCCCGATCCTGGTTCTGCTCATGCTCTTCATCAAGCACGAGTACGACCAGGAGGGGATCGGCCTGGAGGTCCAGCCGGACGTCGTGTTCGGGCCGCCGCATCGCCGCCAGAGAGTGGTAGTGGCGGCTCAGGCGATGAGCCGGGCGGTGGTCCAGGCCGTCAAGGTAGGCGAGACGATGGGCGAGGAAGTCCAGGTCGTCCACGTGACGCTCGATCCGGCCGAGGGCGATAGATTCCGCGAACGAGTCGAGCGGCAGCTGCCCGGCGCCCGAGTCGTGCTGGTCGAGTCGCCCTACCGGGCGCTGGTCCGGCCCTTCGTTCGGTACCTCGAGGTGTCGCAGGCCGAGGACCCCAACCGCCTCACGATCGTGCTGCTGCCCGAGCACCTGCCGCGCCACTGGTGGGACCGCATCCTGTACAACCAGAACGTCCATCGCATCCGGGCGGCGCTCGTCGGCCGCAAGGATTTCGTGGTCCTCGACACGCCATACCGGCGCGAGGAGTAGCCCGGGCCGCGTTCAGGCCTCCAGCGTCGTCCCCGGTTTGGCGACCTCGATGGCGCCGTTGAAGGTCGTGGCCGCGCGTTCGACGGCCTCGTCTTCCCCGAGGCCCAGGCCCAGGTGGGTCAGGACCAGCCGCGACACCTCGGCGTGAGTGGCGACGAGGCCGGCGTCCTCCGGCGTCAGATGCACCGACGGGATCTCGATCTCGGTGGCAAAGCATTCGGCCACCAGGACGCGTGCCCCCTTGGACAGCGTGACCAGGTTGTCGCAGGGGCCGCTGTCCCCCGTGTAGGCCAGGCGTCGATCGCCGAATCGGGCTGTCAGGCCGAAGGCCGGAACCGCGTGCTCGACCGCTCGAGCCTGGATCTTGAGATCGCCGATCTCGGCGATGCCACGGTCCTTGAGTTCGACGACCTGGAAGTAGCTGCTCATGTTGTGGTCGACCGAGCTCTTCACGAAAGCCTCCACGCGCGCCGCCCAGCCGACCGGGCCGAGGACAGGAATCTTGCGCAGCGGCTTCTCGGCGAAGGCGAAGGCGTAGTACAGCAGCGGCATGTCGGCGAAGTGGTCGGCGTGCAGGTGGCTGATCCAGACGGCGTGCAGATCCTCGATCCGGATGTAGTGCTGCAGCGCGCCCAGCACACCACCTCCGACATCAACGAGCACGTTCGCGCCGCCTGCCTGGAGCAGGAATCCGGTGCACGGCTCATCCGCCTTGGGGTACGGCGCGTTGCCCAGCGTCGTCAGCCGGATCGGGCCCTCTGGCTTCCCCCGCTTGATCACGTTCGCCTCCTGTGGACGCCGACACTGGGAAAGTTAGCAGCGACTCAAGAATGTTGTCGTTCGAGTCTGCAGAGTGGGCATTTGCGGTATCGGCAGGACCTGCCGCCCGCTATACGGCGGCGCCTCGAGATCGCGGCGCTCGCTCGCCGGACCCGGCGCCGATCGGCGGCGCAATTCGCTCTGTTGCACTAGCCGGGCATCATTCGTTCGGATGACGCGCAGCTATTAGCTGAACGTCATACTATTCTGGTATGAGCGAAGTATCTTCCAGGCAGACCACGCTGCAGTCGGTCCTCACGGTTCTCGGCAGCCTGCTGGACAAGGGCGCGCACGACGTTCCCGATTGGGTGGCGCAGGAGCTTACCTTCAGCCAGATGCGCCTGCTGTTCCTGCTCAGCAAGAACGGTCCCTCGCCGATGAGCCGCATCGCCGACTGGCTGGGCGTAGGCCTGCCGACGGCCAGCGGGGTCGTCGAGCGGGTGGAACGGCATGGCCTCGTGGAACGCCAGCATCGCCTCGATGACCGACGCGTCGTCGAGTGCGGGCTGACCGATGAGGGGCACCGCCTGATCGAGGAGATCGCCGGCACGCGCCTGGAGATGATGCGCCAGCTGCTCGACGTCCTCGACGACGAGGATCTGACCGAAATGGCGCGCCTGGTCACCGTGATGGTCGGCCGAATCAAGGCCGCCGGCCCGTGAACCAAAGCCCAGCGACGCGAGTCGTCCGAAATATCCACGCCCGAGCGGCTTCCCCCCAAACACCGAAACAACTGCCAAGCCAATCCCGAATCGAGGAGCGAACGTGATCCGACTGACACAGCTCGCGGTAGCGAAGAGGAGCGTGACCGTCCTGGTCACGATCGCGCTGCTGCTCGGCGGCGTGGTCGCCTGGTCCCGACTGAACCAGGAACTCCTGCCCGATATCCAGTTCCCATACGTGGTCGTGGTCACGCCGTTGCCCGGCGCGAGCGCGCAGGACGTGGCAACGCAGGTCACCGAACCGGTCGAGCGATCGATCGGCAGCGTGGCTCATCTGGCCCACATCGACTCCAGCTCGGTCAACAGCCTCTCGATCGTCGTGGCCTCCTTCGACTACGGCATCGACGTCAAGGGCACGGTGTCGACGGTCGACGCGAACGTGAAGGCGCTCGGGCTGACCTCGACGTCGACCGTCCAATCGTTCGACATCAACGCGTTTCCGCCGCTGGTCGTAGCCATCAGGGGCACCGGGTCAACAACGCCCGACCAACTCAACGCCCTGGCCGCGACGAACATCGTGCCGGCGCTGCAAAGCCTCGACGGAGTGAGCAAGGTCGACCTGACCGGCGTGACCCAGTACCGGCTCGTGATCAAGCTGGATCCGACCAAGCTGGCCGCGAGCCACATCACCATGGCCCAGATCTCGGGCGTCCTTTCGGCCAACAACCTGATCCTGCCGGCCGGCTCGCTGCCAATAGCCAACGCCGACGGGACTACCATCTCCATCCCCGTCTCGGCCCAGCACCAGCTGATCCTGCAGAACCCCGACGACATCCTCGGCCTCGCCGTGGGCGTCAAGATGAACGCCGACGGCACGCCCGTCCTGCCGCCCAGCACGATCACGCTGCGCGACATCGGCACGGTTGCCCGCGTAGCCGTCAACCCCACCGGCTATGCCGAGCTGAACAGCGATCCGCAGCACGCGGACGCCGGCGGCTCGATCATCGTCAACGTTTCCAAGACCTCCGACGCGAACACGGTCAACGTGGTCCAGGAGGTCAAGGACAAGCTGGCCAAGATCCAGGCTCAGAACGGCAACAGCTTCGAGGTCGTGACCGTCGAGGACTTCTCGACCTTCATCATCGAATCGCGCGACAGCCTGGTTCGCGAGGGCGGCCTCGGTGCCCTCTTCGCGATCATCACCATCTTCCTCTTCTTGATGAGCCTGCGATCGACACTCGTGGCCGCGGTCAGCATCCCGGTCTCGATCATGACCGCCCTGGTGCTCATGCTCGTGGCGGGGGTGACGATCAACATCATGACCCTGGGAGGCTTGGCGATAGCCGTCGGCCGGGTCGTGGACGACGCCATCGTCGTCCTGGAGAACATCTACAGACATCGCGGCCGGGGCGACACGATGCGCGAGTCGTGCATCTCGGGCACCCGCGAAGTCGCCAGCGCCATCACCAGCTCAACACTCACCACCGTCGCGGTCTTCTTGCCGCTCGGCTTCGTCGGCGGCATCGTCAGCCAGTTCTTCCTTCCCTTCGCCCTGACGGTGACCTTCGCCCTGCTGGCCTCGCTGATCTGCGCCCTGACGGTCGTTCCGGTCATGGCCAGCCTCTTCATCGATCGCATCAAGCTCAACCCCGACGAGGGCCTCCAGCATCGCGACACGCTCGTCCAGAGGATCTACACGCCGCTGCTGAAGGCGGCTCTCAACAGCAACCGAAGCCGCTGGGCGGTGATCGGCGTCGCCGCGGTCCTGGTCTTCGGCGCCGGCCTGCTCGTGCCGCACATCCCGACACAGTTCCTCAACACCGGATCGCAGAAGTACCTCTCGGTCAGCGTCGCCCCGCCCTCCGGGACTCCTTCGTCGGCGGTGCTTGCGCAGGCCAAGCTCGTCGAGGCCAAGCTGAAGTCCTATTCGGAAGTCAACCTCATCGAGACGACGGTTCCAAGTGAAGCCGATACCGGTCTAACGGCCCTGGCATCGGCCTTCACCGGCGGCGCCTCGAACTCGGCCACGATTACCGTCAGGTTCGACAACAGCACCAACCTCGACACCGAGCAGACGAAGCTGTCGAAGGACCTGGCCGCGCTCCAGCTGGCCAAATGGCAGATCCAGGTCTCGCAGCAGAGCATGACCGGCAGCGGCGGCATGAGCGTCGTCGTCAGCGGGCCCAACGTGACCGACGTCTCCAGTGCTACGGCGGCCGTGATGGCGGCCCTCCAGGACAAGAGCGCCTTCCCGGATCTGCTCAACATCAAGAGCGACGCCGCCACGACCTCCACGCAGTACGACATCGACGTCGACCCGAACAAAGCGATCCTCGACGGCACCAGCACCTACGGCGTCCAGACCGAGGTCCACAACGCGCTGGTTGGGACTCAGGCCGGGACCGTCAGCCTCGGCGGCGCACCGACCGACGTCTACCTCCAGCTCGACACCACGCTCGGCTCACTCGATGCCCTGGCGGCCATGCCGGTCGGTGCCGGCCAGCCGCTGAGCGCCATCGCGACGGTCAAGCCGATCGACGCTCAAGCCCGCATCAGCCGGGTCGATCAGTCGCCCGCCGTGACCATCTCCGCCGACACCACCAGCAAGGACACCGGCGGCGTCTCCACCGCGGTCCAGGCGGCGATCGACAAGCTGCAGGCGGCCGGCAAGCTCAATGGTGTGACTGTGACCCTGTCGGGCGTGACCGAGCAGATGAACAGCGCCTTCAGCGGCCTCTTCATTTCGATGGCGGTGGCTATCCTGCTCGTCTACCTCGTCATGGTCCTGGTCTTCAACTCGCTCGTGGATCCGCTGGTCATCATGTTCAGCTTGCCGCTGGCCACGATCGGCGCCTTCCCGGCGCTCTTCATCACCCAGCGGGCGATCGGCATCAGCGCCTTGATCGGCTTCCTGATGCTGATCGGCATCGTCGTGACCAACGCCATCGTCTTGCTCGACCTGGTCGAGCAACACCGGCGGCGCGGAATGCCGATGTACGAGGCACTGATGCAGGGCGGACGGACGAGAGTCAGGCCGATCCTGATGACGGCCATCGCCACGATCCTGGCTTTGATGCCTCTCGCACTCGGTCTCTCCGAGGGTGAGATCATCGCCTCGGAGCTGGCCACGGTCGTCATCGGCGGCCTCTTCACCTCCACTTTCCTGACCCTGATCGTCGTCCCGGTCGTGTACTCGCTCGTGGATGACGCCAAGGTCCGGGGGCGACGAACCCTCCGCATTGCGGACGAGGACGAGGAACCCGCGGCGGAGCCGGCCGCTTCATAACGGTCGCGCCAAACCAGTCAGTCGCAGAGGCCGGGCCTTCGGGCCCGGCCTCTCGCTACTCGGCGGGCGCGACCGCAACCGCCGGGGCTGACTCCGCGGCCTCGTCGTGAGGCAGCATGACGTAGCCCAGGATCGCTCCGGCGAGATTGGCCGCCACGCCCAACCCGATGGCTACTTCCACCGGCCAGATCGTGAGCATCACTCCGGTTAGGGCTGCCCCGATGGGGAAGCCGGAGAAGTTCAGGTTCATCGAAACCGTGAAGGCGCGCCCCATCCAGGCCGGATCGGTCCGCCGCTGCCGCAGCGTGAACATGGTTATGTCGAGCGGCCCGTTCATCAGGCCGGCCGCGGCCATGGAGATCGCGATCGGGGCCAGACCGCCGGGCACGAGCAGGATGGCGGTGGCAATCGTGAAACCGAAGAGCGGCAGCACGATCAGGCGCTTCTCGCGACCCTCGGTCTTGATGCGGCCGGAGAAGAAGGCGGAGACGACGCCGAAGGCCCCCATCAGACCGAACAGGTAGCCGACCATCTCCTGGCCCATGCCGAGGTGCTTCAAAACCATGACCGGCACGACGATCTCCACCACTCCGCCGGAGAGGTTGCAGGTCGAGAGCGAGATCGCCAGCGCCCGCAGCGTCTTGTTGTGCCACGTGTAGACCAGGCCCTGCCAGGCGTCGAGAACGAGATTGCCGGTCGAGGCCACGTCCGTGCGCGGGTCCGGCGCACCGAGCATGATCAGGGCCGCCGCGCTATAGGCGACGGCGATGGCGATCATCGCCGTCTCGAAGCCCAGGACCTGCGCCACCACCGCGCCCATCGGGGCGCCGACGACCGTGGCCAACACCCAACCGTTGGAGTCGAGAGCGTTGACCCGTTCCCAGAGCGGCTCCGGCACGAGGAGCGGGAAGAGGGTCCGCAGGCCGCTGCTGCTCAGCGGCCCGGTCAGCGACGAGATCGCCGTTATTGACACGAGCAACGCGGCGGGCAGGTTGTGGGTCAGCGACAGCGCCGCGCCGGTCGCGAGCGCGACGGTCACCACCATGTAGTCCAGGATGATCAGGCGCACTCTGCCGTGGCGATCGAGCAGGGCGCCGGCGATGGGACTGATGATCAGGCCGGGGAAGATGCTCGCGAAGGCCACGAGTCCGGCGAGTGATGGGTCGTTGTAGCGCTGCAGCGCGAACAGGATCATCACGATCGAGATCATCGATTGGGCGATGCGCGCGATCTGCATGCCCAACAGGACCCGACCCAGCGAAGGCACGCTCAGGACGGCGCGGTATGAAGGTTTGGAGCTGACGGGCTCGGCCATGGCTACGAGCCTGCCACAAATCGGGACGGCGCGTTACCGGATGCTCAGGCGGAGCGACCCCACAGCGGATCGACGATCATTCCGGCTGTGGAGCCTGAGGCAGCCCCGGCCAGGGCGGCCTGGCTCTGAGCCGCGTTCGTTGCCGCCGAGCTCGTGTCCGCAGTGCCGGAGGCTGCCGTCTTCGCGCCGCCGGGCGTCGGTGTCTGGACCCCGATCAGAGCCAGGGCTTGCTCGGCTGTGGCGTGGGTCAGGTTCGCGAGCAGCGGCAGCAACATGTCTCCGGAGAAGAGCCCGCCATCCTCGGCGGCTCCGCCGTAGACGCCACTGACGGCGGCCGGGTCGATGCCCCACTGGCTCGACACCAACTCGGAGTTGAGGGTGTTGCGCGATGCCGCTTCGGCAAGCAGCACCGGCGGCAGCCCGGCGGCGGATAGGGCTGCGGTAGTACCCGCTTCCGCGTTCGTCTGGCCGGCCTGAATCGCCGTTGCCGCTTGCGTGGCCGACGAGTTGACCGAACTGATCGAGTCCATGTCGGAGGGGTCGGTGGCTAGGGCCCCGGCATTAGGGGTTCACCCTGGGAAGCGGTGTGTTCCGGCACCGCCCGTCTACACGCCGGGAATCGCCGCGTCCGGACCCGGACTCGCGGGTGGCGTCGCCGTGGGCTCTGTCGCCGTCGGCTCTATGGCCGTCGGCTCTGTCGCCGTCGGCTCTATGGCCGGCGCCTCTGTGGCCGTCGGCTCTGTCGCGGTCGGCTCTGTCGCCGTCGGCTCTGTCGCCGTCGGCTCTGTCGCCGTCGGCTCTATGGCCGGCGCCTCTGTGGCCGGCGCGACCGCCGGCGGATCACCCAGAAGCGGGCTCAGATCCTCGTACGGCGCGACCGGTTGGCCGTAGGGCGCCCAGGGTCCGCCGGGCGGGACCACGTAGCCGGGGCCGCCGGGTCCCATCGCGCCGGGAGCCGGCCGCCGTCGCCGGACGACGACGATCATCGCCACGACCAGGACCAGGAGAGCAAGAAGGCCGAAGACGGCCCCGAGTCGCAGCAGACCCCCGTTTGCCGCGCCGTTGAGTCGGTCCGTGACCGACTGGGCTTCGCTTCCCGCGGCATCGGGCTTAACGTTCTGCAGGTCTGTCTGAGCCTGCTTCAGCGTAGCGTCGACGTCGGTCCCCAGAAGTCCGAGGGACTGCAGTATGTTGCGGCTCTGGCCGTTCAGCTTCGTTGCCGCGGCGAGATTGGTGGCGGCCTCGGATTCCTTCTTGATGAGCGTGAGCAGGCTGTCGAGATCGGACTGGCTGGTGGCCGATTCGAACTGCCTCCGGATCGTCGTGCCGTCGAGCGAGAAGCCCGCTATCTGGGTCTGGATCGAGTCGCGAACATCGAGGATCTCCCCGGCCGTGGTCATCGCGGTCTGAGCAGTGGCGAAATCCCAGGTGCTCATCGGGGTGCGGATGGCCAGCGGCAGCTTCCATGTCCCGCCCTTCGCCTCGAGTTCATGGTAGGCGGATCGGGCACGCGACCGGGCCGACAGGGTCGCGGCGTCGAACACCCCGTAGTTCCCGAGGAGCTTCTGGGCCTGGTCGAAATCGGTGACCCCGGCCGGGACCATGCCACGCTCGTCGATGAGATCCAGCATCTGCTCGGAGGTCAGCGGCAGTTTGGAACCGACTAGCCTCTCCCCGGGCGTCGCGCCTATGTATGCCATCTCGTCCGCCGCGGCGGCCGTGAGGACGTTCTTGAAGTCGGCGGCGCCCATTGCGTCGGCTACCACGGTGATGAAGTAGCAGGAAGCGGAGTACTGCCAGTCGGAGACGTTCTGGTCTTGAGTGGTGGAGTTGAAGTTGAGCTTCTGCCAGGTCATCAGGTTCGGCAATCCCGCTCCGGGGTAGGCGCCCGGATCGGCGCAGGGCGTGTAGTTACCCTCGCCGGCAGCCTGCTCGCTGTATCCGGCCAGTCCCTCGGATAGCCACGTATCCACGAACATCGATCGGTTGAACCAGATGTGAGACAACTCGTGGGCGACCACGTCCCTGCGGGCGGTCTCGGGGATGGCGGCGGTGGTAGTGGCGGAGTTGTAGGTGCCGCCATACAGCCCGAGTTGTTCGTCGCCGGCTTCGAGGATGACGATCGTCCCGCCGGGCATCTTGAGGCCGGTGAGGTCCTCGAGCCGCCCGACGTCCGCGCTGACGTCCGCGCTCACGGCGGCACTCCAGGTCTTGTCTTCGGGCCAGCCCTCGATGTCGAATGCCTGACCGCTCGCGGTCAATGGAGCATGCGTTAGTTTGGTTGGATCCTCGGCGTCGATGCATGTCCAGAAATCGCGCGGGCTGGTGATGGCCCCGCTCGAGAAGGTCTGCTTGCCACCGGAGTCGTCGGTCTTGGTGAGCGGGTCGCCGGAGTCGAGGCTGACATTGAACCCGTCGGGGACGATCACCGAAACGGAGCCCTTGTCCGCTCCGCTCCCGCCTGCGCAAAGGCTGGCGTAGGCCTGGCTGGCTCGGAAGATGCTGGTCGCGTGGGGCGCGGCCGGAATCGAGTACGAGGCGGTCACGACCCGCGTCTGACCGTAGTAGACGTTGGGGTAGCTGAGCTTTACGACGCGGTAGTAGTCGTTGCTGCTGACCGTCGAGGCCGTCACGCCGCCGGCGTCGGAGGTGGCGGAGATCGCGCCGGCAGATGCCTCGACCGAGATCGCCGTCGAGTTCCAGTAGTAGTAGGTGTAGCCGGTGCTGGTGGCCTGGTTCGGAGTTTCGTTGTGGATCGAGATCTGGATCGTGACCTGGACGGCGTTCTTGCTCGGGATCACCTCGTACGAAGTGGTGCCTGTCTCGGTCATGCCGTTGTTGGCCCGCGCTACCTGGGGCGTGGCCAGAAACACCGTCCCGGCGAGGACGACTGGAGCGAGTAGCAGCAGCGGCCGAATGTGCACCTATAGACCCCTTCTGTTCCGAGCGGGCGACCGGGCTCGTCGGCCCGCCGTCGCCTGACGGCGCGACATTTCAGACCGATCGATTGCCCCCGGCAGTCAACACGAAACGGGGTGGCCCGGTCAAGTTCCAACGGCCAGGATTTGGCGGGAGGGGCTGTGGGGACGCGCCGATCGGCAGTCCCGCGCTCGGCCGCGGCCGACGCCAGGCCCATCTCGTGGCTGGACCGCCTCGTCGATTCGAGCCGCCGCGGCCGACGCCAGGCAATCGCGTCGCTGGACCGCCTCGTCGATTCGAGCCGCCGCGGCATCTGGACTAACTTGCCTGGTGTGAAAGTTGGGCGCGATCGAAAGCACGAGGACGGCGGATTCTGCCCGAATCGGCCCAAATCAAGGCGTCGCTGAGCGTGGACAGGCGCCGCCCGCGTCACGCCAGGCCCGATCCCAGGGATACGAATCGCCCAACTTTCGCCTGGGGCAAGTTGGTCCAGATAGGTCTGACGGGCGAGTAGATTGCACCCGGGAGCGGCCCTGAGCGGGCGCCATCCCCTCGACCCGAATGGGTCGGCTTCCAGACAGGCCAACGAGGCTGCTGCGCGCCGGCTGAAGGGGACCTGGCGGATCGCTTGCTGCCACCAACCGATTGCCCCGGCAGTCAACACGAAACGGGTCGCCCGGTCAGGTTCCAACGGCCCGGTTCCCGCGTGACACGCGAGATGACACGGCCCGGGGTTATCGTGGGCGGCGATGCAGCTCATCGATGGCAAGCCGGTCTTCGCGGCAACCGATCTGGTCGGGTTCCTGGCGTGCGAGCATCTGGTCGGGCTCGAGCTGGCGGCCATGGCCGGGCTGGTCGATCGGCCGGTGCGACTCGACCCGGAGATAGACCTGATCGCGAAGCGCGGTCTCGAGCACGAGGCCCGCTATCTGGCGGAGCTCGAGCGCAGCGGGCGGAAGGTCACGCGCATCGAGGCAGCCGATCGCGACGTTCCGGCCGCGGACCGTCTGACGGGGTTGCGGGCGGCCGCGAAGGCCACGCGGGAGGCGATCCGGCGCGGCGACGACGTGATTTACCAGGCCACCTTCTTCGACGGGCGGTGGCTCGGGCTGGCCGATTTCGTGGTGAGAGTCGAGCGGCCGAGCGCTCTGGGCGCCTGGAGCTATGAGATCGTCGACACCAAGCTGGCCCGCCACGTCAAGGCTTCGGCCCTGCTGCAGATCTGCTCGTACGTGGAACAACTGACCGAGATCCAGGGCACCGAGCCCGAATGGATGCACGTCGCATTGGGCGGCAGCGCCCGATCGGTCGAGCGGCACCGCGTCGCCGACTACACGGCGTACTACCGAACGGCGAAGGCGGCCTTCGAGAAGCGCGTCGAGGCCGACGGCGGAGCCGCGGCCGCCTACCCGCCCCCGGCCACGTACCCGGAACCCGTCGAGCACTGCGACGTATGCCGCTGGCGGCTCGTCTGCGAGGGCCGGCGCCGCGCGGACGACGACCTGGCGCTCGTCGCCAACGCACCGACGCGCCTCCGGCGCGCGCTCAAGGATGCCGGGATCCCGACGCGCCGCAGGCTCGCGGCCCTCGAGCTGCCGCTGTCGCAGCCACTCGACGGCGTGGGCGGCGCGGCGCTGTCCAAAGCGCGGGCCCAGGCCGCAATCCAGGTGGCGGGCGAGGAGGCCGGTCGAGTCCTGTACGAGCTGCTGCCGCCGGGGCGGCTGCCCGACGGCGCCATCGAGCCGAACCGCGGCCTGACGAGCCTGCCCGAACCGCGGCCGGGCGATCTGTTCTTCGATATCGAGGGCGATCCGTTCGCGCTCGACGACGGGGTCGACTACCTCTTCGGCATCCTCGAGCCCGGAAGAACCGGTCCGGACGGCGGCCCGGCGTGGCACGCCTTCTGGGCGGTCGACGAAGGTCAGGTCACGCCCGAGGCCGAGAAGCGGGCCTTCGAGCAGACGATCGATCTGATCATGGACCGCCTGGCCGCCGACCCAGCGATTCACGTCTACCACTACGCCCCGTACGAGCCGACGGCCGCCGGACGGCTGATGGGCCGCCACGCCACCCGGGAGGAGGAAGTAGATCGGCTGCTGCGTGGCGACGTCTTCGTCGATCTCTTCCGGGCCGTCCGGCAGGGGCTGCGGGCCTCGGTCGAGAGCTACTCGATCAAGAAGCTGGAGCCGCTGTACGGGCTCAAGCGCGACGAAGGCCTGCGTGACGCCGGCTCGAGCATCGTCGCCTTCGAGTCGTGGCTGGCCGAAGCGGAGACGGGCGGCGGCGCGGCCCCGCGCTCGCCCGGGACGGACGAAACGCTGAGGAGCATCGAGCGCTACAACCGCGACGACTGCGTCTCGAACCTGCAATTGCGGGACTGGCTCGAGGAGCGCCGGCTCGAGCTGGAGGAGCGGCTCGGTGAGCCCCTGCCGCGGCCGGCGCCCGCCAAAGCGGAGGCCGGTGAGGCGCTGTCGGCTCGGCTGGCCCACGTGGAAGAGGTAGTGGAGCGGTTGTGTGCCGGCGTTCCCGCCGACGCGGTGGATCGAACCCCCGAAGACCATGCCCGCTGGCTGCTGGCGCAGCTCCTGAGCTGGCATCGACGCGAGGAGAAGTCGTTCTGGTGGCGGTTCTACTACCTGATGAACGATCTGACCGACGACGAGCGCGTCTCCGAGCGGGAGACGATCGGGCGGCTCCAACCTCTAGGGCGGGTAGGGGAGTCGGCCCGGTCGGTCGTCTACCGCTACCGCTTCCCGGAGCAGGAACACGCGATCGAGATCGGGACGGACGTGCGCGACCCGGCCACGGGACGCTCGCCCGGCAGCGTCGTGGCGATCGACGATGCCGCCTGCACCCTGGATCTGCGCCGCGGGCCACGGACGGACGGCCCGGACCCCAAGTCGCTGGTCCCGTTTGATCGCGTCGACACCGCGCCGCTCCAGGAGAGCCTGCTTCGGATCGGCGAATGGGTCGCCGAACATGGTGTTGACGGGCCCGGCGAGTACTCGGCGGCGCGACGGCTGCTGCTGCGCCGGCCCCCGCCGGCCGTCGACGGGGAGGGGCTGGCCCGCGATGACGAGACCGCCCTCGGGGCAGCGATACGAATCGCGCCGTCGCTGAGCGGGGACTGGCTGGCCGTTCAGGGCCCTCCCGGGTCGGGCAAGACGTACCTCGGGGCGGAGGTCGCGGTCGAACTGGTGCGGCAGGGTCGAAAGGTCGGCGTGACGGCGAACAGCCATCGAGTCATCGGCCACCTCCTCGACGAGATCGCGGCGCGCGCCGGGGAGCATGGAGTCGACGTCAGGGTCGGCCAGAAGACCGACGCCTCGGGCGGATGCGCTTCCGACTCCGCCGAGCCGTTCGACGACTACGGAGCTATCCTCGACGCCCTCGGCTCGGGTGAACGCAACGTCGTGGGCGGCACCGGCTGGTTATGGTCGCGGCCCGAATTCGCGGCGGCCGTCGACGTGCTCATCGTCGACGAGGCCGGCCAGCTATCGCTCGCCAACACCGTGGCGGTTTCGGGGGCGGCGCGGGACCTGATCCTCCTGGGAGACCCCCAGCAACTCGACCAGCCACTCGCGGGCGCTCATCCACCCGGCGCTGAAGCCTCGGCTCTGAGCCACGTGCTGGCCGGCGAGTCCACCATGCCGCCCAGGATGGGGCTCTTCCAGGAGCGAACGCGCCGTCTCCATCCGGATCTCTGTCGCTTCACCTCTGAGGCGTTCTATGAGGGCCGTCTTGAGTCGGAGCCGTGGCTGGCGCGGCAATCGCTCACCGGGCCGGGCCTGCTCAACGGCACCGGGGTCAGGTTCGTGCCGGTGCTCCACGAGGGCAACCGCAACGAATCGCCGGAGGAAGCGGCGGTCGTCGCCGGGCTCGTCGAGGGCCTTCTCGATGGCGGCGCGAGCTGGACGGACGGCGATGGCCGAAACCACCCGATCCGTCCGGCCGACGTGCTGATCGTCGCCCCCTACAACGCCCAGGTGGCCGCCATCGAGCGAGCCCTGCCGGCGGCGCGCGTCGGGACCGTCGACAAGTTCCAGGGACAGGAGGCGCCCGTCTCGGTCTACTCGATGGCAACCTCGAGTCCGGAGGACGCGCCGCGGGGCATGGAGTTCCTGTACAGCCTGAACCGCCTCAACGTCGCTACGTCGCGGGCCCGTTGCCTGGCCGTCGTCGTTGCCAGCCCGGCGTTGATCCGAGTTCGGGCCCGCACTCCCCGCCAGATGCGGCTCGCGAACGCACTTTGCCGCTTCCTCGAACTGGCCGCGACATCGCCGAGATGATCTGACGCCCGCCGAGCGGGCATCGGCCATCAATCGAAGACAAGCTTCCGGTCTGGATCTCACCTCGATTTGGGGCGCAGTTAGGCACCACTTCGACCGATACCCACCGTGGCTATTCCCCGTCGTGGGGAAGGAGCAGCCTGTCGGCGATCCCGCGCCGCCCGGCTCGGCAAGAACTCGGCCCGGACCGAACCTGGGGAAGCAAGGTATGCAGTCCAGAAACGTCCCATCGCCCCTCACCGGCATCCGTCTCGCCGTCGTGCGTCACGGTGTCTTCTTCGGTCTCGCCCTCGCGTCCGCATGCACTGCCCTCGGGGTGCTGACGCTGGCGTTCGGGGTCGCTGCCGGCGTCGGGATGGCGATTCTAGGAGTCGGGATGGCCATCGGCTGGGGCGTTACGTGGGCGATCTATGTGCTGACCGTCTCGAGGCCGCTGGCCCATCTGATCGACTCCGCCATTGCCGATGTGCGGCAGGACACCGCCGCACTATCGGATGCCATGGCCGCGGTCGCCGAGGGCGACCTGACCCGAAAAGTGGAGATGCGGGCCAGGGCCGAGTCGGTCATCGCCGCGTCCGAGGTCACGCGTCTCGGCGGCGGGATAGCCGACTGCATCGCCGAGCTGTCCGAGGGCGCGACTCAGCTGAACAGGCTGACCGACGAGGCGTGCCAGCGTCTGTTCTATGTCGGGCCGGACGGCTATCAGCAGGGACAGACCGCCGGCGACGCCATGGGCCGGGCGCTCAACGGCAAGGGCCAGGTCGTGATCGTGACGGCATCTCTCCATCACGTCGGTCTCGAGGTGCGGCGGAAGGGGTTCGAGGGGATGCTGCGCGAGCGCTACCCGGACGTGGAGATCCTCGAAGCCATCGACAGCAACGGCGAGGGGCAGAAGCAGCGGCAGGCGACGACCGACGCGCTGAGGCGCTACCCGAAGCTGGCCGGCGTATACACGACCGTGACTGGCTCCGGCGCGGCCTCGGCCCTGGTCGACGCGGGCCTGGCCGGTAAGATCCAACTCATATGCCATGACATGGCTGATGAGTTGATGCCGTATGTGGCGAAGGGCGTGGTAACGGCAACGATCGGCCAGGACCCGTTCGGCCAGGGCCACGACCCCGTCATCCACCTGTTCAACCACCTGGTGGCCGGCTGGCAACCGCCCAAGTCGCGAATGCTGACCAACAGCGACGTCGTCACTCCGAGCAACATCGGCCAGTTCTGGCAGGCCGGTCGGGGCGCCATCGAGTCGGCGGATGTCGCGGCCCGCCGTCCCAAACCGATCAAGCCCTCCCCACGCCGCATCCGGATCGCGGTATTGGGGCTCAGCGACGCCAAGTTCTGGGATTCCGTGGGCGCCGGGGTGGCCGCCGCCGCGGACGAGCTGCGATCCTTCAACGCCGAGGCCACCTGGATCCTGCCGGAGGGGAGCGAGCCCTTCGACATTTCGGTCCGTTCCGAGGCCATCGAGCGACTGGCCCGAGATGGCTACGACGCCATCGCAACCATGATCCTGGATACCGGCGTGGTCGCGAGCATCAACCGCGTCGTGGCTTCGGGCGTGCCGGTGGCTACGTTCAACTCGGAGTCGTCGAGCTTGCGTGGCCTCATGGATCAGCTGTCCCATCGGGCGGCCAAGCTGATGGTCGTCAGCGGCGGCCTGGTCGGCTCGGCCGCATCGTCGGGAACGGCCACCGCCCAGATCGCGGAGAACATCTCGCAGATGGCCGAGGCAGCCACCAGCGAGGCAACGGCCATGACCAGAGCCAACGCCAGCCTCGAGCGGATCGCCGAATCGGTCGAGGCCATAGCCGAGGGTGCCCGCGAGCAGGCCCAGGCAACCAACAGCCTCTCGACTGCCGCCGGCCACATCGCCGAAGCGGTCTCGATCGCCGGCTCGACCTCGCACACCGTCGTTGCGTCGACGGTCCAGGCCGTGGCCACGGCCGAGCGCGGTTCGGAGGCGATCCGGCAGACCCTTGCGCAGATGAAGTCGATCGAGAACGCGGTCGACTCGTCGGCAGCCACCATCCAGGAGACAAACTCTCTGGCCCAGCAGATCGGCGAGATCGTCGGCACCATCGAGGACATCGCCGCCCAGACCAATCTGCTCGCCCTCAACGCCGCCATCGAGGCCGCTCGGGCCGGCGAGCAGGGCAAGGGCTTTGCCGTTGTCGCCAGCGAGGTTCGCAAGCTAGCCGAGAAGTCGGCCGCGGCGACCAAGGAAATCGGCGGCATCATCACGACGGTACAGGACAGCGCCCGGCGAGCCGCCGAAGCGATGGATGTGGCCATGCAGAAGGTTCACGACGGTTCGTCGCTGGCGCAGCATTCGGGCCAGGCTCTCGACGAGCTGCTCGAGTCGGCGAAGACGACCCATCGCCAGACCGGCGAAATGGCCGATGCCAACCAGACCGTTGCCGACGTCATGAACGATCTGACCACGGCCATCGAGCGAGTCTCCGGAGTCGTCGCAACCAACATGGATCGTGCGGAGATGGCCGCGAGCAGCATCCGCGATACCCTCGAGATCGTCGAAAGCGTGGCCGCGATCAGCGAAGAGAACGCCGCCTCCGCCGAACGGGTCGCGTCCTCGACCGGGCTCGTCTCGCGCCAGGCGCAAGAGGTCAACGAGGCCGCCTCCGAACTGACCAGCATCGCCCGAGAGCTCGAAGGCTCGACGGCCCGCTTCAGGCTCAACGACGATCAAGAAGCGGCCGGCGCGCCACCGATGCCGTCTTCCGCTCCCGCGGCCGCCGATGCGGGCTCGCCCTCCCGCCGACCCAAGGCCGCCTGACCGTCAGCGCCGCTCGACCGGACTCAGATCCGCCGGTCGCCGCGACCATGGCGGCACCGAGAGCAAGTGTCGGGCGCTTGACTTGCGGAAATCGGTGCGTGTGCGAGGATTCCCACGCCACTTCGCAGAGGGGAACTAGCGATGAAACGTCATCTTCCGGCGTGGGTCCGCCTGACCGTGCTCGCACTCCTGCTCGCCGGCTGTGCGCCGGCCACGGCAACGCCTACGCCCTCGGCGGCGGCGGCCAGTCCAACGCCGACGGCGACCGCCGCCTCACCGACGCCCACTGCGACGCCAACCGCGACCCCGACTGCCGGCACCACGCCGACCCCGACGGCGCTCCAGAAGCCTCCGGCGCCCACCAACTTCACGGCTACTGCACGCAGTGCGTTTGTCGCCTGTCCCAGCCCCGATTCCGATGTGATGTGCACGCCACTGGATCTCGCCTGGCAGTCGACCGCCGGCGCCGCGGTCTGGTTCAAGATCTATCAGGCAGGGACCGGCGAAGGCGACGCCACATGCAAGGACGTTCAGGCCGAACAGGTGCTGGTGAAGCAGACCGCGCCTGGGGCCAGAAGCGACCTGATCTACCAGGGGCATGCCACCGGCGGCGGCCTGATGTGCCTCTGGATCACCGCAGGGAACGCTGCGGGCGAATCGGCGCAGGTTCTGGCGGTGGGTCCGTAGGCTCGGTTGCTGCGGGAACGGCCGTCCTGACGCAGAATCGGGGCGTCAGGCAGTCGGCAGTTGTGTCAGAGGAGTCCACCGTGCAATACCGCAGGCTCGGTAAGACCGGTCGGGACGTGAGCGCCATCGGATTCGGGGCGTGGGCCATCGGGGCCGATTGGGGCAACGTCGACGACGCGCAGAGCCTGGCGGCGCTGCACGCGGCCGCCGACGCCGGCGTAACCCTGATCGATACGGCCGATGTCTACGGCGACGGCCGGAGTGAGAAGGTGATCGCCCGGTTCCTGCGCGAGCGGGCAGGGGAGCCCTTCTTCGTCGCCACCAAGATGGGCCGTCGTGTGCCCCTCGCCATGGCCAACTACACGCCCGAAGCCTTCCGCGGCTGGGTCGACAGGAGCCGCGACTACCTGGGCATGGACAGGCTGGATCTGGTCCAGCTCCACTGTCTGCCGACGGATATCTACTACCGGCCCGAGGTCTTCGCCGCGCTCGACGACCTGGTCGCCGACGGCGCCATTGCCGCCTACGGCGTGAGTGTCGAGCGCGTCGAGGAAGGGCTCAAGGCGATCGAGTACCCGGGCGTCGCCTCGGTCCAGATCATCTTCAACATGCTGCGGCAGCGGCCCGCCGACCATTTCCTGGCCGAGGCCAAACGCCGCGACGTGGGCGTCCTCGCCCGGGTCCCGCTGGCATCCGGCCTGCTGACGGGGAAGATGAGCCCGACCACCGCTTTCGACGCCTCCGACCACCGCTCCTACAACCGCCACGGCGAAGCCTTCGACGTGGGCGAGACATTCGCCGGCGTCGACTACGAGACGGGCCTGGCCTTCGTCGAGGAGCTTCGAGCCCTGGTGCCGGCGGGGGTCACGATGGTCCAGATGGCGCTGCGCTGGATCCTGGAGTTCGACGCTGTCACGGCAGCCATTCCGGGCGCCAAGTCGCCGGAGCAGGCAAAGGCCAACGCAGCCGCTGCGGACCTGGCGGCTATTCCGCCGGCGTCACTCGACCGGATCCGGGCCATGTACGAGGAGCGCATCAAGCCGCTGGTGCACCAGCGCTGGTAGCCGGCGAGGGCCAGGCAGGCTAGGCCTTGGGCAGGCGACCGTATAGCTCGCGGTAGACGGCGGATCGCTCGGCGTAGAGGCTGGCGTTGGCGGGGTCCGGCTCCATCACTCGCGTGTCGACCGGGAGCGGCCAGGTGGACTTGGCCGTGGAAGGTGCGATTCCCGCTGCCACGGCTCCCAGCAGGGCCGCGCCCCGGGCGGAGGCGTGTTCCGTGGCGCCCAACGTGACGGGCAGGTTCAGGACGTCGGCGACGATCTGCTGCCACAGGCGGTTGACGCCGCCGCCGGCGACGACGCCCGCTCGCGGCTCGAGCCCCAGGGCGCGCATGAGGTCCAACCCCTCGGCCAGGGCGAAGGCCACGCCCTCAAGCACCGCCCGGGTCAATTCGGCGGGGCCGTGGCCGATGCGCATCCCAACCAGCGCGCCTCGCGCGGCCGGGTCGAAATGTGGCGTGCGCTCGCCTCGCAGGTAGGGCAGGAAGATGAGCCCGTCGCTTCCGGCCGGCACCTTCGCGGCCGCAGCCAGCAGTTCCCGGGTCCCGTTGGGGTCGCCCGGCTTCAGCAGGCGCACGACCCAGTCGAGGGATGCGGCGGCCGAGAGAATAGCGGCCATCACGCACCACTGCCCCGGGACCACGTGGCATAGACCGTGGAGTCGGCCTTCGGGGTCCACCTTGGGCTCCGAGACGGGTGCCAGGACCTGGCCGCCCGTGCCGAGTGAGATCAGCACCGTGCCGCTGGCCTCGTCCTCGCGACCCAGACCGAGGCCCAGAGCCGCCGCGGGAGCGTCGGCGCCGCCGACCGCGACGGCGATCCCCGCCGGCAGCCCGAGAGCTCGGGCCGCTTCCTCTCGCAGACCGCCTGCCAGCGCCTCCGATTCGGTCAGCGGCGGCAGCAGCTCGCGATCGATGCCCAGCCTCCCGCAGAGGTCGTCGGACCAGGTCCGCGCTCGCAGGTCGAAGAGAAGCGTGGCCGAAGCATCGGAGACGTCGCCGCCGACCTTGCCTGTGAGTCTGGCGCGCAGCGCGTCCTTGGGCTGGACGATCCAGCGGGTGCGGGCCATTGTCTCGGGCTCGTTGGCCGCCACCCACATGATCTTGGGGGCCGTGAAGCTGACGTTGGCACGGTTGCCGGTCAGAGCAACGAGCTCGTTGCGTGGGATGCGCTTGTCGATCTCCGCGGTCTCGGCCTCGGCTCGACCGTCCGACCACATCAGGGCCGGTCGGACCGCGGAACCGGACGCGTCGAGGAAGACGGCGCCGTGCATCTGACCGGTCATTCCGAGGGCGGCCACGTCGGCACCGCGAAGGGCGGGCCGGGCCAGCAGCTCGGACATCGCCAGCCGTAGCGCGTCCCACCAGCGGTCGGGGTTCTGCTCGGCGTAGCCTGGCCGGCGCGACTCGGTGGCGTAGGAGGCCATCGTTACGCCGAGGGACTCGCCTGCCTCATCGAGCGCGAGGATCTTGACTCTCGAGGACCCCAGGTCGATCCCGATCGAAACGCGCACTTACGCCTCCGCCATGACGTCCCCGACTAGGCCCCCTCGCCACAAGCTTAGCGCTCTCGGCGCCAAACGGACTACGCCATAGGTGTCGGAACGGTTGCAGACTCCATGGTCTCGAGCCCGGCCATCGCCGTTGCCCGGCGGCCGCCCGCGGTCAGCAGCCTGCGGCCGCAGCGCCGGTCAGCAGCGCTGCAAGTACGTGTCGCGCTCCCAGGGAGTGACCTGGCGACGGTAGGACTCCCATTCGAGGGTCTTGGCCGAGAGGAACAGCTCCAGGAGCTCGCTGCCGAGCGCGGCCGTGATCACGTCGTCGTCCTCGAGCGCTACCAGCGCCTCGCCCAGGGAAGCGGGGAGCGGCTTGGTCACGCTGTGGCCGCTGCCGCCGAAGCCGTGCTCGACCTCCTCGAGCGGCGGCCCCAGTTCGAGGCCGCGATCCAGGCCGTCCAGGCCGGCCGCCAGCATGGCCGTGAAGGCGAGGTACGGGTTGCAGCTCGGATCCGGGAGGCGCAGTTCCAGCCGCGTGCCGAAGACTTCGCCGGGCGATGCGTCGCCGCGCACGGGCGTCGGAACTCGGATCAGGGCGCCGCGGCTGTGGCGACCCCAGGAGCCCGCGACCGGTGCCTCGTAGCCGGGCACGAGTCGCTTGTACGAGTTGACCACCGGAGCCACCAGGGCGCACATGCCCGGAGCGTGGTCGAGCTGACCGGCCAGGAAGGCCTTGGCGATGGCCGACATGCCGTACGCGTCGTCGGCGTCGTCGAAGACGCTGCGGCCGCGGCGATCGACCAGAACCTGGTGGGTGTGCATCCCGGAGCCCGCGGCGTCGGCCAGCGGCTTGGGCATGAAGGTGGCCTGCATGCCGCGTTCCCGAGCCATCTCCTTGACCGCCGGCTTGAGCGTGGTCACGGCATCGGCCGCGACGAGGGCCGGCAGCAGCGGCAGGTCCAGCTCGAACTGGCCGCTCGCGACCTCGTGGTGGCTCGATTCGACGTGGATGCCCATCGCCTCCAGGCCGGCGACGATCTCCAGCTCCACCCGCCTGGAGCGGCCCCGGCTGCGTTCGAAGTAGCTGCTCGGATCGTCCGCGAGAAGCTCGACGGACTCGGCCGGGAACAAGAAGAACTCGATCTCGGGCGCCACGAGGTAGCCCATCCCGGCCGACTCGGCCTGATCGAGCAGGGCGCGCATCGTTCCGCGGCCGTCGCCCAGGTAGGACTCGCCGCTTGGCGTCACGACCTCGCAAATGAGCCGCGCGCAGGTCACGCCGGCCGGCTCCATGATCGAGAAGGTGGTCGGGTCGGGCCGCAGGTACATGTCCGACTCGACCTCGCGGGCCAGACCCTCGATGGCCGAGCCGTCGAACCACTCGCCGTCGGCCAGTACGGCGGCGATGCGGCGGGCCGGAACGGCCACGGTCTTGACCGCGCCGGTGACATCGGCGAACTGCAGCTCCACCTGCTGCACTTTGGCCTCTTTGATGCCATGCAGGACGCGCTCGACGGCCCGGCGGTCGACGTCGCTGGCGGCAGTCGCAGATTCGGCGGCCGCGTCCGTCGCGCCCGAGCCGGCGCTCCCATTTCGGGCGGCCGAGTCCGAGCCGTCTGTTGGCGTTCGTCCTGTCTTGTGAGGCATCTGGTCCCTCCCGCGCGGTTCTGGGGCGCCTGCGCGGCTACTAGTGGGCATGGCCAATAAGAAATGCCAGCACCAGCAAGAAGATGCTGGCGGTCAGGAATGCGGCGCTGATCCCGAAGATCAGCAGGATCAGTTGAAGGTCGGAGCGCGCCGGCGGCGAGATCGTCTGCTCGTCGCCGAAGATGAACTGGGTCAGCGGCAGGTCGCGCCAGTTGCCGAGGTCGGTCTGGAGCGTGGTTGCGTCCTCGTACCTCTCGTCCGGGTTCTTGCGCAGGCACTTGCGGATGATGCCCTCGATCGGCGGTGGGACCGCGGAGTTGATCTCGTGGAGCGGCGGGACCGGCGCACTGATGTGCTGGCTCATCACCGAGAGGGCGTTGTCGCCCTCCCACGGGACGCGGCCGGCTAGCATCTCGTAGAGCATGACGCCGATCGCGTACACGTCGGAGCGGGCATCGCCGCGCTTGCCCTGGATCTGTTCGGGCGACATGTAGTCCGGCGTCCCCAGGGCTGTCGAGAACCACCGCCAGGTGAGTCTTCGAGCGCCGGCCATGAAGGCCACGCCGAAATCGGTGACGACGAGCTTGCCGTCGGGAGTCACAAGGACGTTCTCCGGCTTGAGATCTCGGTGAACCACGCCTTGAGAATGGGCGTGAGCCATCGCCGAGGCCAGCTGCTCCCCAAAGTCAACGGTCCTGTCAACCGACAGTCGCTTCTCGCGGGCGAGAAGGGCTCGCAGCGTCTCCCCGGTTATGTACTCCATGATCATGTAGGGGCGGCTGCGGTCGGAGGTGAAGTCGATTGGCCGCTGAATGCCCGGGTGGTGAAGGTGCTTGGAGATCTCCAGCTCGCGGCGGAAGCGATCGAACGTCGAGACGTCGCCCATGATCGATTCATGGGGGCACTTGAGGACGACCTGGCGCCCGTTCGAGTCCTCGGCCAGGAAGACGTCGCTGAATGCGCCGTGGCCGATGGCCTCGACGATCGTGAACTGGTCGAGCTTCGCGCCCGGTTGGAGCTCAGCCGTGGTCACGAGAACAACCTCCGCCATCCCTGCGGCGCCTCGGGCCGCTGCCCGGCATCCTGAACGCGGATTGCCATGGCCGTCGCATTATCGTCGCCGCCACGCTCGAGGGCGAGGTCGACCAGCCGCCGGCAGGCCTCCGCGGGTGTTCGACCGAGAGCCTCGGCGATCTCGCTCGAGGTGACATTGCTCCACAGCCCGTCGGAGCAGAGCAGGAAGGAATCGTCGCGTTCGAGGCGTTCGTTTCGAATGTCGGTCCGGACGGTGATGTCGCCACCGACGGAGCGAGTCAGGGCGTAGCGGGCCGGGTGCTCCGTAGCCTGCTCGGGCGTGATGATGTGCATCCGCAGCAGCTCCATGACCTGGCTGTGATCGGTGGTCAGCAGCTCCAGCTCGCCGTCGCGGCGCCTGTAGACGCGGCTATCCCCGACGTGGCCCAGATGCGCCTCCCCTGGAGTCATGACCAGAGCGCTCAGTGTGGACTGCATCTTGCGTCCGCCCGTCCCCGAGATCGCGGCGTCGAGAATGGTGTGGTTGGCCCTGTTGAAGGCATCCCGCAGCGTCCCGGGGATGCGCCCTCCATCGGTGAGGCTGCGTTGAGTCTGGCTGAGACTTGCCTCGATGGCCATGCCGGACGCGACCTCCCCGCCTCCGTATCCGCCCAGCCCATCCGCGACCGCAAACACGAGGCCCACTTCCGATGTGGCCGTAGTTTGTGTGAGAGTGTGTTCCGCCGCAGGCGTGACGTATGGAGCGTCGCCGTCGATGGCGACCCAGCCGAGTCGATCCTCGTTATGTTCGCGGACGTGACCTATCACGGTCAGACCCGCGTATTCGACGGCCAAGGCGGTGGTCACGGCTTGCATTCGGTCTCAATTGTTGTCGTTGACATGGCGGCGATCATCTCATCCGCGAGATGGTATGAGACCGCGCCGTGGGAAGGAGTCTCCACGGGCGCGGTCTCGGTTGAGGGTTCGTGTGAGTCTATGGTTTCTCCGGGCTTATCACCTGCGGCTTGACGAGCAGGCTCGTCTTGTTTGCAGCTGAATTGAAGACGAGCCACACGGCACCCACCACGATCCACGCAGCCACGATGCCAAGCGCGACGAGGGTGTCGGTCTGTGTCGAACCACCGGCGGAAACACTCATATATACGACGCCTACGAGCATCCCGAGGTTTGCAACCAGTCCGGCGACCGGAATGATTACGTGCTTGACGACGTTTCTCTTATGGACGTGACCGAAGGCGACCAGCACCAGCGCGCAGGTCATTCCGTAGACCAGGAACGTGCCGGTATTGCTGGCAAGTGTGATCTGGAGCAGGTTGTCGGCCGAGAGGACCGCGTATCCGCCCAGCAGCGCCGAGATGACCGCGAGAGCGATGACGCCGTAGTGCGGCGTGGCGTGGCGGAAGTGGAGCATCCCCAGGATGCCCGGGACTTCATTGTCTCGACCCATTACGTAGGTGATCCGGACGCCGGTATTGAGGCAGGCCAGGGTGGTGCCGATCAAGGCGATCAGTACCGTCGCTGCAAGGATGATCACGAGCGGGAAGCCGGTACCGCCCAACATCGTGTCGCCGATCTGGCGAACCATGTCGCCGATGGGCGCGCCGGAGGCCGCAGCCGCCGCGTAGCCGCCACTCGCGGCGGGGACGGTCGCGCTGTTGACGAAGAAGTTGGCCGCGACGTATTCGATGACGTAGGCGACGCCGCCCTGGATCGCCAGGGAGAGCAGGATCGCCCGGCGAACGTCGCGCTTGGGGTTGATCGCCTCGCCGCCCAGCGCCGTCACCGACTCGAAGCCGACGAGGAGCAGGATGGCGATGGTGCCCTGGAATATCACGTTGGTGAAGTTGTGCGGCAGGACAACCGACGCCAGGCCCGAATGCGCATAGGACAGTTCAGGATGGGTCGTCCGGAAGGCGATCGCCAGGATGGCGAAAGCAACCAGGGCGGTCAGCTGAATCGCGTTGATGATGACCGCCGTCATGGTCGAGCCCGAGATGCCCCGATAGGCGATCAGGCCGACGATGGCGGCAAAGAGAAACGCGGCGCCGATCTCCAGTGGCTGGTTCAGAGCGATGCCGAACTGCCCAAGGATGAACACGAGCAGAGTCGCGGTGAACGCGACCATGATGCCCGGATAGATCCAGTAGTAGAGATGCGACACCCAGCCCACGATGAACTTCGCAAGCCTGGCGAACTTGTAGTGGACTTGTTCTTCCCTCTGCAGGAAGGCGGCCTCCGCAAAGTAATAAGAAGAGCCTGCGCCCGCCTCGGGGAAGATATTCGCTAGTTCTGAATACGAGAGTGCCGTCAAGAATGCGAGCACCAGAACGAACAACAACCCGGGGACCATGTCGTATGCGGTGGTCGCTCCGCCATTCTGCNNTCGTGGTCCTCCTGTTCGCGCACACTGCTTGGCCCCAGGCCGGCTTTGGGCCGGTGGCTTGTGTGCGTATGTGGAGAATCGGAGATGGGCCGCCGGAATTCAGCAGCCGGGCAGTAGCAGATTGGAAACGCCCGGGTTGCAGCGAACCCGGGCGCGGTTGCGGTCACGGGGCCGGACGGTTGCCGACGGGTTGCGGAGACGCCTCCTCGAACCTCCTGCCGACGACGCTTGGCCTCTAGTGGGCGAAGGTAGCCAGAGCCAGGATCGAGTTCCCACCTGAGAGGGCCAGCACCGCGCCTGTGTCGTTGGCGGCGACCTGGCCGTCGGTGATCTGGAGCGAAGCCATGTCGCCCGGCAGGGCGGCGAGTGAGATTCCCGGCGCGCTGCTGTCCACGGTGCCGAGCCACGGATGCCCGTTCGCATCGGCGCCTACGACCACCGCGCCCTGGGCGAGGGTCGCGATCGAGAAGACGGCACCCGACTGGATGCGGCTGGCGACCGCGGTCAGCGGGTACCACCACAGCCCGTCGCGGGTGCCGATCAGGGCCCCGGTGGCGAACGCCCCGGCCGCAACCGGCTGCTCGGCCGGTCCGGGGCCGGTCTCGACCCAGGACGCACCATCGTCGAGCGAATCGAAGAGCTTGCCGCTGGACCAGCCGACGAGGCGGCCGTTCGGGTCGAAGGCCACGGGAGTCACCGCCGTCGTACGCGAGGTCCAGCTCGTTCCCGAATCCGAGCTTGTGTAGAGCAGCCCCGGGTAATAGGCCAGGAGCCTGTGGGCATGCGCCGGGTCGAACGCGATCCACGCCGGGCTGGAGGTGGCTGCGCCCGGAAGCGGACCGGCGGACCAGGTCGCGCCGCCGTCGATGCTGACGAATTGCACAAGCTGGCAGTACGAGCCCGGTCCCGACACGTAGGCGCTCGGTGACGACGGGTCGCCGGCGATCGCCTCGGCGTGGCCGGCGCGGGCCCCGATCCAACTCGTCTGACCTTGCCAGTCGATCACGCCGACCACGTCGGCCTGGCAGTCTTGGGACGACTGATGCCACAGTGGCGAAGGTGGGAACCCGACGATCAGCGTTTGCTGCGTTGCACCGACGTGGACGGCTCCGCCATCGATGCCGCCCTGGACGGGCGAGACACCCGTGATCGTGAGTGGGGCGATCGGGTCGCCCGTTGGATCCGCGCTCGCGGCGGCGCTTGCCCGGAGGTCGACAGTGCTGGCCAGGGCCACCAGGAGGGTCAGTGTGGTCAACGCCAGGAAGGCATTGATGGCAAAGGACGGGCCCCACCCACGCGACCGCCGCGAACTCGCCGCGGCGGCAACCTCCGCTTCGCGGTAGTCCTGTTGCAGCCGCATTCGTAGCTGCAGCGGCGCCGGAGCGCCCGGATCGCGGGACTCGTACAGGGCACGCAACCTGCGTTCCGGGTTCTGCGTCCCCCATGAGTTTGCATCGTCGGTTTCCAGACGGGCGGCAAGCGCCCGCAACGCGCTCATGGCGGCGCGATCGCCCGAACCGGCGCGGCCGATCGGCCCGGTTGGCCCGGTTGGCCCGCTCCCGCCGTCCGCCGTGGCCGTCGATTCCCACGGCCCGAATGCACGCGCCAGTTCGATCTGCTGCCGGCCGTCCAGGTCGGCCAGGGCGGCCTCGAACGGGTCGCGCGCGCTATCGATCGGGTCGCGTCCGGAAGTGCGGATGGCCGACTCTACTTCCGAGTCCAGCCGGCGCCCGAATGCCTCGTCCACGTCGCGCTCGGACGCGGTCGTGGCCCCACGCCAGGCGGCGGTGATCGCGCGGTGAACGATCGCCACGGCCCCGACCTGGTCGTCGACTGTTACGACGGCCAGTCGGTAGCCATCTGAGAGGTTCCGAGCCAGGTAGCCGTGGAAGTCGCCGGACCCGGAGGGCGACTTCGCCACGCCCGCGCGCGGCATCACTTTCCAGCCGGGCATTTCGAGTCTCACCGCTTCCTGCCGATTCCATCGAGACGCTCGGCATGTGCCGAGGCCGGCGAGGAATACTAAGCGCGGAGCTTATTATATTGCGTCGCCGGCCCTCGGTACGCCGATCCTCAGGTGTGCCGCGTGGCGGGCGGACCAGGCTAGGCCGCCAGATCCCGTCGATCGAAGGCGATCAGGGCGGCGAAGAGGAATGCCACGGCAACCGCGGCCAGGACCGCGGCGTCCGCCACGCTCATGCCGTTTCGAAGCGGATCGTTGCCCATGTAGTAGCGGAAGAGCGAGAGCGGCCGCAGCATGCCCAGGCCGTCGACGATCTGGGCGAGGGCATCGACCAGGTACATCACGACCATCGTTCCGACCGCGACGCCGATCGCGGCTCCACGGTTGCCGAAGGCCGCCGAGATCGTCAGGGCGATCGAGCCGAACGCCAGGCCCAACAGGACCAGCATGACCAGGGCCTCCGCGAGCTTGTCCCAAGGCAGGGCGCTCGAGCTGGCCGCTGCGCCGGCCAAAGCGAAGACCCAGACCGCGGCGGCGGAGACGACGCAGGCGATGACCACGGCCGCCGTCTTCTCCAGGATGAGCCGCCGGCGCGAGATCGGGTAGGAGAGGAGAACGTCGATCGTGCCGCGCGACTCCTCCCCGGCGGTAAAGCCGCTCGCGATGCCGGCCGCGAGCACGACCATCAGGGCGGGTAGGATCATCGAGAAGAGCTCGATGTGGAGGAAGCCAACGAGAGTGCTGGCGTCGCCGAGGCTGGCGCCCATCAGCTTGGCCGCCGGCCCCATCTTGTCCAGGATCGAGTTGAGGTCGACGATCTTGGCGTAGGTGGGGAAGAGCAGGGCGAAGTAGCCGGTCATCCCGCCCATACCGAGCGAGACCCAGAAGGTCGGCCAGCGCAGATCTCGGATCTGCTTGGTGAAGACATTACGCAGCAGCATGGCTGGACTCCTCCCTCGCCAGCGGGCTCGCTGGCGCGTCGGTCGCGTCGCCGGCCCCGTAGTAGGCCAGGAAGATCTCCTCGAGGCTGGTCTCGATGCTCCGCAGGTTGAGGACCTCGAACTTCGCCGCGGCCTTCACCAGCGCGTCCAGGCTACCCATGACCGTGCAGCTCAGGACGCCGTCTCGGACCGTCAGGTCGCGAACCCCAGGCAGGCCGGAGAACGCGGCGGCCTCGACCTTCCCCCCGAAGTCGATCTCGAGCTTGCGCAGGGCGCGTTCCTTGAGCGTCGCTATCGACTCGACCGCCAGCAGCCTGCCCTCGCGAATGATCCCGACGCGATCGCACAGGTGCTCCACCTCGGGCAGCTGGTGCGACGAGATGAAGACCGTTCGCCCCTCGCCGCGAGCCTCCTCGCACAGGTGCTCGAACTCGAGCTGGATGAACGGATCCAGGCCCGCCGTCGGCTCATCCATCATCATCAGATCAGGCCGGATCATGAAGGCGGAGACGAGACCCACCTTCTGCTTGTTGCCCCGCGAGAGGCTCTTGATCTTCTTGCTCGGATCGAGCTCGAGTCGCTCGATCAGCGCCTCGCGATAGGCGGCGTCGACGCTGCCCTGCAGGTTGCCCAGGTACGTCAGCAGCTGGCGACCCGTGAGGTCGCTGTACAGCGAGAGCTCGCCCGGGATGTAGCTGACACGTCGGTCGATCGCCAGACGATCGCGATGGATGTCCAGCCCCAACACCCGGGCGGAGCCGCTCGTCGGGCGGATGAGGTCAAGCAGGAGGCGAATCGTCGTCGACTTGCCGGCCCCGTTGGGCCCGAGGAAGCCGAAGATCTGGCCCGCCTCGACCACCAGATCGACGTCGAGGATGCCGCGCGAATGGTGGCCGTACCACTTGGTCAGCTTGTGGGTCTCGATGGCGGCCGTCATCAGGAGGCCTCCTTTCTCGCGCTCGCGCGCAACGTCGCGCCTTCGACTTCCCATCGGTCGAAGAGCTTGGGCAGCTCACGTTCCAGGAATGCGTACATGTCGCGAACCTCCTGCAGCGGTTCCGGGTTGCCTTGCGGGCCAAGCAGTTCGAGGCCGTCGACGGCAAGTTCCTGCAGCCGCTGGAGGAGCTCGAGACGCCACAGCATCATCCGGGCCCATGCCCCGGACTTGATCACGAAACGATCCCGTCGGTCGCCCGCACGGACCGTGCGCTCGACGAAGCGGTAGTGGATGAGGAGCTGGGTCATGTTGCTGATCGAGCCCTTGCTCGCCTGAAGGGTTTCGGCGAGATCGCCGGCCGTAGCGCCGTCCGCCGGGCCGAGCAGGATGGCGCCGAGCACTCGCCCGGCCATCCGGGGCAGGTGCATCGAGTCGAAGACGAGGCCGATCTCTTCGACGAAACGCTCCGCCGAGATGCGAGAGCTCCGGTTTTCCCGGGCTCGTTCCATCAAGTCGTCCACCCGTCTGCCTCCGGGAATTCCCGTGCCGAAATCGGTTCATGCCGACGTGAGTTCGTTCAGGCTAAGACGTTCGGTATGTTCGGTCAATACTGAACAAAATGCTGTGACACGAACGACTAGGCCCTAGCGGCCCCGACCGGGCCATCCAATCCCCCTGAGAGTGGCAGTACCTCCGGCCGGCGACCCCCGACGGGGGTCACTCCACTAACGATTGGCTCGGGCCGGGAATACACCTACAAGCCCTCCCTGCCGAATGCTTCGGGCCATTCACAGGACGAGTCCAGCGCCGCCTGCCGGTGGACGAGTCAGCCAGCCAGACAGGTAAACCCAAGGATTGGCCAAATGTCGATCGCCAGCTATCCCGTGCAGGACCGTCGGGGGGCGGGCCGCTCGGCTGCGGCGCCGCCGAGGCCGGCACGCGTCATCACCCATGCCCTGATCATCCATCAGGCCGAGATCGTCCGCCTCGGCGTGTCCACGATGTTGAGCAGTGGATCGGCCTGTGAAGTGGCGAGCGCGGCATCCGTGTACGAGGCGTTCCGTCTCGCATCGGACGTCCACCCGCAGCTCGTCCTGTTCGACTTCGTGCCGGCCGAAGGACCCGAGGTCTGCCGGCTGCTGGCGGCCCTGTGGCCGCGCCCCCGGCTCATCGCCCTCGTAACTCGCGGCCGCGAAGTCTCCCCGAACGACTGCCTGTCCGTCGGAGCCGACGCCGCGATGCTTATGGACAACGTCAACCGCGACACATTCCTGGTCGTAGTCCGCCGCGTGATGGACGGAATGGGCCCGGTCGTGGCCGGCTTCCCGAGCGTCAACGAGCCCCTCGATGCCGCACTCGTGGACGAGGGCCCGGTTTCGCTCCTCACTCCGCGCGAGCGAGAGATGCTCTACCTCATCGGCCAGGGCCTCTCCAATCGGGAGATCGCCGAATCACTGGTCCTGTCGGTCAAGACGGTGGAGGCTCACCGCGCCAACCTGAGTCGCAAGCTGAACGTCCGCTCCCGGGCCGGGCTGATGCGCCTGGCGCTCACCGGCAGCCTGGCCTGATCCATGATCCCCTTGACGCGCCCAGACGGAACGGCCGTGCTGATCAACCCCGACCGCATCGAGCTGGTCGAGGAAACCCCGGACACCGTCATCACTCTCGCCGACGGCAAGAAGATGCTCGTCCGCGAAACCGCCACCGAGGTGGCGACGCGCTTCCACTACTACCAGCGCTCGCTCCACGTGGACTCGCGCTTCGGTGGTCGGCGCGCCTACGACCCACCGACCGATCACGACCCGGCGCAGTACGAGCATCCCAACCGGGCTCGTCTGCGCTCCTACAACGAATCCACCAGAGGCTAGGCCGAAACGATGGACGCCGGCATCGGCATCATCCTCTGCATCGTCGCCATGATGGTCGCCGACGTCTTGGACGGCGGCTCGCCCGCGGCGTTCATCAACCCCTCCGCGATCCTCCTGATCTTCGGCGCGACGTTTGGGGCGACGATGGCGTCCACCTCCGTCAAGCAGTTCATGACCTTCCCCAAAATGCTCGCGCTGAGCATGAAGCCGCGCGTCAGCGACATCACCACGATCCGCGAGATGCTGGTCAAGTTCGCCGAGCGCGCCCGCCGCGAAGGCCTGCTGGCGCTCGAGGGTGACGTCGAGGCGGTCGAGGATCCGTTCATCCGCCACGGCCTCCAGATGGTCATCGACGGCCTGGAGCCCGACACCGTCGAAGAGATCCTCGAGATCGAGATCGAGTCGATGCAGGCCAGACACGCCAAGGGCATCGACATGTTCGCCAAGATGGGCGGCTACTCGCCCACCTTCGGCGTGCTGGGCACCGTCATGGGCCTGGTCAGCGTCCTCTCCAACCTGGCCGATCCGTCGGGCCTTGGCGAGTCGATCGCGACCGCCTTCATCGCCACCCTCTTTGGAGTCGGCGCCGCCAACATCCTGTGGCTCCCGATCTCCGCCAACCTCAAGGGCAAGGATCAGGCCGAGGCCAGGGAGAAGAACCTGGCTCTGGCAGCGATCCTGGCGATCCAGGCCGGAGACAACCCGCGCATCGTCGCCCAGAAGCTGCGCGCCCATGCCGGGCCTGAGCCTGAAGCCGCCGAGTCGACCGAGAAGGGCGCCGCCGGGGCGGCCATGGCGGAGGCGGCCTGATGGCATCAAAGCGCAGGCGCTCCCACGCCGAGGGGCCGCACGACAACGAGGAGCGCTGGCTTCTGACCTACTCCGACCTGATCACGCTGCTGTTCGTGCTGTTCGTCGTCATGTATGCCATCAGCACGACCGACGTGCGCAAGTTCGTGGCCCTGGCCCAGTCCGTCTCGGCAGCCTTCAACGCCGACGTTCTGCAGGGCGAGCAGGCCATCAGCATCAACAACGGCCAGGACACGACGGTCCAGCAGGAGACGAGCGCGGCCGGCACGAGCCCCGTCCAGTCGGACCTCAAGGCCATCAAGGCCGCCCTCGAGGATTACGCCATCGGCCAGGGGCTGGGTGGCGAGGTCCAGGTCGGTGTCGCGCCTCAGGGCATCGTCATTCGACTGAACGACGCGCTTCTCTTCTCCTCGGGTCGGGCCCATCTGGACGACCACGCCCTCAAGCTCGTCAATCAGGTCGTCGACATCATCAAGCCGCTGCCGAACCCGATCCGGATCGAGGGCAATACCGACGATCAGGCTCCGGACGGCGTTCTCTACACGAGCAACTGGGACCTCTCGACCGACCGCGCCCTGGCCGTGCTCAAGGCCATGGTCGACATGGGCATGGACCCCAGCCGGCTCTCGGCCCTTGGCAATGCCCAGTACAACCCCATCACCCCCAACGTTGACGACGCGGCGAGGACCAAGAACCGGCGCGTCGACATCGTCGTCATCTATCCCCCCGCGAGCGACACAGCGACGCCCGCACCGTTCGCAGTTCCGTCCTTCTGATGAACCTGGAGTACCGCCCGTGAGACTCCCAATTCCGCGAGGCCGTCGCGCCATCCTGGCCCTTGGAGTGCCCCTCGGGCTGGCCGCGGCCGGCGCCCTCGTCTTCACCCAGATGTCGGCGGCCAAGGTGCCGGTGACCGTTCCCGATCCGGGTCCGGGTCAACTCGGCCCGATGCTCGCTCTCGACGACAAGGTCATCAACCTGTCGACGACGACACCGGGCGGCTACAAGTACGCCAAGATCGGCGTGACGATCGAGTTGCGGCCCACCACAGCCAGCTTCTACGACCTCCACGGCACCGACCGGACCAAAGCCGAGACGACCGAGCTCGCATCCCACACAGACGCCGTGCCGCTCCTGATCGATGCCGTCGGGAGTGTCGTCTCGGCCCACGACTCGAGCACCCTCACCACGGCGGACGGGCGCGCCAAGCTCAAGACGGAGCTGTTGACGGCCATCCGAAAAGTCCTGGGCCAGGACGTTGTCCTCGATGTCTTCTTCACCGACTTCGTGATGCAGTAGGCGAGCCGTCAGATGCTGTCGCAGGCCGAAATCGATGCGCTCCTCGGGGCAGTGGCCGATGGCTCGCTGCCTACTGAGGACCAGCCGCCGTCCATCAGTGCGGACGGCCGGATCGTCAAGACGTATGACTTCCGTCGACCGGCCAAGTTCTCCAATGAACAGCTCCGAACCCTTCAGGCCATTCACGAAACCGTCGGTCGCGTCGCCGCAGCCCGCCTGTCGTCGTTCCTTCGAGGCTCGATCGTGATCCAGCTGGCCGGCACCGACCAGCTCATCTTCGACGACTACGTGACCCAGCTCAGCCTGCCCACCGAGCTGGTCGTCATGGCCAGCAGCGGGCTGGCCGGCCCCTTCATGATGGACGTGGATCTGGGCTTTGCGCAGGCCGCCGTCGATCGCCTGCTGGGCGGCCCGGGACGCATCCCGAGCGAACGCAACGAGCCGACGCCGATCGAGGCGGACCTGATCGCGCGTGTCATCGGCCACCTGCCCCACGCTCTCAACGAGGGTTGGTCGCACCTGCAGACCCTGGACGTCTCCGTCACGGAGTCGGCTCTGACGCCGATCCTGTTGCGGATCGCGGCCCCGGCCGAAGTCGTCGCCGTCATGACCTACGAGGTTCGGTTCGCCGGACAGACGGCACCGATGACCATCTGCTATCCGTACGCCACGCTCGAGCCACTCCTTCCGAGACTCGCCGCGACGATGTGGTACGCGCAACGTCGCGCCGCCTCCAGCAACGCCGGCATCCGCGAGATCCTCGAGAACGAGGTCCGCTCCGTCGAGATCCCGGTCGCCGCCTCGTTCAGGGCGGTCGACATCCCGGTCGAAGCCCTCACCGAGCTTCGACCCGGCGACGTAATCAGGTTCGACGAGCACTTCGACGAGCCTGTCCTCATTGCGGTCTCAGATCAGGCACAGGCATGGGCGATTCCGGGTCGAGTAGGGGATCGCGTCGCGCTGCGTCTGGTGAGCCCACTGCAGCCCATGGAGGCCTGACATGAGCTGGGAATCCTTCGATTGGAAGCCCGCCGATGGGGCATCCCTGGGCGCAGGGGCCTCGATCCTGCCGTTGTGGCCGATGTTGCGCTCGGCCATCGCCGAGGCGATCTCGGCCGACGCTCTGTGCCCGGTCACGATCGGGGAGTTGACCGTCGGCCACCTCAACTACGCCGACTCGCCCACGCCCCTGGTGCCATCGCGATCGTTCGAGCTTCTCGGCACCGACCGGCGCGGAGCCTGGGCCGCTCTCGACCCGGCCAAGGGCGACAAGATCGGCGGCAAGGTCTACGCGTCCGAACGGCTCCAGGAACTGGTCGTGGAAGGCATGGACAGCGCCTTCGAGTCGATTCTCGGCGAGGGGCTGGGCCTGGGCCCGGCGGTCGACGTCTCGGCGCCGGACGCTCCCATGCTTCTGCTGCGCCTTCCGATCACGTCGGTCGACAACGAAGAGCTGATCCTCATCTCCGCCTTCGACGATGCCGTGGCCGGCGAGCTGTCGGCTCACATCGTGGCCCTCCAGGCGCTCTCGTCGGAGGCCGCCATGACGCCGCCGCCGGCCCCCGCTCCGGTTGCGCAGCGCGCTCAGGAGTTCAGGGCGGCCACAGCCGGCCAGGCTGCCGCGCCATCCGCCGCGGCCCCGAACGGCAACGGCGCGCCGGCCCCGCTTCCGACCAACGTCCGACCGGCGCAGCTGCCGGAGCTGACCGCCGCGCCGACCGTGCAGCCCGGCTACAACATCGACCTCCTGCTGGGCGTGACCCTCCAGGTCGCGGTCGAGATCGGGCGCACGACGTTGCCGATCCGAGACGTCCTGGCTCTGACGCCGGGCTCGATCATCGAGCTCGACAAGCTGGCCGGCGAGAAGGTCGACATCCTGATCAACGGCCGCCCGATCGCGCAGGGTGAGGTCGTCGTTGTCGACGAGAACTTCGGCGTGCGGATCACCGACGTCGTGGCCCGTCAGCAGCGCCTCTCGCCGTCGGGTCGCTGACGATGACGGTAACCGGCAGCCCGGCCGCCTCGAACGCCTCCGAAACGGGGCGGGACGAGTTGCGCCGGCCTGCCACCGGACGCCGGATCGCCACCATCGCCTGCCTGGCCGGGCTCGCCGGCGTGGCGGCGGTCGGGCTCCTGCATCCGCTCGCGGTCGCCGGGGGCGCCCAACCCAGCGCCACGGACGCACTCGCGGTCTCAGGCCTCGGCGCCGTCTGGGGAAGCAGCGACACCACCGGCGGATTGAACTGGATCGATCTGATCACCAAGGGCACGATCGTCCTGGCCCTTCTCTTCATCACGTTGCGGGTTCTCGGCCGAATGGGAACCGGGGCGCAGAAGCGAAGCGGCCGGCTCGAGGTCCTCGAGTCGCGGCCGCTCGCGCCCAAGGCGTCGCTCCATCTCGTGGCCATCGGCGATCGCCGCCTCGTGGTCGGGCTGACGCCGAGCGGCATGGTTTCGCTGGCCGAGTTGGATGCCGCCGAGCTCGAGACATATGAAGCCGAGACCGCCCCTGACGGGCGATCGGCGGCGCCCGCCTTCGCTACTCCGACCTTCGGCTCGGCTCTCAATTCCGTGCTCGCGCCGCTCGATTCGCTGACCGGCAAGCTCGCCACGTTCCTCAACGGGGGACGGGTGCGATGAGCCGCCGACGTCTCGGGTCGCTGCTCCTGCTGACGTTCGTCGTCCTGATCGTCGCCGGCTGCTCGTCGACGACGGGTCAGTCGGACATCTCGGTCAAGGTCGGCGACGGTCAGGCCTCCAGCGGCAACGGCCAGTTCGCGCTCTCGCTCGAGCTGCTGGTCGCAATCACCGTCCTGTCGCTCGTGCCGGCCATCCTGATGCTGGCCACGAGCTTCACCCGGATCGTCGTCGTCCTGTCGCTGCTGCGCAGCGCCATCGGCATCCCGAACCTGCCGCCCAACCAGGTGATCCTGGGCCTGTCGATGTTCCTGACCTTCTTCGTGATGTCGCCCGTTTTCACCAAGGTGAACAACGACGCCCTGCAGCCCTACCTGAACAACACGATCGACCAGAACGCCGCCATCTCCAAGGGCATCGATCCGTTCCGTGAGTTCATGCTCAAGGAGACGAGGACGGAGGACCTGCAGGTCTTCATCGACCTTTCGAAGGAGCCGCGGCCGGCGACGGCCAACGACGTCTCGATCGAGGTCCTGCTGCCGGCCTACGTGGTGAGCGAGCTCAAGACCGCCTTCACGATGGGCTTCCTGCTCTACATCCCGTTCCTGATCATCGACCTCGTGGTCGCCTCGGCACTGATGTCGATGGGCATGGTGATGGTCTCGCCGACCCAGATCGCCCTGCCATTCAAGCTGCTCCTCTTCGTCATGGTCGACGGCTGGGTCCTGGTGGTCCAGTCTCTCGTCCGGAGCTTCGGCTAGCCATGAGCGGATCCGACGTCGGCGCCGTCATGCAGCGGGCCCTCTTCACGACCCTCATGGTCGGAGGGCCGATCGTCCTCGTCTCGATGGCCGTCGGCCTGTGCATCTCCGTCCTCCAGGCCGCGACTCAGATCAACGAGGCCACGCTGACCTTCGTCCCCAAGCTGATCGTGGTGTCGCTGGTCCTGATGATCTTCGGTCCGATGATGGTCAGCCAGCTGACTGACTTCACCCAATACGTCTTCCAGGTCGCGTCCGAGGTGTCCAAGTGACCGTGACGATCGCCGGCGGCCAGGCCTCGATGCTCTTCCTGGTGATGCTGCGTTGCACGGGGCTCATCTTCACGGCCCCGATCTTCGGTCATCACTCGATCCCGACGCTGGTCAAGTTCGGCCTGGCGGCGGCGCTGACCATCGCCCTGACGAAGGCGGCCGGAGCCGCGGCCGGGACGATGCCGCTTCTCCTCGCCGCCCCGATCGAACTGGTCATCGGCATGTCGCTCGGATTCATCCTGTCGATGGGCTTCCAGGCGGTCGAGCTGGCCGGGCGCGTCATCTCGATCCAGCTCGGCCTGTCGCTGGCTTCCGTGTTCAGCCCGACCGAAGAGGAGGCTTCGACGGCGATCGACCCCTTCTTCTCGGTCCTGGCCGGCCTGGTGTTCCTGGCCATGAGCCTCCACCTGGCGGTCGTCCAGGCACTGGCCCACTCGTTCGCGGTCTATCCGGTCGGCGGCGGGTGGCCGGCCGACCTGGCTCTGACCGCGTCGCAGACGATCGCCCTGTCGCTCGAGCTGGGGGTCAGGGTCGCCCTCCCGATCGCCCTGGTGCTGCTGCTGGTCGAGCTGTCGGTGGCCTTGCTGGCCCGCGCCATCCCGCAGANNCGTCTTCATCCTGGGCCTGCCGCTAAAGATGCTGGTCGGCATCGCGGTCCTGGCCGTGGCCATGCCGACGCTCATCAACGGCACGGAATCCATCTACCGGTTCGTCTTCCAGGCCGCCTCCGGCGGCACCCTCTCGACGTAGGCGCGGACGATGGCTGAGAAGACCGAAGCTCCAACTCCACGAAGACGCGAAGAGGCGCGCGCCAAGGGCCAGGGCGTAGGCCGATCCTGGGAGTTCTCGATGGGCCTGACGCTCGGCGTCGGCACTCTGGCACTGGCCAGCCTGCTCCCGGGCGTGGCGGCCACGCTCGTGACCCGGACGCAGACGGCAATCGTCAACATGTCGCCCCGGACGAGCAACGCGCAGCTCGTCAATCAGACCGGCGACGCGATCCTGACCGTCCTCATCCTGATCCTGCCGCTGGCCAGCCTGGTTCTTGTGGCGGGCGTGGCCGGCAACCTGATCTCGGGCGGGCTCGTCTTCTCCTACAGGGCCATCCGGTTCGACATGAGCCGGATCAACCCGCTGACCGGGCTCAAGAGAATCGTCGACCGCCAGGCCCTGGTGCGGCTCGGGCTCTCGGCCGCCAAGCTCTCGATCCTGGCCGTGATCTCGTGGCAGGTGGTCGGCAGCCGCATCCCGTCCATAGTCGCCACGCAGGGCTCGAGCCCCGCCACGATCGCCGGCAGCTGCCTCTCGGCGGTCTTCCAGCTTGGACTCACGATCACGATCCTGCTCGCGGTCGTGGCCCTGGTCGACTTCGTCGTCCAGCGCCGTAAGGCCCAGCAGTCGATCCGCATGACAAAGGAAGAAGTCAAGCAGGAGTACAAGGAATCCGAGGGCGATCCCCATGTCCGCGGCGCCCGCCGCCGTCGCGCCCGGCAGATGGCCTTCGCCCGGATGATGGACGCGGTGCCCACCTCCGACGTAATCGTCACCAATCCGACGACCCTGGCCGTGGCTCTCAAGTACGACTCGCTGACGATGCGGGCGCCCAAGATCGTGGCCAAGGGCCAGCGGCTGATGGCCGAGCGGATCAAGCAGCTCGCGCGCGAGAACAACGTTCCCGTGATCGAGGACAAGCCACTGGCGCGAGCCCTCTTCTCCCGTCCCATCGGTTCCGAGGTCCCGGCGCATCTGTATAGAGCGGTGGCCAAACTCCTGGTTCTGGTCCACCAGGCCCGGTTCAGCGCCGCGGCTCGGTCGGCCGCCGGGCGTCGAGATCGAGCGCGCGGACCCGTCGGCGGTTCCGCTTCGAGGCCGTGGTGGACGACCACCGCCACCGCCGCCGCCGCCGGCTCCGCCGTGCTCGACGGCGAAGTCATCGAGGCGACGGCAGCGACCGAGCCGGACGCCGAGCCGGCCGCGGCGACGGAATCGGACGTCGTGCCCGACGATGCGTGGCTCGATGCGGCCCCTGTAGAGCCTGCCGAGGTCGATGAAGACGCTCTCGCCGCGGCCCTGGCGGAGGACGAGTTGGGGGACGTCACGCCGGAAGAGCTGGCGGGACTCGAGGCCGGCCTCGTTCTCGGAGACGACCCCGATTCACTCGACGACGACGGAGGCCAGGTGCGATGACGACTCAGGCGACCGCGGCGGTCCCAGGTCTGCGCAGGAGCGACGCCCTTCTCGCCGGTGCCGTGGTCGGCATCGTGGCGATGATGATCATCCCGCTGCCGTCGGCGCTGCTGGACGTCCTGATCGTCCTGAATATCACCTTCTCGCTGACGATCCTGCTCGTCTCCCTCAACATCCGCGAGCCACTCGAGTTCAGCTCGTTCCCACCGCTGCTCCTGATCGCGACCCTCTTCCGGTTGGGCCTAAACGTCTCCGCGGCCCGACTCATCCTCCTCAACGCCCATGCCGGCGACGTCATCAGCGCCTTCGGCCGCGTCGTCGTCGGGGGGAACACCGTCGTCGGCATCGTCGTCTTCCTGATCCTGGTGGTCATCCAGTACGTGGTCATCACCAACGGTGCCGGTCGAGTCAGCGAGGTCGCTGCCCGGTTCACTCTGGACGCCATGCCCGGCAAGCAGATGAGCATCGACGCCGACCTCAACGCCGGCCTCATCACCCCGGACGAAGCCCGAGCGCGCCGGCGGGCGATCGAGCACGAGTCCGACTTCTACGGCGCGATGGACGGGGCCTCCAAGTTCGTCAAGGGCGACGCCGTGGCGGCTCTCGTCATCATCGTCGTCAACATCGTCGGCGGCCTGACCGTCGGGGTCATGCAGAAGGGCTTCGACATCGGCACCGCACTGACCACCTATACGGTCCTGACCGTCGGCGACGGACTGGTGAACGAGATCAGCGCCCTGCTGGTGTCGGTCGCGACCGGCGTCCTCGTGACGCGCAGCGGCTCGGAGGCCGGACTCGGCAGCGACCTCGGCACGCAGCTGCTCGGCCGGCCGAAGCTCTTCATGGTCGTTGGCGGAGCCCTGATCCTGATAGGTCTCGTGCCCGGGTTCCCGATCTTCGTGTTCGGCCTCGGCGGCGGCGTGGTCGCCGGCGGCGGCTGGTTCCTCTCGCAATCGCAGACGGCCGCCGCGTTGGCTGTGGCCACGACCGGACCGGCCCCACTCACCGCTCCGTTGCCCGCCCTCGGCAGCGGCCAGGACAGCCCGCTCGACGCCCTCAAAGTCGAAACCATGGAGCTCGAGGTTGGCTACGGTCTGGTAGGTCTCGTCGAAGGCGGCGCGGCCGGTGGCCTGGTCGAAAGGATCGGCCTGATCCGCCGGCAGATCGCCGGCGAAATGGGCCTGATCGTGCCGACGGTGCGCATCCGCGACGACCTGGTCCTCGACCAGAACGCCTACGTCATCAAGCTCCGCGGTTCGGAGATCGCCCGCGGCACCGTCGATCCGACCAAGATGCTATGCATGGATCCCAACGGCGGCGAGATCGCCGTCAGCGGCATCCCCACCACCGAGCCCGTCTTCGGCCTGCCCGCCTCGTGGATCAGCGTTGCCGATCGTGAACGGGCCGAGAGCCTCGGCTACACGGTCGTCGACGCGGCCTCAGTTCTTGCCACTCATCTGGCCGAGACGATCCGGCGCCATGCTCACGAGATCCTCGGCCGCCCGGAGACCAACCAGCTGCTCGAGGGCCTCAAGCGCGACCAGCCGGGCCTCGTCGAGGAGTTGATCCCGAGTCTGGTCAGCCTGGGCGACGTCGAGAAGGTTCTGCAGGGGCTGCTGCGCGAGCGCATCCCGATCCGCGACCTGTCGACGATTCTGGAGTCCATCGCCGACGGCGCCCGCAGCACCAAAGAGCCCCTCTTCCTGACCGAGGCGGTGCGCCATTCGCTGGCCCGAGCCATTTCGATGCGCTACCGCGCCCCCGACGGCGCCATCCACGCCATCGCCCTGGCCCCGGATCTCGACACCCGGCTCGGGGCATCGGTCATGGTCCAGCCCGGCTATGTCGGGCTGGAGCTGTCGGGCTCGGACAGCCGGATGCTCATCGAATCGATAGATCGGGCGCTGAAGAATCTAGCCATCCAGCGCTACCAGCCGATCCTGCTCTGCACTACCCGGATCCGGTTGGCCCTCCGGAATCTGACGGAGCGGCACCTGCCGCAGCTCACGGTCCTCTCCTACGAAGAGATCCTGCCCAGCGTCAACGTGCAAGTGCACGCCCAGGTGGAGGTTTGATCCATGCAACTGCTCGTGGCCACGTGGACGCTGAGGATCGCGATCGTTGCCGCTCTGGCGGTCGGTGGCGTGTCGTACCAGGCCGGCGCGCCGGTGATCGATTGCGTCGACCGGGCCCTGGCCGCGGCCGTCGGTTTCACCCTTGCCGGCCGCTTCCTGATGGGCTGGCTCGAACCGCCCGAGGTCAAGATGCTGAGGCTTAGAAAGCGCCGCGAGGCGAAACGGGCCAGGACCAGTAAGGCGGCCACGAGCGACTCGGTCGCGGCTGCTCGAGCGCGGCGTTCCGCGTCCACCATCTCAAGAAGCGCGTGAGGCTGAGGAGACTGCGTGATGTTCGACCGACAGTACCTTCCCCCGCTCCGCGCATCGGCCGTCGACGGTTCAGTGGCGGCCCGACCGGTGTCGCGGCTTCTCGCCGAGACAAGCGCCGGCCAGGTCGTGGAGCCGCTCGTCAAGCTGCCCTCCGGATCCGAGCGCGAGCTGGGATCGGGCTCCGGCGGCGCTCCTCCGGACGACGCCGATCGCAGACGAGCGCCGGAGCCCAAAACCGACGCCGAGGCCGGGGCCGCTGCCGCCCCAACCGGCGAGGGCGAGGCCGACGGCGCGCGGACCGCGGACAACCAAACCGATGAAGCCGTCGATCTCTCCGGCTACGGCGCCTACGGCAACACGCCGGCTGCGGGGCTCGGCCTGAGCCGCGACGAGCTGGTCAACAAGTACGCCCACCTCGTCAAGTACGTCGTCGGTCGCCTGGGGGTATCGGTTCCGGGTCTCTTCGACCACGAGGACGCGATGCAGGCCGGCGTGCTCGGGCTGCTCCGGGCCATCGACGCCTACAAGCCGGAGGCGGCGGCATCGTTCGAGTCGTACGCGATCCTGAGAATTCGCGGCTCCATCCTGGACGCCGTCCGCTCGCTCGACACCGTCGGAAGGGCCGGCCGTGAGGCCGCTCGAGCCATTCAGGGCGCGATCCGCGACCTTCAGCACGAAGTGGGCCGAGCGCCCACCGAGTCGGAGATCGCCGCCCGGCTGGGTCTGCCGATCGGCCGCTATCGCGAGCGCCTCCAGGCGGCGTCGGTCGTGACCGTGTCGCTCGACGAACACGATGCCCGCGACAACGACGACGAGTCGCTCAATCTGGCCGACAACGCCCCCGATCCCAACGCCGTCGATCCGGCCGACGAAGCCGCCCGTCGCGACGCCATCGCCTCGCTCGTGCAGGAGATGGGCCGTCTCGGCCAGCGGCCGCGCATGGTCCTGGCCCTGTACTACCAGGACGAGATGACGTTCAAGGAAATCGGCCAGGTTCTGGGCGTGACCGAGTCGCGTGTGTGCCAGATCCACACCGAGGCCATCCTGACTCTTCGTGGCCGGCTGGTGGACTCGGACGTAGCCGCGCGTCTTGGGCGGCGGAGGGCCCGGTCATGATCCGTGGCTTCTACACGGCCCTTTCCGGCATGGTCTCGGCCATGACGCGACAGGCGGTCGTGGCCGACAACATCGCCAACGTCAACACCGTGGGCTTCAAGCAGTCCCGCACGACCCAGGACGACTTCGAGCTTCAAGTCATGAACTCGATCGGGCCTGAGCTCGGCCAGCTCGGCACCGGCGCCATCCCGACGAACCTGCGTCTGGACATCAGCCAGGGTCCGTTGCAGGTCACCGACAACCAGTCGGACCTGGCGATCGAGGGTGACGGCCTCTTCGTCGTCCGCCAGGGCGGCGGCATCGCCTATACCCGCGCCGGCGACTTCGTCGTCGACGTCACCGGAACCCTCGTCACGCAGCAGGGCTATCCGGTGCTCGACACCGCCGGCCACAACATCCAGCCGGGCCAGCCCTTCACCGTGGCCGCGGACGGAACGATCGTCGGAACCGGGCAGCGGATAGCGCTGGTCGGCTGGCCTCCCGGCGGCGTGACCCGTCTCGGCGAGAACCTCTACTCGGCGGGCGGCCAGCTCACCCCGGGGACCGGCCAGATCCACCAGCGCATGCTCGAAGCCAGCAACACCGATGTGGCCGTGGGCATGACGGAGCTGATCTCGCTCCAGCGCAGCTTCCAGATGAGTTCGCGAGCGCTCTCCCTCCAGGACGGGACGATCGGCGACGCGACCCAGCTCGGGCGGCTGCGATGATATGGCTGTATCAGGGTCGCAAAGCAGCCACAGGAGCAGTGAGATGACGAGCGTCCGCAAGGAATTCTTCGGCAGCCACCAGGGCCAGAACGTCGATCTGTACACCCTGACAGCCGGGGACGGCGCAGCCGTGAGGATTTCCACGTACGGCGGAATCGTCACTTCCTGGACGGCTCCCGACAGGAACGGCAAGCCGGCCGACATCGTTCTCGGCTTCAACGACCTGGCGGACTACACGAGCGATGCCTACCTCAAGGCAGGCCCCTACTTCGGGGCGATCGTCGGCCGCTACGGGAATCGCATCGGCGGCGCCCGGTTCGCCCTCGACGGCGTCGAGTACAAGCTGGGCGCCAACAACGGCCCGAACAATCTCCACGGCGGACCCATGGGCTTCGACAAGCGAGTCTGGGACGGCACGGCCGATGCCGCCGGCGCCGTGAGCCTGGAGTACGTAAGCGCCGACGGCGAGATGGGCTACCCCGGGCGGCTGGCGACGAAGGTTGTCTACTCCCTCGCGGCCGACAACGCCTTGCGGATCGACTACTCGGCGACCACGGACAAGACCACGATCGTCAACCTGACCAACCACTCCTACTTCAACCTGGCCGGAGAGGGCAGCGGAGACATCCTGGGCACCGAGGTGCAGCTCAACGCCGGCCGGTTCACCCCGGTGAACGAGAATCACATCACGACGGGTGAGCTGCGCTCGGTCGAGGGCACTCCGTTCGACTTCCGGCGCGCAACGCCCATCGGCGCCAGGATCAACGGGACCGATCAGCAGCTCGGCTACGCCGGCGGCTACGACCACAACTGGGTCATCGACCGCGGCTCGGAGACGGGGCTCGTCCTGGCGGCGGCCGCCTACGAACCGGCCAGCGGGCGTCTGCTCGAGGTGCTGACGACCGAGCCCGGTGTCCAGTTCTACGCCGGTAACTTCCTGAACGGCAGCTTCACCGGCAAGAGCGGCGAGCCGTACGAGCGTCGGAACGGGTTCTGCCTGGAGACGCAGCACTATCCGGACTCCCCCAACAAGCCGGGATTCCCGAGCGTGACGCTAAAGCCGGGCGAGACCTACCGCACAACGACCATCTTCAAGCTTTCGGTGAGGTAGCGAGGTGCGACCCGTGAAGCTGCCGGCCACTGCCCAACCGGGAGTGCTGCCGTGAGCGAGTCTGCGTCATTCAGAGGGCCTCGAACGGGGCAGTTCCGAGTGCCCGGCAAAGGTGCGATGCTGGTCCAGCTGGCGCGCCGCGGAATGGTGCGCGGCTCGGCGTCCGATGAAAACGTCGACCCAACGCAACGCATACGTCGAATCGATGACGATCAACCCCTCCCGCGAGTCAAGTCGCCAAGGTACCGGCCGATCTCTAGGGTGAAGCCCATGAGAGGAAAGCAATGAAGATCGAAGACCCGCGGTCCGTTACCTCGTCGCCGAACCTCCGCCCGACAGCTCCGGCAACGCCGGCGCCGTCGCGACCGGAAGCTCAAAGACCACAGAATGACCGCGCCGTCAGCCAGCCGGCCGCACGCGTCGAGCTATCGTCGCGCAGCCGGGAGATGCATCGGGCCCTCGAGGCCGCCAATGCCGCTCCCGACGTCCGGACCGACAAGGTGAACGACGCCAAGCAGCGGATCGCTCAGGGCACGTACTCGGTCAAGGCCGAGGTGGTGGCTCGGGGGATCCTCGACACCAAGGCGTAGATGTTTGCGCCGGGCGACAGCGAGTTCGCCGGCAGCGCGGTTGACTACCGCGCCGGCCTCGGCTCGGCCGAGTTGTCCGCGCTTAAATCCGCTCTCGACCGCTTGATCGCGGCCTCCGATGGGGTGGCCGACGCCGTCACCCGCCACGACCGCCCGGGCCTCGAGAGTCGCAACGAACAGGCCGACGCCCTGGTCGACGAAGTGAACCGTTTGACGGCCGCGCTGAGCGACGAGGATCGTGCCCTTCTGGGACCGGCCGGAGTCACGGCGCTATGCCAGAGGCTCGCGGCGGGCGCCCGACGGAACGCGTACCTCATCGAGCACGCCTGGGCCACCGACGCGGCCCTGATGCGCCTGATCATGGGTCTCGGCACAGGCGGCAGCGATGGGGCGGTAGAGGGCTACTCCACGAACCCGGGGCCAACCTGCGTGGATCGGGAGGCCTAGCGTGAGCTCTCCATTCTTCGGCCTCGATATCGGAGTCACGGGCCTGCGCGCCGCGCAGCAGCAACTCGACACCGCAGCCCATAACGTCGCCAACGCCAACACTCCCGGCTACTCCCGCCAGCGCGTGACGCTGGTCGAGGCGCCGCCGTACACGTTCCCGGCATTCAACCGCAGCGGCCTGCCCGGGCAGGTCGGCTCCGGCGTGTCGGTCGCTTCGATCATGCGCGTTCGGGACAGCTACCTGGACCTCCAGGTCCAGGCCCAGAACAGTCTCAAGGGCGAATGGGACGCGCGTCAGCAGCAGCTGGCCAAGGTGGAGGCCATCTTCCCTGAACCGTCCACGGCTGGTCTGGGCAGCGTCATCAGCAAGTACTACAGCGCCTGGCAGGATGTCGCCGCCAACCCAACGTCGACGGCCGCCCGGACCACCCTGACCGAGCAGGCCGCGACGCTGGCCCTGGCGATGAACCGCGACTCTACTCAGCTGGCGTCTGTGACCACCGGCATCAACCAGCAGCTGACCCAGCAGGTAGCCACGATCAACGACCTGGCCAAACAGATCGCCAGCCTCGATGGCCAGATCCAGCGAGTGACGATCACCGGCGACAACGCCAACGACCTCAGCGACCAGCGCGAGCAGTTGCTCGAGCAGGTCAGCGCGCTCGTTCCCACGACGGTACTGACGCGTTCCGACGGCACCATCAGCGTCCAGGTCAATGGCGTTGACCTGGTATCCAACGTGTACGCCCGCCCCATCGTCGCCGCCACCGACAGCAACGGCAACGTCATCCCGCAGTGGGCGGACGGCAGTCCCGTCGCCCCATTGGCCGGGCAAATGAAGGCGCTGCTGGACGTTCGAGACGTTGACGTCGCCGCTTACCGGACACAGCTGAACACGCTGGCACAGGGCATCGCCGACTCCACGAACGCGCTCCATCAGCGCGGTGTCGACGCAAACGGGAACGCCGGTCAGGCCATCTTCACCTACTACGCCGGGAACGCCGCCGCTACGCTGGCGGTCAACCCGGCCGTCGCGGCAGACCAGCGATTGGTGGCCGCCTCGGGCTCGACGAATACCGCGGGCGACGGCTCGGTGGCCGGCCTGATCGCGGACCTGCAGAACGCCCGGACCTACTCGGCGGGCGTCGCCGGCACCGATGTCGTGGGCGGGACGAACCTCACCACCGGAACGACGGCGCGGCTGACCTACGTCGCCATGGACACGGCCGTGGCTCAGGTCTACACCTTCAGCAGCACCGCGCCCGGCTCTCTGACACTGACCGGCGCGGACGGCAGCCACCAGACGATCACGGTGGCCGACATGGGCACCGGGGCTGCGCAGGTGCTCAACTTCGATCAACTGGGCATCAAGCTCAACGTCAGCACGGACGCGGCCGCCAAGACCGCCGCCGATCTGGTGACGGACCTGACCACCGCGGGCCACAACACGCTGGTCGGCGCGTCGGTGTTCACGCCGTCCCAGACGAGCACCGACTTCTACGCCGGGCTCGTCGGCAAGATCGGCACGGCATCAAGCCAGGCGACCGAGATGTCGGCCAACCAGCAGCTCGTGGTGGATCAGCTCACGACTCAGGTCGAACAGACCAGCGGGGTCTCGCTCGACGAAGAGGCGACCGACATGATCAAGTTCCAGCACGCGTATCAGGCCGCCGCCCGAGTCATCACGACGATGGACGAGATGCTGAACACGCTCATCAACAGTACCGGCCTGGTCGGCCGCTCATGAGGTCTGATCGATGCGCGTAACCCAGTCAATGATGTACGACGCCGCGAACAAGAGCCTCGGCAACGAGATGGCCGCCATCCAGTCCGTCACGGAAAAGGTCAGCTCCTCCAAGCGGTTGAATCGTCCGTCCGACAATCCCGCCGACGTTCGTTCCGCCATCGGGCTGAACGACACCCTCGCCCAGCTCAACCAGTTCAGCCGCAATATCGACTCGGCCACGCGAACGCTTTCGGCGATGGATACCGCACTGTCGGGCGCCGGGGATCTTCTCCAGCGCGCGAACGAACTGGCGATCCAGGGAGCCAACGGAACGCTCAGTGCTTCTGACCGCCAATCGATCGGTGCCGAGGTCTCTCAGCTCACCGAGGCGATGGCCCAGGCGGCGGGCGCCAAGGTGGGAGACGACTACATCTTCAGTGGCTACAAGGTTGGCCAGCCGCCGTATCAGGTCGTCGGCCCGGGCCAGGTCGGTGCCTATACGGGCGATCACGGAGTCACGGTCGCGCGCATCGGGCCTGCCAGCACGATGCAGGTGAGCCTTCCGGGCGACGCCGTCTTCGGGCCTGCGATCGCTGCCTTGACGCAACTCCAGGCCGATCTCAACAGCGGCCAGCCGGTCGCCCAAACGACGATCGCCCAGCTCTCGACGGCTCTACAGGCCATGACCCAGGCCCAGGCCTCGGTCGGCGCCCGGGAGAACCGGCTAACCGCCGCCGCCTCTTCGCAGCAGGACCTGATCACCAGCAACCAGTCCATGTTGAGCCAGCTCGAAGACGTGGACATGCCCTCCGCGATAACCGAGCTGACTCAGCGCCAGACCACGTACCAGGCGTCCCTGGCCATCACCGCCAAGGTGATGCAGTCGAATCTGATCGATTACCTCAGGTGAGATGCGCTGGTGAGCCGCCGCGGGCAGGCCACTTCCGCCTAGTGCCAGTAAGCGAGGACAAGTCCGTGCCCCAAGCCCCAACCGCCGCCGCGATCGTCTTTCCGGACGGTCTCGTCGGATTGCCCGCGCTCGTCCGCCACCGCCTCAGCATCGTTCCCGACACCGCTCTATACGAGATTGTCTCGGACGACGACCCGACGATCGGCTTCATTGCCGCTTCTGCAGACAGCGTCAGGCCCGGAACCTCCGATCGCTTGCGCGAGCGCGGCGTCATCGGCGAAGGCGAATGGGTCCTGGCCATCCTTGCCGTCCACGGCGATCCGCCGGCGATCACCGCCAATCTGGCCGGCCCGGTGGTCATAGACATGGCGAAAGCGACTGCCAGACAACTGGTGATCGAGGATCCCGAGTTTCCGCTTCAGGTGCCGGTTTCGGAGGCGGGCTGATGCTCGTACTCACACGCCGCCCCGGCCAATCGATCCGGATCGGGCCCAACGTAGAGGTGCGCGTCGTCAGACTCGAAGGCGACCGCGTCGTGCTGGGCATCGCGGCTCCGCGCCATGTCGCCGTGGTCCGTTCTGAGCTGATCGAAGAAGTCACGGGCGAGCTCCGTGAAGCCTCAGATACCAGGGCCAGGCTGCGGGTGATGCTGTCGCCGCATGGGTCGGAGGCTGCGGGCAGTCTGTCGGTCGCGGGTTTGGCCGAGCCCACCGCCAATCGCCCCGAGGACGACGACCCCAACATCGCCTGAAGGGGGCGGCGCGTGGACGGTGATTCGCCTGTGACGGGTGCTCTTCATTTGCTCGTATATGGCGAGCTCGATTCGGGCGTCAGCGCACTTCTGCGCGTCGGGCAGTTCCGCAAGCCCCTCGCCGCGCTGGGCGTCGAGGTTCGCGGCTGGTCGAGCTTCGCCGACGACGTGCTGAGCGGTGGCTCGGCAGCGGGCGCCAATTCCGCAGTGAGAGCAGGAGAACGTGCAGGCACGGACGCTCTTCGCGAGATCGGCATGACGGCCATCGCCTGGGCCGACGTCATCCTGTTCCGGCGGTTCAACTCGACCCACTACGTCTGCACGGAGTGTGAGGACGACTTCCCCGGCCCGGACGGGCATCGACGCCATCTGGCTGATTCTGGCCACTACAGTCTGCCCATCGATCCACTGATCCGTCCCATCGTCGGGTTGCTTGCGACCCACCCGAGCATGTTGGGTGGGCGAGCGATCGTGTACGAGACGGACGACGACCCGCTGGCCTATCCGGACTGGACCGGTCTCGGGCCGACTGCTCGGCGGGAGCGCGACCTGATCGAGAAACTCCTCGGCATGGCCGACCTGGTCATAACCACGACGCCCGTGCTGGCCGGACGTCTGGCCGGTGTTGCCGGGGCACCTGTGCGGGTCATCCGCAACGCGCTCGAGCCGTCCTGGTATACGGACGCGAAGCCGGATTGCCCCGGCGATGCCCCAGGAGAGCCTCGGGTCGTCTACCACGGCGTCCCGGTCCGGTTGCGCGACTACGAGGTGGCTAGGCCTGCGGTCGACGCGGTCGCGAGTGAGATCCCCGGCTTGCGGCGAGTCTGGCTCGGGGCCGCCAATGAGCCACGCGTAGCTGCCGCCCTGGATGAGGTCAGGCCGTGGGTGGACGGTGGACGGGAATTCGCCGCTGCCCTCGTGGCTGCCCGCCCGGACATCGGCCTTGCGCCTCTCCTTGATGAGCGCTTCAACCGGGCCAAGAGCGAGTTGCACTGGCTCGAGTACTCGCTGGCCGGTGCAGCCACGATCGCTTCCGGGTTCGCTGGCGGCGGCCCCTACGACGTCGTCCGGGACGGGGTGGACGGCCTGGTGGCCCATTCTCCAGCCGAGTGGGCCGGGCATCTCCGCTCACTCGCGGCGTCGCCGGACCTGCGTTTGGAGGTTGCCGCTCGGGCCCGCGAGCGCGTTCTGGCCGACTACACAGTCGACGCCAGGGCCCCGGAATGGGCCGACGCCTATCGATGGGCGGCGGAACATCCGGGCGTGGCGCGGGAGCGCACCGCAGCCGTTGCCCGATAGACCGCCGAGGCGCCGACCCTCTCTCAAGATGACCCCGTCTGGGCCGACTACTCCACCGGCGGGCAGATGCCTTCCGGCGGCATGGATGCCGCACTGAACCAAGGCTAGGAGGCCTACTTCCATGGGTATGGTTATCAACACGAACGTTGATGCCCTCAACGCTCTGCGTAACCTGAGTACCACGTCAACCGCTTTCGCAAGCAGCGTTCAGAAGCTGTCGAGCGGCCTCCGGATCACCACCGCTGCCGACGACGCGGCCGGTCTTGCCATCAGCAACAAGCTGAGCGCGCAGGTGAGCGGCCTCAACCAGGCCCAGCGAAACGCCCAGGACGGCGTCTCGATGGTCCAGACCGCTGAAGGTGCACTGACTGAAGTCCAGTCGATGCTGCAGCGCATTCGCGAGCTGGCCGTCCAGGCCAACAACTCGACCGTCGGCGCCAGCGATGCCCAGAGCATCAACACCGAGGTCACGGCCCTCCAGGCCGAAATCGACCGCATCTCCACCACCACCACGTTCAACAACCAGCAGCTGCTCTCCGGCGCCCTCTCCGGCACCGGCGGCAACACGTTCGCCGCGGGCACCACTGCCCGCGCCGGCTACGTGGTCAGCTCCGCGAACAACACGGCGATCACTGCGTCGACCATCACCGGCGCTCTCGCCGGCGAGACCTATGCCTTCAGCGACGCCGGCGCCGGCAAGGTCACCCTGACAGGAACAGGCACCGCGGCCGTATCTCAGACCCTCAACCTCGGAACCCTGAACGCCAACAGCAGCACGACCCTCAACTTCGACCAGCTCGGAGTTACGGTCAGCCTGTCCACTGTCGCCGCGTCGTCGAATACCGTGCTCGCAGCCGGACTCGCCGGCGCCGCGATCGTCACGGGCACCGCTACGGCAAGCCCATCCGCTCACTTCCAGATCGGCGCCAACGCGGGCGACACCCTGCAGGTCAACTTCGCCAACGCCGGGGCCGTGGCCCTTGGCCTCGGCGACGTCGCCGGCACCGGTGGCGCCAACATGGCCATCAAGAACTTCAACGACGCCGCGCTTGCCGCCAACGGCAAGACCTGGGCTGCCGATGGCTCCAACGCTGCCACCGCGCTCATCACGGCGACCGACAACGCGATCAGCGCTCTCAACGGCATCGCCTCGAACTTCGGTGCCGTCGAGAACCGCCTCAACCACACCATCGCCAGCGTTGGCGTGGCCTCGTCCAACTTGAACGCCTCTGAGTCCCGCATCAAGGACCTCAACGTGGCGGCCGAGATGGTCAACTTCACCAAGACCCAGATCCTGCAGCAGGCCGGCACGGCCGTTTTGGCCCAGGCCAACTCTGCTCCGCAGAACGTCCTCACCCTGCTCCGCTAATTCGGTTCGTGGCTCGGCTTCGGTCGAGCCATCGATCAGGAGTATCGAAGGGGCCGGCGGTTGTCCGCCGGCCCCTTCTGCTTCCTCTAAACTCCCCAGGTGAGCATGGACTCCATGAACCAGGCAGGCACCATCATGGCCCTGGAAGCCGCGACGGACGCCCTGATGACCGCCATGCGCCGGCGTCCGGATCCGGATCTGGAGGCGGCGGCCGTCGCCCTGAAGGCTCGCGAGAACGCCATTCGCCTTCTCGTCGCATCGGATCCCAGGTCGCGTCCGCCGGACATGAACGCCAGGATCCGCCGGATCCTCGACTGCGATCGCGAAGCCGCCGAGCAGCTCCGGGCCGAGATGGATTCGCTCCGCGAACGCCTTGCCAGCACGCGCCAGCTGATGAATGACTACCGCGGCTCGCGGCGCACTCCCGGGGACGTCCAATGAGCGGTCCCCGCGGCTACCGCGGGCACCCAGATGGCATCGCCACAGCACGAAAAGTGTGGGGCGAACCCTTCTGGAAGTTGGCTCAGGAGCGGTTCAAGCTCAAGGTCCTCGCGTCCGATACCACAGTAGACCACTCCCGCGGGCGGGACTGGTCGACGGTCGCTTCCGGGAGATCCTGATGACATCGATCCAGTTCGGCGGCGTGGTCTCGGGGCTCAACACTCAGAGCATCATCGATGCGATGGTGAACGCTGAGAAGGCGCCCCTGACCGACCTCCAGAATCAGGAGGCGGTGCTCACCTCCCAGAAGACGGCCTACAGCCAGCTCGGCACGGCCATGGACTCCGTCATCGCCGCGATCAAGAACTTCACGGTGACGAGCGCCGGGTCGACCCGCAAGGCCACAACCACCGACAGCTCGATCCTGACGGCCTCCGCCGGCACCGGGGCGAGCGTGGCTTCGTACCAGGTCTCGGTGGATCGCCTGGCCACGGCCACCCGGGCCATGTCGACTGCAGCCATCGGCGCGGCCGTCACGGGAACGGTGAATACCGCGCTGACGCTGAGCAAGGCAAATCTGGCAACCCCCATCACGACCGGGAACATGGCCCTGACCGTCGACGGGACGGCCATCCAAGTGGCGGTGGGCAATCCGGCAACGACGACGGTTCAGAACGTAATCGACAGCCTGACCGGCGCGCTGCAGACGCAGCTCCAGACGACGGACCCCGGCAGCTCGGTCAGCGGCTCGATAGTGAACGGCCAGCTGCAGCTGACCATCAGCGGCAACGCCGGCGAACACGACATCAGCTTTGGGGATACCGGCGACACCAGCAACCTGGCCACCGCGTTGGGCCTGAAGACGCAAGGCGTCACGGGAACCCAGAACGCGTCGATCACCGGCACCGGGTATCTGGATCCGACGCTCGCGTCCCTGAACCTGCCGGGCACCGTCACGGGAGGCCAGATCAGCGCCATCGTCGACGGCACCATCGTCCGCTATACCGTTGGGGATCCTGCGAAGACGACCCTGGATCAGCTCATGTCCGGTTTCGGCCAGGCCATCCAGACACAGCTCAGGGCCGGCGGAGCCGACCCGGCGGCGACCATGACGATCTCCACCACGGGGAACCGCATGCAGCTAGCTGTGACGGGCTCGATCGCCGGCCACTCCATCTCATTCGGAGCCGCGAGCGACGCGAGCAATGCCCTGGGCATGTTGGGCATCGCCAACGCCACCGTCACGAACGCGACCAACCCGACCCTCACCGGCGCCACGAACCTCGGCGTGACCCGCATGACCGGGGCACTGGACAACGCCGGCCTGACGGGACTCACCTCCACCAAGACCGGCAAACTGACGATCAACGGCGTCGACATCGCCTATGACACCACCGCGGATTCCCTGACCAACATCATCAGCAAGATCAACGCTTCCACGGCCGGCGTCACCGCATCGATCGACCGCACCAATGACCAGGTCCTACTGACCCGAAAGGACACGGGCGCGGTCGCGATCGACATTACGGATACGGGCACGCTCACTGAGGCCCTGAAACTTGCCCCCGGAACGACCAACGCCCAGACGATCGGGAAGAACTCCCAGGTCACCGTCGATGGGCGTTCATTCACGAGCGCAAGCAACAACGTTTCAACTGCGATCGACGGCGTTGTCCTGGACCTGGCCGGTCAGAGCGCGATCGGCTCAACCGAAACGCTGACCGTCGGAATCGATCAATCCGCCGTCCAGAACTCCCTCCAGCAGTTCGTCTCGAGCTTCAACAGCCTGGGCGACATGCTCGACTCGCTGACTTCGGCCACTCCGGGCACGAAGGGCGGAAGCAGCGGCACCGCCAGCCCTCTGGCCGCCGACCCAACCGCCATGACGATGTACCTGGATCTGCGCAATATGGTGCTCAAGGCCGTGGGCACCGGGAGCATCACTTCGCTCGGCGCTCTTGGCGTCAGCACGGGCGCCGTCGGAGCTGCCGTGGGGACTACGACGCGGCTGCATCTCGACACGACCAAGTTGTCCGCTGCGCTGACCAGCGACCCGACCGGGGCATCCAATCTGCTCAACAGCACCACAGGTCCCCTGGGCACGGTGCTGACCCGCCTGCAGGGATATGAGGACCCGGGCAACGCGAAGGCCTACGTCCAAGCGTCGACGGCCAGCCTGACGGATCAGATCACGGACCTCCAGGTCCGGGAAGCCACCCGCCAGGAGATGGTCGACAACTACACGACCATGATCGAGGCGCAGTTCACGGCCATGGAGACGACCCTGGCAATGCTGCAGTCTCAGTCGGCCCAGTTGAACGCACAACTCGGCATTACCTCAACCAGCTCGTCCAGCAGCGGCCTTACCAGCCCGTCCACGACCAGCTGATCAGCTGCGAGATCGCTGACCCCGGCCGGTTGTCGACTCCCAAGTCGTCTCGTACCTCCTGTCTGCCTTGCAATGAGTGGGACGATCCAGCGCTAACTCGGCAGCTGGTGCAGGCGAGCGACGATCGGTCAAGACGATGCCGGCGAAGCCGATACCTAAGGTGGAACGGCCGCACGGCTGGGCCCCCGAACAGAGAACCTTGAGGTTCCCGCTCCATGCTCGATCCCACTGCCGCCTATCGAACTTCGCAGGCAACCGGCGCCACAGGCGCGGGCCAGATAGTCCTCTTGTATCAGGGGGCGATCCGTTTCGCGACGCAGCATCTGGCCTTCGTGGAACGACGGGACATCGAGTCGGCCCACAACGCGTCCATCCGAAGCCAGGAGATCGTGGCGGCCCTGCGCGGCTCGCTTGACCTGGCCGCGGGCCCGATCGCCATCCAGCTGGGTCAGCTCTACGATTTCGTACTCGATCGCCTTGTGAGCGGGAATATGACCAAGGATCCCCGCCCGACCCAGGAAGCGATCCAGGTCCTGCGGGGCCTGCTGGAGGCGTGGCAGGAGATCGCCGCCGCGCCGTCCCCAACTCTCGTCGCAGGCGTGCCGGTGGCCGCTCCGGTTCGAATGTCCGTCGCCAGGCCCGAACTGGCGTCGGCCGGCACATACGCCGCCGGAGGGTCACGACGTTGATGCCCGCGCCCCAGCAGGGAAGCCGGATGCAGCAGGCAGTAGCCGCCGAGACGCTGGCGGCAGCGCTGAGTCCGCTGTCGGTGCGTGCCATCCAGCAGCGCCTGGAGCGCATCCTGCTCGACGATCGGGAGCTGCTCATCTCGCTGCAGTGCCAGCTCGAGCAGATCCGCCGCGAACTGCGCCTCCTCAACGACGATCGCATCGTCCGCGTCCTGGACGTCCAGGATCGCCCGATCAGCCACTAGCTGTAGTCCTCCGATCGGTCTTGACCGGCAGGCCGGGTCATCGGCGCTCGCCCGCAGCTAGGACCTCCAGCCCTCCCCGTTTCGGCCCCACCTACGACGACTTATCCGCGCCCCTGCGCTCGTCGATCATCCGGATCGATGGGTGAAAGTCTGCACGTCCTCGTCTATGGCACCGTGGATCTCGGGTCCTGCGACTTCGTGCGCCTTGGCGCTTACCGCGATCTGCTGCCCGACCATGACGTGGAGATGCGGACCTGGGAGGAACTCAGCGATTGTCAGCTCCAGGCGCCTGCGGGGTATGAAGGCCGGCTCGAAGATGCAATCCGGGACGGTGTCGCCACGATCGACATGTCCCCGCTCGAATGGGCGGACGTGCTCGTGTTCCGGCGCTACTACGCCACCGGCTACCCGTGCAACGAGTGTGACTACGCGGCTCCCAAGCAAGCCAATCTGGAGAGTCATTGGCGAGCGACGGGCCACGTCAAGGTCGCCCGGGATCTGATCATCCGGGGTCTTCTGGGCGCGATCGAGAAGGATCGGGCCGTCCTTCGAGGCCGGGCGATGATCTACGAACTGGACGACGATCTGCCCGCGTCTCAGCCGTGGCTCGGTTTCTACAATCGAATCCAGGGCGACCTCGATCTGATCGAACGCCTGGCCCGCCAGGCTGATCTGGTTACGGTGACTACCCCGATTCTGGCGGCCCGAATGCGCCGCTTCAACAACTCCGTTCGGGTGGTTCGCAACGCGGTCAACCCGGAGTGGTACGAGCCGGAAGCACCCGAGCCTGAGCCCCGGGCGCCCTCATTCCTCTATTACGGTGTCTCCGACCGCCTGCGCGACTATGCCATCTGTCGCGATGCGGTCGACGAGACGGCCCGCGCCACGGGCTTCCCGCGGATCTGGCTGGGTTCCGATGTCGCTGCGGTCCGAGCCATCGTGGACGAGGCCCGACCATACGTTCCCGGGGTCCGGGAGTTCGCGCGGCAGCTTGTGGCGGCGCGGCCGGCCATTGGCCTCGCCCCGGTTGGTCAGGACGACTTCAGCCGCGCCCATTCTGAACTCCATTGGCTCGAATACTCGCTCGCCGGTGCCGCCACAGTAGCCTCCCGGACGATGGGTGGCGGTCCGTACGAGGTCATCCGCGATGGCGTAGACGGGCTGCTCGCCCGGAACAAGGCCGAGTGGCGCGACAACCTGCGCCAGCTCGCAGCCTCTCCTCAGATGCGCGAGGAACTGGCGGGCCGCGCCCGAGAGCGTGTTCTTACCGAGTACGACGTCCATCAGAGGGCTGCCGAATGGGCGGACGCCTTTCGTTGGGCGGCAGAACATGCGGGCCGCGGGCTGTTACGCGGTCTGACTCGCGGGCTGGATCGCGCGCAGGCTCAGGAGATGGAGTCCCGGATGGAGTCCGAGGCGCGGGCAAATCTGGCTCACCGTCGGGTGGCCAGAACCCGGAGCATCGAGGAGCGCGAGACGCTTGCTCGGTTGCGGGGCGACCGTGACGTTTGCTGGCCGGAGGAGGACGGCTTCGACCGGAATCCTCTTGTGACAGTCCGAATCGCCACCTACAACAGAGGCCGGCTCATCGTCGAACGGTCCATCAAGTCCGCGTTGGCCCAGACCTATCGGAACATCGAGATCCTGGTGGTGGGGGATTGCGCGACGCCCGAGACGGTAGAAGCCGTCAGCTCAGTCAAGGACTCGCGACTCCGGTTCGTAAACCTCCCCGAGCGCGGACGATATCCGGCCGAGCCGGAGAACCGCTGGATGGTGGCAGGCTCCGTCCCGATGAATTACGCGCGTGGTGTCGCCAGGGGTGCGTGGATCGCGCCGCTGGACGATGACGATGAGATCACGCCCGACCACGTCAAGCTGCTGGTCGGTCTCGCGACCGAGCATCGGCTTGAGTTCATGTACGGCCTCGCAGAGGCAGAGCTTCCAGACGGTTCCTGGTCCTTGGTAGGAGCGTGGCCCCCGGTCCAGGGGGGCATCTGCCATGGCTCGATTGTCTACTCATCGAAGCTCGACTGCTTTGGCTACGACGAAGAAAGTTACCGTCAGAACGAGCCGGCCGACTGGAACCGATGGCGCCGCATGATAGATGCCGGGGTCCGAATGGGCAGAGTAGAGCAGGTCGTCTATCGGCACTACGCCGAGGCCCGGCACCGAGACCAGGCCCAACGCGAACCTTCCCAGTCGCCTATCGCGCTTCTGGAGGCCAGGTCATGATCCCGATCACACGTCCGGCCCTCCCGCCCCTGACTGAGTATGTCGCCCTACTGGAGCGCGTCTGGTCGAGCCGCATGCTGTCCAACTTCGCCGAGTACGCGTCCGCCCTCGAGGCACTTGCGGCCGACTACCTGGGTGCCAACTGTGTGCTCACCGTGTCGAGCGGCGACGTCGCGCTGATCCTCTCCCTGCGAGCGCTTCAACTTCCTCCGAAATCCCGCGTACTGGTGCCGTCGTTCACGTTCAACTCGACCGTCAACGCCATCCTGTGGAATGACCTCACGCCGGTCTTCGTCGACATCGATCCGGAGAATCTCAACATCGATCCGGCCGATGTAGCCAGACGGGTCGAGGGCGTGGGTGCAGTCCTTGCGACCCACGTCTTTGGCAATCCGGCCCCGGTTGGTGAACTGGCCAGGCTGGCCGGCGGGGTGGGTGCCCGGCTCGTCTTCGATGCCGCCCACGGCTACGGATCGATCCGGCAGGGCAAGCATGTGGGTCAGTTCGGCGATGCGGAGGTCTTCAGCCTGTCTGGCACCAAGCCGGTCACCTCGGCCGAGGGAGGTCTACTCGCCACCTCGAACGCTGAGTTGGCCGATCGGTTCCGCTACCTGCGCGCCTACGGCTTCCAGCATGACTACAACTCTCGCTACATCGGCCTGAACGGCAAACTCTCGGAGCTTCATGCCGCGCTCGGCTTGCTGACAATGACCCGCATCGAAGACGCGCTGGCCGCGAGGCGCCTTCATGTCGACCACTACATGAGTTGCCTCGCCTCTGTGCCGGGCGTCACCTTCCAGCGGGTTTCGGCCGACGATAGAAGTACGTATAAGGACTTTGCGGTCCTGTTTGCGAACGGCGAGCAACGCTATCTCGCGGAGGCGGCACTGACCGCCGCACAGGTTCAGACCAAGCGGTACTTCCGGCCGTGCCACCAGATGGAAGCGTATCGGCAGTATTCGCATCGGTCGCTGCCGGTGACTGAGGACGTTTACAGGCGCATCCTCTGCCTTCCGCTGTATGAAGATCTCGAACCGGATCAGGTGGAATCCATCTGCGAGATCATCCAGGCTGCCGTCGGGCTCGCGGTGATTTCAGAACGTGGGCGGTCCCACACCTCACGGCGTCCGGTCACGGCAGGGCAAGTGGCAGCGCTCTCGCGCCGCCGATGAAGCCAGCCGGATCCGACGTTGCCCCGATGACCGAGGAGCTTTCCTGCCGGCTCCTCATACTCGACGACTTCTTCCCGAACCTGATCTCAGGCTTCCGCGTCGCCGAGTTCAATTCCCTGTTTCGGGCCTTTCCGCGCTCGCGCTGCGCCTCGATATCGCCGGAGTTCCTGACCGTCTACCCGGCCTATGCGAACCGCTACCCGGAGTTCGCGGACAGGATCTCTTTCTTTGGCGGAGACATCCCCAGGGCCACGGATCTGGTCTACTGCGTGGGACTGAACACGCTCGAGTTCTATCGGCCGTTCATCGAACTGCGCGGCGTTCCTTTCGTGCTCGAGCTATACCCGGGCTTCGGGATGCGACTGGACGACGCGGAGTCGGATCGTGCTCTGGACGCGGCAATCCACTCGCAATGGTTCCGGAAGGTGATCGTGACCCAGGCTATCACCTTCGACTATGTCCAACGCCGCTTCCATTTGCCGGCTTCCGAGATCGTCTTCAAGTACTGCGGCGTGTTCGACGATTCTCTCTGGCCGGACCACCCACGGCGCCCAGCCGACGACGCTCCCCTCAGGCTGGGGTTCGTTGCCAACAAATACCGCCCCGGCGGGCTCGACAAGGGTTATGACGTCTTCATCGATGCTGCCAGGAGGCTGAAGGACCTGCTTCCGAACCGAGTCAGGTGCCATATCGTTGGCCCCTGGGGTCCCGGTGACCGTCCGCTCGGGTCCCTCCGCCCGGGACGCGACATCTTCTTCCACGGGTATCAGACGTGGCCGTTCTTCAGCACCTTGTACAGCGGCATCGATGCCGTCGTCTCCCCCAACAGAGCGCACCTGCTTGGTCGAGGCTCGTTCGACGGCTTCCCAACGGCTGCAGTAGTAGACGCGATGGCGTGCGGCGTGGCGGCCTTCCTGTCGGACCCGATGAGCCTCAATCATGAGCTCCGCGTCGGCCGGGAGTTCGTGTTGATCGAGTCCGAAGTCGACGCCGTGGTGGAGGCGATCATGAGGGTTCTGCGGACCCCCGGCGAAATGGCTCGTATCGGCGAGCGGGGCAGGCTACGTGTCCGTCGGCTTTTCGACCTGGAGTCCCAGATGGCGCCGCGCATCGCCGCTCTCTCGACTGTCGGGTCTGGTCGCTAGACTCCTCGTCAGGCGGGACGCAGCCAGGTTCACGCGCTGGCCAGTGCGAGAATCGCGTCTGCGATTGATTGACGAGACGGGAGGACGTCCGCCTCCGCCGCCGACGAGGCTGGAACGATGCCGTCGTGCGACAGTCGCCGGACGCGTCGAAGGGCCACCCCCTGCTCGACAAGCCGTGCGATGGCCTCGCCGGCGACCCCGCCGACGGCGCAGCCCTCTTCTACCGTGAGAAGGGTTCCGGTCACCGCCAGCGCCTCACGCAGCGGGCCAATGCTCAAGGGCGAGATACACGTGGGCGATATCACATCGCAGAGAACGTCGCCTTCATCGAACGCGATCTCAAGCGCCGCCTCCACCTCTTCGAGGACGCCGCCGTAGCAGAAGACGGTGACCTGTGGGCGGCCGGCAACCGGCGTAATTCGAACCGTCGAGAATGTCTCATCGGAGGCCAGGGCCTTGTAGCCGACCGGAGGCCTAGGATTGAACTGGCGGGTATATAGCACCTTGTTCTCGATCAGGAGAAACGGCCCGGTCCCTGCGGCCATGCGCGCGAGGACCTCTGCCGGACCCATGCGCTGATTTACCGCAACGACGGTCAGCCCGTCGATGCCGCAGAAGTGCTTCTCGATCGACTGACTGTGCGTGGGTCCGTACCCCCGGCGCCCGCCCATTGGCGTGCGAACGACCAGCGGCAGAGGCACCGATACGCCGTACATCGCCGTGAACTTGGAGGCATGCTGGAGCAGCTGGTCGAAGCACAGTGTCAGGAAGTCGCCGAACATGACCTCGATCACCGCCAAGTGCCGACCGAGTGCCAGCCCCGATCCAATCCCCGTAATCGCAGCTTCGCTGATTGGCGTGTTGAGGACGCGCCCGGGGTACCTGACGCTGAGGTCGCGGGTGACTTTGAACGCGCCACCGTACGGTGCCTCTATGTCCTCTCCGAGGATCATGGCGCCAGGGTGCGTCTCCAGGAGACCTGCCAGCGCATCGTGAACGAGATCCACATAGCGTGGCGCAGGCCGTGTGTCCGTGATCGGAGCCCATGTCACGGGGTCGGCGAACTTCGTGCCCGCATGCTCGTACTGGCACATGGGGCTGTCGGCGGCAGTCGCCACCGCAGCGTCCAGCCTTCGCTCGATGCGTTCAGTCAACTCCCGACGCGCGACATCGGATAGGGTACGCATGGCGTGCGAGATCGCGTCTCTCTCCCAGTAAGAGGCGATCTCTGTTGGGTCTCGGTTGTCGTCGCCCTTCGAGTGCGGCATCAAGCGGTCGGTCTCGATCTCGAGGATGGTTGGTCGCAAGCCGGAGCGCACGTTTCTGACTGCGTCGCCGGCGACCTCGAACAGTTCCTCTGGATCCCACGTCGAGGCGCGTCGGTAGTCGATGTCAAAGGCGGCGGCACGCGATGCGATAGAGCCGCTGGTCGTTGACGCGGTCCGAGTCGATTGGGCGTAGTGGTTGTTCTCGACCACGACCAGCAGCGGGAGGCTCCAGACCGAGGCGAGGTTCAGGGTTTCGTAGACGGCGCCTTCTCCTAGGGTGCCGTCACCGATGAATACGGCGGTAACCCTATGATCGGCGTCGAGTGCATGAGCGAGAGCCCTTCCGGCGGCAACCGGCATCATCCCGCCCTGGATTCCGTTCGACCAGTACTCGTCGGCCCGCAGATGCTGTGTCCCGCCCACGCCTCGGCACACGCCGGCGTCCCTGCCCATGACCTCTGCCACCAAACCCTCGACGTCTCCTGTGTGACTGAGGAAGTGACCATGACCACGGTGGGTGGAAAAGACCGAGTCGTGCGTTTCGAGATGAGTAATCACGGCAAGAGCCGACAACTCCTGGCCGACGCAGGTATGCACCGTGCCGGTCAGCGCGCCCTCCGAGTACATGCGCAGAAGTCGCTCCTCCACCATCCTGATCGTGAGCGCCCGCTCGAGCACTGCGGGATTGCGGAGGAGGAATTCGCCGGGTTGGCGGACCCGGCCGCGAGTATCGATGTGGGCCAACGGCTTTTCCCTGTCTGTCTCCGCGATCGGTCCTGCTATTTCGCCTTGGCGACCTCGCCGTCGGCAAGATCGCGGAAGATGTGGCAACCATTCTGCACAACGACATTGGATCCTATTCGGAGCCCAAGATAGACGGTCGCGGCCATGCCAACGGTCGAACTCTCGCCGACGACAACGCGGCCTGCGAGCACCGCTCCGGGTGCCATGTGGACATTCCGTCCGAGCACGCAGTCGTGTGACACGACGGCGTTCGAGTTGATGATGCAGATATCGCCGAGCCTGGCGTCGGCACTCACAACGGCTCCAGCCATCACCTGAACGCCCACTCCGATCTCCGCTGATGGATCGACACTGGCATCCGGATGAATCAGGGGCGGTACCGAGAATCCAATCGCAAGGAGTCGATCCAGTATTTCGATGCGGCGGCTCCGCCGATCGAGCGACCCGACGGCTACGACCGCGGCGGTGAATCCCTGATCATGAAGGCGGCGCAGCGTATCGTCGGAGTCGTCGCCGAGCACCGGAATACCGGCGACGGTGCTACCCGCGCGCCACCCAAACTCCACCGCACCGGCTACCGGCGGGCCCGGAATCCTGCGCAGAAGGTCCACGCAGACCTTGGCGTGGCCTCCGGCGCCGAACAGCAGGGTGCGTTCCACGCCCGCGTCGGCCTCCATCCCGGTGGCCGGCGTTCGCTCCAGATATGTCTCCACGTCCTCGGCGCGAACGAGCTCGAGATTGGCGAAGAGACTCCGGTCGAGCCCGTGTCTGTCGACGAGGGCCGCTGCGGCTTTCGAGAACCTCGGGCCATCCGAGGTGCGCGGCGTCGCGTCCGCAGCAGGCGCCGATGGCATCTCTTGCCGGAACACCGCAGGGTCCGGCGGAACGCCGTCTGTGGCGATGACCGCCAGTATGGCGCCCACGCGTAGGACCGCGTCGACATGGAGGGATGGGGCCAGGTAGATGACGCCCGCGACCGGGGCATGGATGTCCATCGCCGTCTTGGTGAGCTCGATCTCGGCGATCAACTGCCCGACCTGTACCTGCGTCGAATCGGTGACGTGGAGCCGGGTCAGAACCGCGGATTCGTCGTTGGCGCTGTCCCTCGGGATGATGATCCTGTGCAAGACTAAGACCCTAGTGCGCCGTTTGGATGCGTGGAATAGCCCACGTGCGATGCCGTCGAGCAGCCGATGAGTTGCCACCCCAGCTTTGGTAATGCCGAACCTGCCCTCCGTCGAGTGGCCCCTGGGCAAGATTATCAGTCACCGGAAGGCCTGAACCCCGCTTCGGACGAGGATGCGTGAGACTTCGCCGGACGATGCCCTGTCGGGGGCCATTTGGACCCGGCTGTTGGTCTCCGCCGGCTGCCTTCGCCGCCCGAGCTACGCGCCTCGAGCGAGGACTGCGGGCATGCGGGCCTCGTCGCGATCACGATTGCCGAGCTGCTCACGAACCAGATCCAGGAAATGGTGCAGCCTGAATGGCTTTTGGATCAGCCCGTTCGCGCCGGCATGGCTGGCCGCAGCCTCGTCGGGAGATTGCCCGGTGAGTATCAGAACGCGCATGCTCGCCAGGCCTGGAGCCCGCCGCATGTCCGCGGTCAGCTGGTAGCCGTCCCGGTCGGGCAGGCCGACGTCCACGATGGCGAGCGTGGGCTGGTACTGCAGCGCCAGGCTCTCTCCCTCGGCCGCGGTGTGGGCCGTCAGGAGGTGAACTCGCAAGCCTCGCAGCGCCGCCTCGAGAGCGCCGTGCACGTACTCGTCGTCGTCGATGATGAGGACACACTGCGATCTGGCGGAGACGGAGTGAAGTGGAGTCGGGCTGGTCATGCGAGCGAAAAGGTAGCCCACGGGCAGGTACCCTGGCATGCGGCGTTTGCATGGTATTGGGGAGGACCCCCGCCCCTCGCGGCCAGTTTTCCACGAGCTGCCCCGGTTATCCACGAGGCGGCGGCATGGAGCGGCGCCGCAGGAGTTGCGGGGTCGATACGCCGGGGACGGGCCTGCGAAATGGGCCCAACGTCCTCAGGGCCGCTTGTAGAAGGTCAAGCCGGAAGGCGTCAGACCGACCGCTCTCACGTTCGGGATCGACTCGGTCGCGCCGAGGAAGAGTACGCCGCCGACCCGCAGTGATTCGCAGAAGCGCTTGTACATCTCCGTCTTTGCGGCCTCGGTGAAGTAGATGACCACGTTGCGACAGCAGATGATGTCGAACGGTCGCTCGTATGGGTCCCGCAGCAGGTCGTGACGCTGCCAGGTGATCATGGCCTGAAGCTCGGGCCTGGCCTCCCAGTTCTTGTCGACCTGACGGAAGAAGCGGGTTCGACGGGAAGGCGAGACGCCGGCCATCTGGGCTTCGGTGTAGACGCCGCTCCGAGCCCGGGAGAGGACCGTGTCGTCGAGGTCTGTGGCCAGGATGTGTACGGGCGTGTGGGGCGCGATCTCCCTGGCCAGCATGGCGATCGTGAACGGCTCATAGCCGAGCGAGCAGCCGGCACTCCAGATGCGGATTGAGAGCTGGCCGAGCAGCATCGGCTTGAGGTACTGGGCGACCAGGATGTCCCAGGCCTCGGGGTTGCGGAAGAACTCACTGACGTTGATGGTGAGCATGTCCAGGAAGGCCTGGCGCAGCGCGGCGTCCTGGCCCGCCCTCGCGACCAGCGCGTCGGCGTCGGCCAGGCCGCGAGCGGTGGCGAAGCCGTTGACCCGCCGCCACACCTGGGCCGGCTTGTACTGGCTCAGGTCGATGCCGAGCAGCGTCCGCACGTCCTTGGCCATGCGGTCGTAGGCGTCTTCGTCCAGTTCCGGGACGGGCGCGAATATGGGTAGGGCCATGGGCCGCTCGGGTCGAGGTGGCGTCTCCATCGCTGTAGGTATCGGCCTCGATTCGCGGGTATTGACCGACGCGCCGGACCTAAAGGGGGTTCGAGGTGGGCCGACACCTCTTGTGAGTTCATCCTTGTGGTTGAGAGTGCTCATGTCGGCCCACCCGTTCATCACTCCGGCCCCTCCGGGATACGAGCCAGTACCGGCTCGGGTACTGACAGATATCGCGACGTTGCCGTGTGACCTGTACATCTGGCGCGGCCCGCGGCCGATCCTCTACGCGATGAGAGGCGGCGACCTGCGCAAGGTCATCACCCGAGCCCAACGGGGCATGTCGTTCCTGGTCCGCGAGATCGACTCCGACCTGCTCCGCGGCGCCCTGGCGGCGTCGCTGCCAAGGGTGCTCGCCAACCAGCGCATGACGCCGGTGGAGCGCAGCAAGACGGCCTACTCGATCGCCGCCAAGGTCCTGACGCCCGTCTTCACCCGAGAGAACCCGCTCGATCACGACGGCCTGCTGCTGACCCATCAGACCATCGACGCCATCACTCTCCACCTGATCGACGACGAGGAGATGGTCTGGGCCATGGTGGCCACGATGCAGAAGCACGTCGCAACCCACACTCATGCCATCAACACCGCCGTCTACGGCATCGTCCTGGCCCGCTTCATGCAGTTCGGGTCCACGGACGCGATACGAGACGTGGCTCGCGGTGGGCTGCTCCACGACATCGGCAAGAACCGGGTTCCGCGCGTCGTGCTGGACAAGGCGTCGACGCTCGACGCGTCCGAGTGGCAGGTCATGCGCACCCACGTCAAGGCCGGCCACGACATGATCGTGCGGGCCCTGGGCTATCCACCCTCCTACGCCCACATCATCGCCGAGCATCACGAGCGGTGCGACGGCTCGGGCTATCCGGCAGGCCGGTTGGAGTCGGGCATCGCCCTCGACTCGCAGCTGGTCGGCATCGTGGACGCCTTCGACGCCCTGACCTCCAAGCGCCCGTACCGGATGGCCGTGAGCGCCTTCGACGCGCTCCACATCATGCGGGTCGCCATGCGCGGCCAGTTCAGCGACGAGATCCTGAGGGAGTTCATCAAGCTGCTCGGTGGGTTCCAGGCGATGTCGGCCGGGATGGATAGCGGCGATCTCGCGGGGGTCATGCGCGTCGCCGGCTAGTCGACCGCTCGGTCACGGTGCAAGTCGGTCAGGGCCTGGCGGCCCGCCCGCGACCCGCGTGCTCGGCGGCCCATCGATACGCTTCGGCCCATTCGATGGCGCGGTCGGCGGCGCGGTACTCGACCAGCACCCTTTCTCGGGCCCGGCCGGCGATCTCCAAACGTCGCGCTGGGGATTGGGCGAGGGACTTGATCGCCTCTCGCCACTCACTCTTGTTGCGAGCCAGAAGGCCATCCTCGCCGTCGCGAATGACTTCATACGGGCCGCCGCCCATCAGTCGCGAGGCCACAGCGGGAGCGCCGGCCATGGCGTATTCGAGCCAGTGCAGCTCCGAGCGGGCTCGATTGAACGGCTCGTCGGCGATGGGCGCCAGGCCGATGTGGGGCCGGGCCTCGACAAGCGCCCGGGCAAAGGCCGGGGCGCCGCGGACGTAGCCGACGATCTCATCGGAGACGTCCCTGACGGCCGGGTCGTCTCCGCCCATCCATACCCGCCTCGTGCCGGGCAGCGAACGAGCCAGCTCGTCGACCGCATCGCGGCAGACCGCATAGTCCCGAAGCCGCAGCGGGACGCCGTAGAAAAGCAACCGCGGTTCGCCATCGCGGTCCGGCACGCCGGCTGGATCCGGGTACCAGGCCGGCTCGACCGCGTTGCGGATGAGGCGAACGGACTCGTTGTAACGGCCCGCAACCTTCTGGAGCGGCGGCGTGGAGACGGACACCAGATCGGCGCGTCTCAGCATCGAGCGAACGAGGTCCGCCTCGATGCCGGCCACTGCCGATTGGCCGGTCCAGGCCGGCGTGGCCAGGACATCGTCGTCCGTCTCGTACACGATCGCCCGCCCGCCCAGGAACGAGGCGTCGGACTCCAGGCGTGACCAAAGCGGCCGCAGCAGTCGGTCGAGCGGGCCGCGAACGCCATGGCCGGTTGCCTGCGCGTGCCGGCTCATTTCCTCCTCGGAGCGGGACGCCGTGTCGCAGGCCAGGCAGGCGTAGCTGGTGAAGTAGTAGCGGCGGAAGACGACGACGTCGGCCCAGTCCAGGTCCGTCCTGTCGATCTCGAACGCACCGGCGTCGAGCGCTTCCTGCTGTCGGCCATCCCAGCCTGGGGCGAAGTCCACTCGCAGCTCCGTCCAGGGCCGCAGCGTCACCCCCAGGGCGGCCAGATGCTCGCGGTACATGCCCGCTCGGAACACGTCGCAGCTGCCAGCGTCGAGGGCGCCGTAGACAAGGACGTTCACGGGGGCTGTCATCGGCTGAAAGTTGCCACGCCACGACGCCGCGAGCAAGTACTCGTGGGAGGTAGGGGCCGGCGCGAGCCGAAGGGCGCAGCAGCCGGATCTGCGGACCAGGACTAGAACTAGGCGACCTTGCGCTTGCGCCTCGACGCCCTGGCTTCCTCGTCGGCGTCCGAAGCCGGGCGTGACGACGAGTAGTGGTCCAGCAAGGCGGCAATGTCCACGACGAGGCCCACCGCGCCGTCGGCCATGACCGTAGCGCCGGCCAGCGCCGTTCGCTGGCCCGTGACTTCGCTCAGCGACTTCAGCACGATCTCGTGCTGGCCGACGAAGGCGTCAACCGCCAGGGCCATCTCGGTGCCGCGAGACCGGACCACCACCAGGTTGATGAAACCTCGATCGTTTGCCGCCAGGGGTCGCGGCGCGTCGCCCAGGGCGTTGTCCAGTTGCTCCACCGGAATGACGCGGTCTCGAAGCGTCAGGACGTTGCGGCCGCGGACCCGGGCGAAGGAGTTGGGCTCCACTCGTAACGTCTCCACCACGCCGGTCAGCGGCAGGGCGCAGATCCGAGCCCCGGACCGGACCAGCAGCGCGCCGATGATGGCCAGGGTCAACGGCAGCGACAGCGAGACACGCGTGCCCTGACCAGGAGTGCTGGAAACGTCCACCCAGCCGCCCAGGTGTTCGATGTTGTTGCGCACGACGTCCATGCCGACGCCACGACCGGAAACTTCGGTCACGACCTTCGCCGTGGAGAAGCCCGGCAGGAAGATGACGCGCAGGATTTCGGTGTCGCTCGTCGCGTCGGCGGCCTCGCGGGACATCAGGCCCTTCTCCACCGCGGCCCGTCGCATCGCCCCCGGATCGATGCCCCGCCCGTCGTCCTCGACGGTGATGAGGATGCGGCCGTCGGCGTGGCGGGCCGTGAGGCGCACGGTCGCCGGCTCGGACTTGCCGAGGGCTCGGCGCTCTTCGGGCGGCTCGATGCCGTGGTCCAGGGCGTTGCGCACGAGGTGGCCCAACGGGTCGCCGACCTCCTCGAGGACCGACCGATCCAGCTCGGTCTCCTTGCCCTCGATGACCAGCTGGACCTCCTTGTTCAAGCGCATGGCGATGTCGCGGACGACACGCGGG
>PMKV01000143.1:0-13709 GCA_003157875.1 Chloroflexota bacterium
CCCCCGGGGTTCCAAGCGTCAGAATCGCCAGACAGGCTGGCGCGAGCCATCGGCTCCGACCGCGCAATCTAGTTCCCACGGTATCCCTCCTCATGCCTCAGGCCTCAGGCCAGGTGCGGCGCGCCGCAGACGTGGCGCGCCGAGTATGCGCGTCGCTCGCGGCGGTCGGTGTCGAGTCGCCGACACCCGTCTCGGCTACAATGCTCCCAACGCTCGGATTATCCGCATCGTGGGAGCTTCTTTCATGAACTTGACCGCCGCCCAGCGGCGCACGCTTCGAGCATTCCTGCGCGCAGTCGCCCTGGCTGAGCCGCTCCAACACGAACTGGCGGCCAGCCACGGCATCTCGATCGGCGACCTCTTCGCGGTACGAGTGCTGGACCGCCTGGGCGAGGTCCCCGTGAGCCGGTACGGCGCCGAGCTCGGCCTGGCTCGCTCGACCATCACCAACCTCGTCGATCGTCTCGAGCGTGCGGGGCTCGTCGCCCGAGTCGCCAGTCCGAGCGATCGGCGCGTGACCCTGGTCCAACTGACGGGGACCGGGCGGGATGCGATGGAAGTCCGGGCCCGATTCGCCGAGAGCGACGTCGCTCGCCGGCTCTTTGCGCTCGAAGCGACCGACCAGGCGGTGCTCTCCGAGCTCCTCGAGCGGGTCCTCGCGATCCGGCCGGAGTCGGACGCCGACGGCTCGTCCGATGGAACCGACGAGCTCGAACTCGTCGTCGCCGGTCCTGAGGCGGGGCGATGACGGCCCCCGCTCGGCAGCGGCGGCTCGCCCATATCGACTACCGCTGGATTGCCCTGTCGAACACGACGCTCGGCATCCTGATGGCCGGGCTCAACGCGAGCGTTCTCCTCATCTCGCTGCCGGCGATCTTCCGCGGCATCGGAGTCGACCCGCTGGCACCCGGCGAATCCGACTACATGCTCTGGATGCTCGTCGGCTACACGCTCGTGACCGCGACGCTGCTCGTGACGGCGGGTCGAATCTCCGACATGTACGGCCGCGTCCGCCTGTACAACGCCGGCTTCGCGATCTTCACGCTGGGCTCGATCCTGTGCTTCTTCGTGCAAGGCCAGGGGAACGACGCGGCCCTTCAGATCATCGTCTTCCGGATCATCCAGGCGGTGGGCGGCGCGTTCCTGATGGCCAACTCAGCCGCCATCCTGACCGACGCCTTCCCGCCCGACCAACGCGGCCTGGCGATGGGCGTGAACCAGATAGGCATCCTCGCCGGCATGTTCGTGGGGCTGCTCATCGGCGGGGTCCTGGCCGAGATCGACTGGCGTGCCGTCTTCCTCGTGAGCGTGCCGTTCGGGATCGTCGGAACCGTGTGGGCGTATCTCGTGCTCCACGAGACGGCCACGATCCGCAAGCACCAGCACCTCGACATTCCCGGCAACGTCCTGTTCGCCGCCGGTCTCGTCCTCGTGCTGGTCGGCTTCACATATGCGATCCAGCCATACGGCGACTCGAACATGGGCTGGGGCAATCCGTGGGTGATCGGCGAACTGGCCGGAGGCGCGCTGCTGCTCGTCCTCTTCGCCATCGTCGAGGGCCACGTTCAGGACCCGATGTTCCGGCTCGAGCTATTCCGCATCCGCATGTTCACCGCGGGCAACATCGCCGGGTTCCTATCGTCGCTGGCGCGCGGCGGACTCCAGTTCATCCTCATCGTCTGGCTGCAGGGCATCTGGCTGCCGCTCCACGGGATCGCGTTCCAGGACGCGCCGCTCTGGGCGGCCATCTGCATGCTTCCGATGACGATTGGGTTCCTCATCGCCGGACCCCTGTGCGGCCGGCTTTCAGACAGGTACGGGGCGCGCTACTTCTCGACCGGAGGCATGCTCCTGTCGGCGGCCGCGTTTGCCGTCTTCCTGCTTGTGCCGGCCGACTTCGACTACCTGCCGTTCGGCCTGCTTCTCCTGGCGCTCGGCATCGGTTCGGGGAGTTTCGCGGCGCCCAACACGGCCTCGATCATGAACGCCGTGCCGCCCGAACACCGCGGCGCTTCGTCGGGCATGCGAGCGACTTTCCAGAACGTTGCCCAGAGTCTCAGCATGACGTTCATCTTCACTCTCGTGATCGCGGGTCTCTCGACCCGGCTACCCGGTGCGATGTACGGCCATCTGACAGCGGCCGGAGTCCCGGATGCGTTGGCCACGAAGCTCTCCGGAATCCCGCCGAGCGGTGCGCTTTTCGCAGCTTTCCTCGGCTACAACCCGATGGCGACCTTGATCCCGGCCAATGTCCTGGCGACTCTCACGAGCTCGACCCAGGCGACCATTCTCAGCACCTCCTTCTTCCCGAATCTCCTCGCCGGGCCGTTCCTCGACGGGCTGAGGGTCGCCTTCGCCGTCTGCGTGGTGCTCTCGATCGGTGCCGCCGCGGCCTCGTGGATGCGCGGTCGCCGCTACATCCACGACCTCGAGGTGGTGGCGGCGCCGGCAGCTTCTGCGGGAGAGCCCGCCGCGATCCTCGAAGGCTCCGCGATGAGCGGCCGCTGACGGGCCGGTTCTGCCAATCGTGGTCCGCCCAGTGGCACGCCCGCCTCGCCGGTCGGACGGCGGGCGCGCTCGAGCCACACTGTCTGCGAGCGCCGCGTCGACGCCCGCAAGGAGCCAGCCCATGGCGACCACTGCCCCCACCTCCGGCCTCGCCCCCGTCAACGGCATCGACCTGGCCTACCAGATCTTCGGCAGCGGATCGCCGCTCGTCCTCATCCACGGCGGCTTCGGCTCGGTCGAGATGTTCGGCCCGAACGTCGCGGCCCTGGCCGACGGGCGCCAGGTCATCGGCGTAGACCTGCAGTCGCACGGGCGGACCCCCGCCGTCGACCGGCCGATGCGCTTCGAGACCATGGCCGACGACGTAGCCGCGCTGATTCGCCACCTCGGCCACGAGCAGGCGGACGTCATGGGATTCTCGCTCGGCGGCGGAGTCGCCCTCCGGACGGCAATCCAGCATCCGGCATCTGTTCGCAAGCTCGTGCTGGTGTCGGCGCCGTTCAAGCGAAGCGGTTGGCATCCCGAGATGATCGCCGGATTCGATCGGATGGGGCCGGAGATGGCCGAGTCGATGAAGCAGACGCCGATGTACGAGACATACCGGCGGGTCGCGCCGCGAGTCGAGGATTGGCCGATCCTGGCGACCCAGATAACCACGCTGCTCAAGCTCGACTATGACTGGACAGATGAGGTCCGGAGCCTGCCGATGCCGGTGCTGATCGTTCTCGGCGATGCGGACGGCCTGCCGCCCCGTCACGCGGTCGAGTTCTTCGAGCTTCTAGGCGGCGGGAAGCGCGATGCCGTCTGGGATCGCTCAGGGATGACGCGGCACGCCCTCGCGATACTGCCCCGCGCGACCCACTACGACATCGACGTCTCTCCGACCCTGGCCACGACCGTCGCGTCGTTCCTGGACGGGGCGTAGGCGGTCATCCCGACGGCGACGGCCTCACGCCGCGAGTCCGGCGGCCAGGGTGAGGGCGCTCCGGGCGCGGTTAAGGATGTAGAGGTGATAGCCGGGGGCTCCGGCGGCGAGGAGGTCGCGGATCTGGGTCAGTGCCCAATCGATGCCGAGGGCCTCGACGATCTCGGGCTGGTCTCCGGCGGCTTCGATGCGCCTGATCAGCCGGTCCGGAAGCCTGGCGCCGCACGTTGTGGTGATCCGTGTCACCTGCTTGAGCGAGAGCATGGGCATGATGCCCGGGACGATCGGGACGTCGATCCCGGCCGCGCGGCATCGATCTACGAAGCGGTAGTAGGCCTCGTTCTCGAAGAAGAGCTGGGTGGTGATGAACGATGCCCCGGCGTCGACCTTGCGCCGCAGGTTGACGAGATCGGCTTCGAACGAGGGCGCCTCGGGGTGCTTTTCCGGATAGCCGGCTACGCCCAGGCACAGGTCGGGATGAAGGTCCTTGAGCAGGGCGACGACGTCGCAGCCGAAGCGCAGTCCGTCCCTGAACGCTGTCGCCGGCGGCAGGCCGTTGGGCAGGTCGCCGCGCAGGGCCATGATGTTGCGTATTCCCCGGGCGTAGTGCTCCTCCGCGACGGCCGCAACCTCGGCTCGGGTGTGGCTGACCGCGGTCAGATGCGGCATGACCGTGAAGCCGAACTCGGCCCGCAGCAGCGAGGAGACCTGGGCGGTGCGCCCCTTCGTGCTGCCCCCCGCGCCGTAGGTGACCGACACGAAATCCGGCTCGATTCGTCGCAGCGCGGCGGCGGTCTGGCGCAGGGCCTCGACGCCCGGCTCGTCCTTGGGCGGGAAGAATTCGAGCGAGCGCAGCGGACGGCCCTCCGCGAGGAGCTCGGAGATCGGGCGGTCTGACTGGCTGGGCGTCGGGGCGAACACGAATCCGATGATACGTCCCTCGATGACGCCGACGTCAACCTCCGGCGGCGCCGCCTTGTGCGCGCCGGGCCGGAGTCCACCGTCGACCTTCATTCGTGGAGGCACGAACCGATCCCTAGCGTAAGGAAGTACCGCGTGCTTCCGCTCAGACGGGGAGCCTGCGATGCCTGTAATGAGGCTCGGCAACCACAGCGAGTCGTTCGGCCGGGTATGTCGTGCCCTCGAGGCCACTGCCGGGATTCCGCAGGGTTCGGGCGGCGACATCGCCTGGGCCCGGAAGCTGCTCGCGATCATCAACCGCCAGAACCATACGGATATCGCTCTGATCCGCGAGGACTACGGCTACATCTTTTCGTATACGACGCCGACCGGCGCGCTTCTTTTGGGCAAGATCAAGGCCAGGTTCGGGCTGTGAAGTTGGACTGACCGGCGTGTCCCCAACCATCCGACCGCTAGCGGAAAGGTTGGGTGAGGGCGGGAGCGGACTGGTCTGGTGCGCTTCGGACGGTGCTGGTCGTCACCGTTTTGCTACGCATGGTTACCTATCTCGCTGAGTACACAAGTACGCGAAGCGCTAATCTGTGTTGACTAATTCGACAGCCATGGGGTGTTCGGCGAGCGCGAGGGTAGATCGCGACTCGCCTCGCCAGAGCGGGAGGTTGGGGTTGTGGGTGCGACTCCTGGGTCCAGAGGGTCGTCGACGTCTTTCGAGTTCACGTGCGAGCGCTGCCTGCGGGGATTCGTGCCGCCGGTATCCACCGGACGCCTGAGTCTTGGGGGTCAGTTCCAGGCGCTGGCGATGGGGATTAGCTGGAGCCTGCGCGGCAACAAGGGCCCCGGTTCGGCCTTTGGTGATGCGCGCCGGCGGCTCCTGGCAAAGGACGAAGACGAGGCGTACCAGACCTACGTCCAGACCGTGCACCTCTGCCCTCAGTGCGGCCAGTTCGTCTGTCACGAATGTTGGGCCAGCTCCTGGGGTAGCTGCCAGCAGTGCGCGGTCAGGGCCAGGGCCGGCGACGGCCTGCCCGTCCCATACCAGGCCATGCGATCCCAGACCGCTCGACCGTTGGCGCCCGCCGCAATGGCACCCGCCGCAATGGCGTCCGCCGCAATGGCGCCCGCCGGTCCGGCGCCCCTTTCATCGACGATCGTGCGCCCGGTCGTTCGCCCCGTTGAGCCGAGCTCACGGCAGCCAGGCCCCTTCCGCCGCAACGCAACGCGGGTGGCGCTGGGCGCAGCCATGATCCTGGCGATCGTCGGCGGCGGGATGGCTCTGGCGGCCGCCGGGGGCCGGCCGGCTCCGGCTGTGGCCGACGTCACGGCAACGCCGTCTTCCGCCGATGGCACGACCGATACGCCTGGGACAGGCGATTCCACCACGAGCCCAGGGGCCGTCGCGGGCGAGACGGCGTCGGCCGGGTCGAGCGCAAGCCCGAGCGGGGTCGGCTCGCCTACAACCGGCACCTCCGCCGGGCCAACGCGAACGCCGACGCCCACGCCGTCGAAGGCTCCCACTCTCGCACCGACCGCGACCCCCACACTTGCGCCGACGATTACGCCATCCTCGCCCCCAACGCCGGCGATCGTCTGCAACGGGTCCACGAGTCTGAGCATCTCGGACGCCACATCCGTCTCCTGCTCGTGGACCCCATGGAGTGGCTCTCCGACGGCGACTTGGTCTCTCAACGGTGTCAGCCCGAGTCCCTCATCCTGGGCATCCCTGGCGGCCGGAGACTATACGGTCCAATTGCACGTGGACATGGGCAGCTGGCACCAGGATTCGAATCCAGTCTCGATCCACGTCATACCGACGCCGCCTGTTCCAGTGATCACCTGCAACGGCCAGCCTAGTCCATTGACCGTCACAGTCGCCGACCCGGTCGCCTGCTCGTATAGCGGGGGCGCCTCTGGAGGGTCAGCCACATGGTCCGGAGGTCCGGGCGATCCGCCCTACTCTAGTCTGCCCGAAGGGACCTATACACTCTTGGTTAGGGTTGTCGGCGGCGGCTTTGACCAAACGTCGGCCGCATACGCCATAACCGTTACCTCGTAGACAACGGCATTGCTGGCGCTCTGCCGCGCCGGGTGTTCAGGCCGTCAGCCGACCGATGTCCGGGCCGGGCGCATGGCATAGACCATGCCCTGCTTTAGGGCGAGGTCCTCGAGCTCGGTCGTGGTGTGGACCTGGTACGAGGCAAGCTCCACCAGCTCGTCTGTTGGCAGGTAGCGGCGGCCGGGGTCGCCGATCAGGACGTCGATGCCGCGGTCTCGGGCGCGGCGAAGCCAGGGCAGGATGCGTTCGGCCAGGGGTGCCTCGTACCAGCAGTCGCCGGCCAGGATGACGTCGACGTCGGGCGGATCCTCTCCCAGGACGTCGCGCCGCACGGCCGACACTCTGCAGCCGTTGGCCCGGGCATTGAGCTCGATCGCCGCCGCGGCGAAGGCGTCGATGTCGGCCCCGCTGGCATCGGCCGCCCCGGCTCTGGCCGCCGCGATCGCGCACAGCCCCGAACCGGACGCGATGTCGAAGACCCGCCGCCCCGCCGTCGCTTCTGGGTGCTCGCGCAGGTACCGGCCGATTGCGAGGCCGCCCGCCCACGCGAATGCCCAATAGGGGAGCGGGGGATCGGGATCGTCCATCTCGAGCTCCACGGCGTGCCACAGCTGCAGCACCTCGTCGGCGAGGTGGAGGCGGATCTCCTCGAGGCCCGGCACCGGACGGAGGCGGGTGTTTCGCAGCACGAAGGCACGAGGCGACGTTGCCATCGCCTCAGTCTACGGCAGCCAGGACTCGGAACTTACGGCCGTCGACGTGCCGGGCGTGGAGCACGTTGGCACGAGCGCTGCGGCGTGGATACGACCCGTCTAGGTCCGCGGCCCGAGCCGCCGTCGCCGCCACAGCACGAACCCGATGCCGCCGCCGACCGCGGCCAGCACCAGGATCGCGCCCAGGATGATCGGCAGGGCCGAGCCCGACGAGCCTCCGGTGTCACTCGAACCGGTAGCCGGCGTCGCGGCGGCCGAGAGGCCGGCGCTTGGGCTGCCGGACGTACCCGAGTCGGCGGTCGTCGGCGAAGCCGTCGAGGTGGAGGTGTCGGTGGCGCTCGGTTCCGCGGAGCCCGACGCGTCGGCCGGGCTGGTCGATGCCGTAGAGGCGGGCGTGGCGGTCGCGCCCGGGGCCGTCGTGGGCAGGGGAGTCGCGGCCGGCGCCGGCGGAGGTGTCGGGGCCGGCGTGGGGACAGGCGAGGGCGTCGCCGTCGGGAGCGGCGCCAGCATATACGTCTTGAATGCGAAATCAGCGCCCGTCAGGACCGACCAGGTGGGGTTCTGAACCAGCGCCTCGCCGCGGAGGTACTTGTTGGCATTTGAACCGCACGCGCTGCCCGTGCCTACGTCGAAGACGATCGCGTACTTGCGTTCGGCCGTGACGCTGAGGGGAATGGAGAAATCGAAGGAGTACCAGCCGGAGAAGTTTACGGTGGTGGATCCGCTCGCCAGGCTCAGTCCGGTCGGGGTCCCGAAGGGAGCGGAGAAGATCGAGACCGTGATGGACTTCTTCGAGGTCTCCGTGAGATTCAGGTCGACGCCGGTCAGTGTGCCGGTCATGCCCGTCGTGAAGGTCTGGGCGAAGGGGTGGCTGCCAAAGCCGGTCGTACAGTCGGTCATCTGCTGATCGACGCCGGGCTTCGCCAGGACAGACCCCGGCAGCAGGCCCAGCAATAGCACTCCCGCACACAGGGCGAGGCCACGGCGCTTCATTGTTGAATACCCTCCCGGTCGACGACGGCAGCGGCTACTCCACGGCTGCCGATGGCGTGTACACGGCTACCTGCGTGACGGAATCTGACAGGTTCCACTGCTGGGACGCCGAAACCCCGGAGCCTCCCGCAGCATCACCCCCGCTGCGTGGCCCGCAGCGAATTGTCCGGCCCATGCGGCCGCGCGTCCAGTGTCTGCTGCCCGACCGCACGTCTGTCAGGCCAGAGACTGCACGTTTGTCACGGTGCGGGCCCGGCGAGCGGCTCCGGGGAGCGGTGCTCGTATCCGAGCAGCTCCGGGAAGACCGCCACGACGGCCACCAACCCGACCAGGCACAGGATCCCGCCGGAGACCACGGAGAACTGCGGCCCCGCGATGGCGGCCACGCCCGCGGCCTCGGCATCGCCAAAGCGTGGCCCGCTGGTCACCACAAGAGAGTGGATGGACGAGACGCGGCCGCGGAGCCGGTCGGGCGTCGTGAGCTGGACGATCGAGGCCCGAAGCACCGCGCTGATGACGTCCGCCGCGCCGGCAAATGCCAGGCATATCAGCGCCAGCGGGAAGCTTGCGGTGAGCAGGCCGAAGGCGATGATGGCGGCGCCCCAGCCCGCGACCGCGACGACGACTCCGCGGCCCGGGCGGCGGACCCGGCCCACCCAGCCACTCAGGATCGCGCCCAGCAGCGCGCCGACGGCCGGGGCCGCGTTCATCAGACCGTAGCCCGCGGCGCCGGCGTTGAAGACGGTCAGGGCGAGCTGCGGGAAGAGCGCGCTCGGCATGCCGAAAATCATCGCGTCCAAATCGATGACGAAGCTGGCCAGCACGATCCGCCTGGCTCGGGCAAAGCGAAGTCCCTCGGCGATCGACTTGAGACTGGGCCGGGCGGCGTCCGGGTGGGGCGGGATCGGGGCGATGAGAAGCAACGCGACCAGGCTGGCCATGAACGTGACCACGTCGAAGGCGAAGGCCGTGGCCACTCCGGAGGCGGCGATGAGGACGCCGGCGAAGACCGGGCCGGCCACCGACACGGTCTGGCCGCTGAGCCAGTTGACGGCGATCGCCGCCGGCAGTCGTTCGCGAGGAACGAGCCGTGGCACCGCGGAGGACCGCGCCGGCATGTCGACGGCGCCGACTCCGGCAGCCACGAACGCGACGGCGTACAGGGCCCAGATCGGAGGGCTCGGTTGGGCGGCGATCACGGCCAGGCAAAGGCTGCAGGCCGCCAGGAGTGCCTGCGTGGCGATGAGGAGGCGGCGGCGATCCACGGCGTCGGCGATCGCCCCGCCGCCGAGCGAGAAGATCAGGATGGGGACCAGCTGGACGAGCGCCAGGAGGCCGATCGAGAGCGAGTTGTGGGTGAGCTGCCAAAGCTCGAAAGGCAAGGCCACCACCGTCACCTGGCGGCCCACGCCGTTGACCAGCTGCCCGAGCCAGAGCATCCTGAAATCGCGGTCGCGCTTGACCGGTTCGAGATCGACCAGCAGGCTCCGAAGGCGGGTGCGCCGGCTGGGCGGTGGAAGGGACATGGGGCGAAGGATAGGCACGCGCCCGAATGTGTGCCTTACGCGGAGACGGCGGCCGCGATCGCGGCGATCAGCGCATCACGGCCGAAGGGTTTGGCGAGGAACCGGAAGCCGCCCTCGACCGGGGCGGCGGAGAGCTCCGGGTCATAGCCCGACATCAGGACCACGCTCATCGATGGCCTGCTCACCACCAGCCGCCTGGCCAGGATCAGGCCGGAGATCTCGGGCATGATCATGTCCGTGAGCAGGACATCGATGGGCTGGCCCAGGCCGTCGGTCAGCGCTATCGCTTCGGCGGGCGTGGCCGCGACCAGGACCCGGTAGCCGGCCCGCTCCAGTGTGGAGACGACGAAACCGCGAACGGCGGCCTCGTCCTCCACCACGAGAACGGTCGCCTTGCCGGCGGCGTCGGCCGCCACGGGCTCCGGTCCGCCGCCCGATTCCGGCCTGGCGTCCACCCGCGGCAGCAGAACCGAGACTGTCGTCCCATGCCCCGGCGTCGACTCGGCCCATACCTCGCCGTGCGATTGATGGACGATGCCGTAGACCGTGGCCAGCCCCAACCCTGTGCCCGAGCCCGCCATCTTGGTGGTGAAGAACGGCTCGAAGGCCTGGGCCAGCGTCGCCTCGTCCATCCCGGCGCCGTCGTCGGTCACGGTCAGCAGCACGGCCGGGCCTTCGATGCCGCGCTTGAGTGCCGCTTCGGCGTCGACGCCGGAGGTGCCGATCTCGAGAGTGCCGCCGTCCGGTAGGGCGTCGCGGGCGTTGATGGCCAGGTTGACCAGTACCTGCTCCAGCTGCCCGGGGTCGGCCATCACGACGGCCGGCTCGGGGGAGAGGGTCATGACGAGCCGGACCTGCTCGCCGATCAGCCGTCCGAGCATCTGGCCGACGCTTCCGACGACGGTGTTCACGTCCACCGCCCGGGGCGCCAGGACCTGCCGGCGAGCGAATGCCAGAACCTGGCGGGTCAGCTCGGCCGCCCGGGCCCCGGCGCGCCGGATCTCCCGCGCATCGTCGGTCAGCGGGCTGTCTCCCAGCTCGGTGATCAGTAGATCGGCGTAGCCGTTGACGGCGGTCAGCAGGTTGTTGAAATCGTGGGCGATGCCGCCAGCGAGACGGCCCACGGCCTCCATCTTCTGGGCCTGGCGGAGCTGGTCCTCCAGCTCGGCCCGCTCCCGATCGGCCGCCTTGCGAGCCCCTATGTCACGGGCCGTGCCGAGCATCCAGCCCTGGGCAAACTGGCGGGCATGGACCTCCAGCTCCACGACCGACCCGTCGGGCTTGCGGACACGGCGCTCGAAGACGACGGGTTTGCCGGCCTCCAGCGGCGGCCAGATGAAGGGCACATCCTGGAGCTGGTCCGCATCTATGTAGTCCGTCCAGACGGTGCCGCGCAGCTCTTCCATCGTCCGACCCAGGTGATCGGCCATGGCCGGGTTGGTGTCGACGATGCGGCCATCCTGGTCGATGAGTAGAACTCCGTCCGCAGTCTGCTCGACGAGGTTGCGATAGCGCTCCTCGCTGGCCCGGAGCGCGTCCTCCGCCTTTCGGCGCTGGGTGGTGTTGAAGACCGTCGTGATCAAGTGGGGCACGCCGCCGATCTCGATCGGGTCGGTCGAGAAGAGGGCGTAGACGATCTCCCCGGCCCGGTTGACGACCTGGGTCTCGAGGCCCCGGACGTACCCTTTCTCGCGGATCTCCTGCGCGATCTGGAGCCCGGTCGCCGGGTCGGCGAAGAGCCGCAGGTCCCGCGTGGTCCTGCCGACGACCTCGTCGTACCCATAGCCGGTGTCGCGCAGGAAGGCTCGGTTGGCGTCGACGATGATGCCGTCGGCGGCACGAACGATGAGCATCATCACGCCGGCCGATTCGAAAGCCGCGGCGAAGCGGGCCTCGCTGGCTCGCAGGGCTCCTTCGGCGGCCCGGCGCTCGGTCATGTCGACCAGGGACAAGAGAAGCAGCTTCTCGCCGTCGGCATCGCCATCGATGAGCGACGCCGAGAAGGTGCCGCGGACGGTTCGGCCGTCGTGAGCGCGGAGGCTGACCTCGATGTCGCGAGCGATGCCGTGTTTCCGGAGTACGTCGAAGAGACGGTCGCGGCCCACCGGATCAATGTCGAGCCCGATCTCGGGGGGCGTCTTGCCGATCAGCTCGGCGCGCTCATAGCCCAGTGTTTCGCAGAAGGCGTCGTTGACCTCGACCAGCTTGTTGCCCGGCCAGCTCGAGAGGCTCATCGGCACGCCGGCCGTGTTGAAGGCGGCCTCGAACTTGGCTTCGCCGGCGTTTCGGGTGCGCTTCGCCATTCGAGTGGGCTCGGCCTTCCCGACCTCGACTCGATCCATCTACGAAGACCCTGTGGGGACCCTGACTGAAGGCTCGGGCCGCATCTCGGCCGAGCGGGCCGATCCATATTAGTCGACGATGCGGCGCCGTCCAGCGGGCAATTGGCGGGAGGTGCCGTCCCGCTCTGCCCCTTATCCCCGGACGGCGGTGAGAACCGCGACACCAAGCGCGATGGCGACCACCCCGGCGCGCTGCTGGCCCGAAAGCCGCTCGCGGAAGAGGAAGAAGGCTGCCACCGCCCCAACCGCCGCGTACTGGCTGGCCAGCACCGCCGCTACGGCGATGCTCTCCCGCGCCCCCAGAACGTAGGCCACGTTGCCGAGGACCTCGCCGAGGGCGACGACCACGATCAACGGAACGGCTCGACGGCTGATTCGGAGGCGCCCCGCCAGGGCCATGGGGATGAACACGAGCGCCACGCCGGTAATGCGAGCCGGCATGATGGCCATGGCGACGGGCAGGCTGATTCCGGCTTCCGCCGTGCCGAAGATGCTGAAGCCGAAGGCGATCGCGGCCGCCGCACCGAAGAGGGCCGCCTTCCGGTCGGAGCCGGGGGCGCGACGAACGGCGTCGTCGTCGGGCGCGGCGGGCGCGACCTCGGAAGCCTCGCCCGTGGCCATGGCCACGACGGCGATCCCGACGGCGATGACGCCGAGCATCACCGCCACGGGGATGGTCAGTCGCTCGCCCAGGATGACCGCCACGACCGCCGCCGCGGCGCCTTCGGTCGACGCGAGCGCGAGCACGGCGCCGACCTTGCCGATGCGGAGGCCTCGATACAGGAACAGCAGCCCGATCACGCCTCCAAGGCCCGAGCACGAAAGCCAGAAAGCGAGCGCCGGCGTGATCGGCGGCACCGGCCCCGAGAGGGCCGCGGCCGGCACGAGAACCACAAGCCCGACGAGGGTCATCCAGGCCAGGGTCGACGACGCGCCGATGATCTGGCTCGACCGCGCCGACGCCAGGTTGGCCGCTGCCCAGAGGATCGCGGCTCCGAGTCCACCGAGGATCGCAATCATCGCGCAAGTCTGAGGCACGCCGGCCGGGCCGTCAGAAGGTCGGTTCAGGTCCCCGAGTCTCTACCGGACCGCGTCGATGATGACCCACTTGCCCCACCACTCGCGGCGGCCGATCTGGCCGTCGATCGGATCGACGGCCGGCGAATCCTCGAAGTAGTAGGGCGAGAATCGGAGGTAGTACGGACCCGTCTTCCACACGTCGTAGGGGACGAAGGTGTTGTTCATCCTGTCGGCCTCGAGCGGGTCCGTCAGGAAGACGCCCAGGATCGTGTAGTGGTCGCCGACGCGTGGGTCGTCGCCCTGGACCTCGTAGCCCGTGACGTACTGGGCGTGGCCGCCGAACCAGCCCAGGATCCCGACCGGCTTCCCCGTGAGAGCGACCGAGTGGACGGCCGCCGCGGCCGCCTCATCGAAGGAGCCGAACGACGAGTCGACATAGACGCCGGCGTACATCGAGCCCCAGCCGTAGTAGTTGAGGGCGTTGCGCCANNGCGCCAGCCGTGCGGATCGGTGCCCGGAGAGCTCCAGTACATGGTCATGTTCTGGCGCTCGTATTCGAGGATGGCCTCCTGAGTCCAGAAGGAGGTGTCGATCGCCCAGCGGAAGCTGGGGGTGGGCAGGCTGCTGCCCCGAGGCGGCGGCGTGTCGGCGTAGTAGGAGAGCCCGATCAGGTTGAGCATCGACTCGGTCGCGGCGGCGGTGCAGGCC
>PMKV01000143.1:13721-13904 GCA_003157875.1 Chloroflexota bacterium
TGGCCGCCACCGGCGCGGCCGACGACAGCAGCAGGACGGCAGCCAGGGCGATCGCGCTTCGGAAGGCTCCGGACAGGCCGACGCCACGCCTCAGGCGCAGCGCACGGTTTCCGTCTGCCACCGCAACGACCCTCTCGATCCAGCTACAAGAACGTAAACACCGAGTGTAGGGGCGATCTCGGA
>PMKV01000068.1 GCA_003157875.1 Chloroflexota bacterium
CGCCACGATCGTCAACCCGAACACTCGGCCGCAGATGGCGACGGTTCGGGAAGGCGTGATGCGCAAGCCGGCGGCCGACCCCAAGCGCACCGGCGTTATCGACAAGGTGACGCCCGTCTTCGAGCCCGGCGACTTCGCCCTCGAGGTCCTGAGCCGCCAGGTTCGAAAGTCCACGGTCAAGCTCAAGGACGCCTCGGTCATCGTGTCGGGCGGTGCCGGCATGGGCAGTGCCGAGGAGTTCGCCCTGCTGCGCGACCTGGCCAATCTGCTCGGCGGTGAGGTCGGCGCCTCGCGCGCCGCCGTCGACGCGGGCCTCATCGACCGCGCTCATCAGGTCGGCCAGACCGGAACCACGGTCCGGCCGCGTCTCTACATCGCCGCCGGCATCTCCGGCGCGATCCAGCACCGGGCCGGGATGGACCAGTCGTCCAAGATCATCGCCATCAACACCGACCCCAACGCGCCCATGTTCCAGATCGCCCACTACCGCATCGTTGGAGACGTCGGCGAGGTTCTGCCGATGATTATCAAGACCCTCCGCGAGCGCTCCATCGAACAGCGAGACGCCGAATGAGCGAGAACTTCTTCTACGACAACCCGGACCTCCAGTTCCGACTCGAGCAGATCGACCTGCGCGAGGCGCTCGGCCTGAAGGAGAATGGCTACACCGAGGCGGCGACCTACCCCGGCGCGCCGCGCAACTACGCCGACGCCAAGGACAACTACCGCATCGTGCTGGACGTCCTGGGCGAGATCTGCGGCGAGCGCGTCGCACCCCGCGCCGGCGAGGCCGACGAGGAGGGCGCCCACTTCGAGGACGGCGTGGTCACCTACGCCGCCGCGACCCTGGACGCCATCGAGGCGCTCCGGTCCGCCGAGCTGTTCGGGGCGATGCTGCCCCGCGAGTACGGCGGCCTGAACCTGCCCGAGTCGATCTACCAGATGATGGTGGAAGTCGTGGCCCGGGCGGAGAGCGGCCTGATGACCGTGTACGGTCTTCAGGAGATCGCCTCGCTCATCGAGGAATACGGGGATCCGGAGACCAAGGCCCGCGTCCTGCCCCGCTTCTCGCGCGGTGAGATCTCCGGCGCGATGGTCCTGACCGAGGCCGACGCAGGCTCAGACCTGGGCGCCGTGGCGACGCGCGCGACGCTGGACGAGGCCACCGGCAAGTGGTACCTCAACGGCGTCAAGCGCTTCATCACCAACGGCCTGGCCGACGTCTCGGTCGTCATGGCCCGCAGCGAGGAAGGCTCCAGCGACGCCCGCGGCCTCTCGATGTTCGTGGTGGAAAAGGACGAAACCGTCAAGATCCGCCGCATCGAAAACAAGATGGGCATCCACGCCTCCCCGACTTGCGAGATCCAGTACAACAACACCCCGGCGATCCTCCTCGGCAAGCGCCGCTTCGGGCTCATGCGCTACGCCATGAACCTGATGAACGGGGCCCGGCTGGCGGTGGCCGCGCAGGCCATGGGCATCGCCGAAGCCGCATATCGCGAGGCGGACGACTACTCGAAGGAACGGATCCAGTTCGGCAAGCCGATCCGGGTCCTGCCCGCGGTCGGTCGACTGCTGCTGTCGATGAAGGTCGACCTCCAGGCGACCCGCGCGCTCCTGGCCGAGACGGCGACCTGGGTGGACCTCTGGAAGGGCTACGAGCGGATCATCGGCGAAGGCGGGGAGATCGACGCGGCCACCCGGGCCCGTTACAAGCAGTGCCAGGCTCTCGCCGAGACCATGACCCCGATGGTGAAGTACTGCTCCACCGAAATGGGCAACCGGGTCTGCTANNGACGTTCGCATCACCAACATCTACGAAGGCACGAGCCAGCTGCAGGTGGTCGCGGCCATCGGCAAGCTGCTCAACCGCAATCTCGATCCGCTCCTCGACGAGTGGCTCGCCGCCGCGTACCCCGACGACATGGCCGCCGAGAAGGCGATCCTGGTCGAGCTGACCGCGATCTACCGCAAGGCCGTCGACTCACTCAAGGCCGAAGGCGACCGCGACAAGGTCGACTACTACGCCTGCGACCTNNGACCTGGTCGACATGGCGGTCTGGCTCGTCAACTCGTGGCTGCTCCTCCGAGACACCAACGTCCTGGAGGCCAAGAAGCCCGTCGCCCGAGCCTACGTCGCCTCGATCGCGCCGCGCCTCCGCGCCAACGGCGACATCGTCGTGGGCACGAGCTCGGTCCCGCTGGACGCCATTCCGGCGCTCCTGGGATAGCGGGCCCTGCTTCGGCACGGCCTTGCCACTTCGTTACTACTGCGGCCGCCGGGTTCCTGCCCGGCGGCCGCCAGACCGTCGTGCCTGTTGGACGAACCCTCCCTTGTACGTCTCGTGAGGCCCCAGAGCCGCACTGCGAAGTCCTGGTACGGGTCGTCGCCACCGCCCGAGACTACCCAGGCACCGTTTGGGGTGACGGCCACTGCTATCCTGCCGGTCGCAATGGGACCGTTGCGAACCTGGGCGTGGTCGCCGCGGTCTATCTTGTGGAAGGTCGACGGCTACTTGCTGACATCTTGAATAGTCAGTCGAGTCTGAGGCTCGGCGTCGCGACCGGATGCGTGAGAGGGGCGAGCTCATGAACGACGACTTCGAATCCGGTGCTCCTCATGGCTTAGCTCGAATACATGATTGGCTGGCGACCCGAGGCCGGCTTATCCCGCTCGAGGCTTGGCCCTTTATCCTTCTGGCCGCGGTCGCCGGCGCCGCAAACGGACGAATACTGCTCTCGAGTGGATTGCCAGACTTACTGCTCCTCGCGAACGCTGCTGCGGGGGCGCTTCTGCCGGCAGCAATCCTCATCGGCTGCCGGGGCAAGTGGCGGTCCGCCCGGTTGCTGCTGCTCGGGGCCATCGTTTGGACTTCCATTCCGACCCTCTTGGATATCGTCGGTTGGGCACAGCAGTTGCTCTCACCGGTGGAGTGGCCGGATCCGTCCTTCGTCTCAGGGACACAGAGTGCCCGGGATCTGGCGGCGATCATCTCGATTGCGGGGCCGGCACTGATCGCCATAGCCCTCGAGCAACGTCGACGGACGGAGACGACCTGGCCCAAGGCGTTGGTCGCATCTTCGGTGATTGCCGCGGGCGCACTGTGCCTACTCGCTGCGAACGCCGCAATCGGAGTCGCCTCTGGTACCACGGCAGACTTCGACTCTGGCTACCCTTGGTTCGTCGTCGTCATGGCTCTCAGCCCTTTGCGGATACTGACGGTCGGCGCGCTCGCCTGGTCGACCATGTCGGCGGTCCGGGCACGGGAGGAACCGCACAGGTTCTGGTTGTCGGTCTCTGCCGGCTCGGCCTTGACGCTGGGCGTATCCATTCTGACTATCGGCCTGAATATCGTGTCCTACTCCTCGTTCGTCTACATCGCCTTCCCGTTGATCTGGCTGGACATCGTCGGGGGTCTAGCTGGCATGGCGATGCTCTTGGTTGGCTTTGCTCAGGGCCTGCCGGATGCCGCTTCCCGAGCTGGCGGCGCCGACGAAGCTGTGGCGGTGCCCTCCGACTGAGATCGAAAGAGTGGCTCGACCAAGTTGGCAAACTGAAGCATTGGTCGGACGGCCTGTTCGACGCCCTGGCCTGACCACCACTGGCTGGCAGTCGGTCCGGTCCTGACATTGTTCGACCCAACCTGGGGTTGGGTCTTCCGGGACTCTGGTCCCCATCGCTTGACCGCGAATCTACCGACGACGGGCGACCATTCGAGCAGTGGCGCCGCGACCAGGCTTGCTCCGGCGGCGAAGGCTGGTCACGGCGTTGCGGGCTGCCGCCGGCCCCGGCGGCGCCGACACGATGAGTCGCCGGTGTCCGGCGAGGCTGGCAATTCGCTCGACTTCAGGGCGAGTGGCAGGGTTCCCATCCTCGCAGCCGTAGCCACATCCAACCTAGCCTCGCAGAACGGCATGGGAATCCATGCTCGACTTGGGAAGACATGACTGAGGAGTGCCGAAATGACCGACCTGCGCGCCAAGGGCGCCACCAATAAGGCAATGGGCCAAGTCGAGGAAGGGCTCGGCAAGTTGACCGGCGACAGGCACGAGGAAGCCAAGGGCAAGGTCAAGCAGGTTCAAGGCAACGCCCAGCAGAGCTTGGCCGACATCCAGGACGCGGGCCGACGGCCTTCGAACCGCTGACAGATGGCGGATCCCCCATCCGCTTTCGCTCACGCCAAGGGCGAGGGCTGTTCGCTTCTCGTCCCCAATCCGCACCCCAAAAAGGAGTAGCCATCATGGGCATCATCGCGTGGATCGTCCTCGGGGCGATCGCGGGCTTCATCACGAACCTGATCATGGGTGGCACCGAAGGCGTTATTGCCACGATCCTTCTGGGCATCGTCGGCGCTGTCGTCGGCGGCTACCTCGCCGGCACTGTCCTTAACGTCGCCGACGTGACCGGCATCAATGTCGAGAGCATCGTCGTCGCCGTGATCGGTGGCGTCGTCGTGGTCGCGCTCTACCGGCTGCTCATGGGCCAACGCGCCACTCAAGCCTAGGGTTTGACGTCGTTGGGCCGGTCGGCGTCGCGACGCCGACCGGCCTGTGAACCGTAGCTGCCTCCGGAGCCGCAGAGGTCCAGCCACCGCGCTTCATCCTGCTGACCGCAAGGGGCCTGCCATGAAATGAGATGCTGGCCGGGCCCTCTGGCGAGTCGCTCGGTGAGACCGTGACGGTGGGCCCGGAAGGTCCGAATTCCGCAATTGGGCAGGCGTCAATTCCCTCCGGGACCAGGAGATGGACCATGGCTGAACTCAACACCAAGGATCGGCATAAGCTCCGCTCCACGCAGTTCGCGTATGTCGACTCGAAGGGGGAGGAACACCTCCCTATCCACGACGAGTCGCACGTGCGGAACGCGATCGCCCGCTTCAATCAGACCGAGTTCGAGAGCAAGGCGGCCAAGGAGCATGCCCGGCGGAAGATCCTGAGTGCCGCCCAGACGCATGGCATCGAGGTCGACGAAGACTCGAACATCCACCGGCCGAGCAGTTCGTATCGGGCCGGCTGAGCTGGGGGGAGGAACTCGTTCGATCGGACGCCGCGGCCGCTCACAAGCGCGAGCGTCGCGATACTCTTGTCCCCCGGGTATCCAGGGACGATTGGGTGCCCTCCGTGACCCGAGTAGCAGACAAGCAGGACGGTAGGCATGGGATCCGATTCGTTGTCGTCCCTCGCCGGCATCATCTACCTCATCATTGGCCTGATCGTGGCGTCGGGTCACGCGTACTTCACGAATCTCAAACAAGTGATGCCGGTTCTCTCGGCGATCCTCGCCGTTCTGGCGTGGCCGCTAGTCTTATTGGGCCTCGACCTACATTTCAAGTAGAAGGCCGCTGGACGTCGAGGTAGTACGCCACCGGGAGACACGCCTCGGTCCGCTGATGGTGACCACCTCGTGGCCCACAGCAAGATCACGGCCGAAGCGAACGAGATCCGTACGCCGGTGGTTCGTGAGTCGGCCCGGGCCGTCGAGGGAAGCCGGCTGGGCACCGCTTCGCCACGATTTCAGGCGAGTCTGAGGGTCTTCATCCTCATGGGCGGTGCACAGGATTGGTCAGGCTAAAGGCGGACTTGGTGCCGACGCTGCCCGTGTTGGCCGAGCGGGCCAGGTCCCAATGGAGGATAACGCCATGGAGCGCAACAACAGGTTCAGCAACCCTAAGTCGATGTTGATCCTCGTGGCCTGCATCTGCTTCGCGATCGCCGTGCTTGAGACCGCCGGTTTCTTCTCAATCAACAAGGTCGACTGGACCAACCTCGGCCTGTTGTTCGGCTTCCTCTCGTTCATCGTCTGATCAGTCCGGGCAAGACCGTGCTGGCCCGTTCCAAGTCGCAGGATCAGCCGTAGGGAGTTAGCGATGGGAACTGCTGAGACGACCGTCCGGCAATCGTTCACGCGCGAAGAGGCGCTCGCCGTCGCGAATTGGCTCGGGATGGACTTCCAGGCGCTGAGGTACGACCTCGAGCAATTCCGGATGGGGCTGGACGTCGAGCTCGAGCACGGCACCCGAAGCCCGAAGACCGACGTCACCGGGGACGATTCGGTCATCACCGGGAGGATTGCCCTCGCCCACCTGAACGAGTTCCCGGACTACTACACTCGCCTGGCCGTCCTAGAGAGCGAGGCGACCGACCACTGGAGTACTCGGAACTAGCGGGTCATCGCTGTCGAGCCCTTGCTCACCACCGATCGGAATGGCGCGGGCCGCGGTCGTCAGCTACTGGGACGGCGTCCCCACGCTACGGTTGGTATAGCTCGTCCGAGGCAAGATCGGACGATGTGTTGTTCTCACCGCCGACGAGCAAGACGCGCCCGTCGGAGAGCAGCGTGGCGGTATGCCCATTTCGGGCGGTGGCCATCGAACCGGCCGGGCCGAACTTGCCGGTAGCCGGGTCGTACAGCTCGGCCGAGGCCAGAGCGCCGGAGGAACTCAGATTGTCCCCTCCGGCGATCAGGACCCGACCGTCGGCGAGCAGGGTGGCGGTTTGGAGGTCGCGGCCGGTCGTCATCGAGCCCGTCGCGCTGAAGGTGCCGCTCTCGGGGTCGTATAGCTCGGCCGACGTTCGATACCCTGTTGCGTTCCCACCTCCGGCGATCAGGACGCGCCCATCGGGCAGTAGGGTCGCGGTGAGCTTGAACCGGCCGGTCGTCATCGAGCCCGCCGCGCTGAAGGTGCCGCTCTTGGGGTCGTATAGCTCGGCCGAGGCGATGAGGTTCATGCTGTCACCTAGCCCTCCGGCGATGAGTACGCGGCCGTCGGCGAGCAGGGTGGCGGTGTGCAGCTGGCGGGCGGTGGCCATCGAGCCGGTCGGGGTGAAGGTGCCGCTCTTGGGGTCGTAGAGCTCGGCTGAGGCGAGTATCCCCAAGCTGGTCAAGCCTCCGGCGATGAGGACGCGGCNNGTCGGCGAGGAGGGTGGCGGTGTGGTAGGCGCGGGCGTACGTCGTCGATCCGGCGGCGCTGAAGCCGGCAGGCCCATGAGCGAGCGCCGGTGTGGGCGTAGCGGGTTGCCCGCTGGCGTTCGATGCCGCGCTCGGCGATTGGGAGCCCCCACCGCAACCGGCCAGCAATGCCATGATCGCGAGGCTCGCCAGAACGTGACTACCCGCACCGCGTCCGGCCATCTCTGTTCCTCCCCCGGGATGCTTCGACACGGGCTGGTTTCGCCAGTAGCTCGGCGTGGTCCCAGCGGCCATATTGGCCAGGTGTCCAGGCCTCCCGCGCTTGGCTCACATTCTCGCACCCCTGCCGCCGGAAGATCCCTGTCGGTAGGGCGATACCGTAGGCATGCATCCGACCGAGGGCGCTGGGTCCCACGATCGTTCCATCGTGACGGCTCAACGTGTGAGGGCGAGGTGGTCCGGGTGGCTACGTCGGAGATCGCCAAGCCCGGCGCTTCGAACCGTCCGAACGTCGAAGGGCTGACCGCTGGAGCGTCGGGTCGGTCGGCGGCGCCTCGGCAGACCGCACCTACCGGGCCGACGATTGTGCAGCGCAACGGTTGAGGTTATTCTCCGCGCCAGCCCGAATCCCGGCCGAAGAACTGGTGCGCGGGGCGGCCGAATCCATGCGTCGAGTAACGATTGGGCACCGGCGGGGTTTGGATTGGTTGGAGCACTCGGCGCCGAAGCGTGAACGCTCGGCCCGATCGCCCGATCGCCCGCGTCTCGTCCGGATCGCGTCCCACAGACCTGCGGTTCCGGAGCGGCCAACAACGGAGGACCGACCGAACACATGAAACTGACCAAGCGACCGGCAGCAGGCGGCGCCGCGAAGGAATCGACCCCCAAAGCGAAACCGGCAGCGACTGAGCCGGCGCATTCGGCGGCGCCATCGCCGGCGGCCGTCACCCCGCCGGTCATGCCGCGGGCCAATGCCGCCGTCATTGCCGTACCTACAGCCGTCGCGAAAGCGCGAGTCGGCCACAAGCTGACCAGGCCCGCGGACGACTGCGAGCACACGGGCATCCTGGCCGGCAAGAAGGCCCTCGTCTTCGGCGTGGCCAACGACCACTCGATCGCCTGGGGCATCGCGAAAGCGCTATACGACCAGGGGGCCGAGGTCGGGTTCAGCTCGATGGGATCGCTCATCAAGCGACGCGTCCGGCCGCTGGCCGCTTCCATCGGCGCCCGCTTCGTCGAACCGTGCGACGTCCGCGACGACGACGAGATCCGCCGCGTCTTCGAGCGCTGGCACGCCCGAGAGGGCAAGCTGGACATCCTGGTCCACGCCGTGGCCTACGCCGAGAAGGAAGACCTGGCCGGCAACTTCAGTGCGACCAGCCGCGACGGCTTCCACACCGCCTTCGACATCAGCGTCTACTCGCTGATCGCCATGGCTCGCGAGGCGCGAGCCTACATGCCGCCCGGCTCGTCGATCATGACGATGACCTACTACGGCGCCGAGAAGGTCGTGCCCCACTACAACATCATGGGCGTGGCCAAGGCCGCGCTCGAGGCCAGCACCCGCTACCTGGCGGCGGACCTCGGTCCCAGCGGCATTCGCGTCAACGCCATCAGCGCCGGCCCGGTCCGGACGCTCTCGGCGCACGGGATCGCCGGCTTCCGGCTGATGTACGGCGGTTTCAAGGACGTCACGCCGCTCCGCAGCAACATCACCATCGAGGATGTGGCCGGCACCGCCGTCTATCTGGCCAGCCCGCTCTCGGGCCAGACCACGGGCGAGGTCATCTACGTCGACGGTGGCTTCAACATCCTGGGCCTGCCCGTAGCCGACGAGTAGCTCGGTCTCGGTCGGTCCAGTATTTCGTTGTCGCCTGCGGTCCTCGCTCACGCGCGTCTGAGCGCGCTCGCTCCGGTCCTCGGCTCCGCCTCGTCCTGAACTCGCCAGAGACCGAGCTAGTTCTAGTTGACCTCAGTCGGTCCCGCCCGGCAGTTCGAAGCGCATCAGGCGCCAGGTGGCGATGACGAGCGCCGCGACCACGAGCACGCCCGCGAGGAGGAATGCCGTGTCCGAGGAGAGACGCGTCGTGTCGGCCGGCAGCTTGTAGATCGCCGAGGCCGCTCCCATGGCGTATTGCCTGATCGACAGGTTGGCGATGCCCGGCAGCAGGACGGAGAGAGCGCCCTCCCAGACGAGCATGTAGCCGATCCCGATGACCAGTGCCCGGCGCGTGAAGAGGCTGAGCGCCAGGAAGAGCGAGACGTAGCACACGGACCCGACGACCATCGCCAGGATCTGCGCCTCGGTTGCCAGCACTCCGTCGCTCCCCGCCGGAACCAGATCGATCAGGCCGGATAGCCCGGCCGAAGCCGCGGTCAGAGCGACGGCCAGGACCATTGCGCTCAGCGCCTTGGCGAGGATCACGACCCAGCGCGGCACCGGCTTGGCCAGCAGATAGACGATCGTGCCGTCGTCGATCTCGGCCCCAAACGCCCCCGAGCCAAAGAGGATGGCCACGAGCGGCAGCAGGATGGTGACGGTGATCGTGTCGAAGACGCGGTGCGAGAACCGCTCGATGTCGGTCTGGCCGGCCACGCGGAAGGCCACCGCCAGCAGCACCGGCAGAGCCGCCAGAAGGATCAAGAGCAGCGTGCGGCGGCGACCGAGCAACTGGCGGAAGGTGACCCGGGCGATCTCGGGAATTACGGCAATCGAGCCCACCGGCCCCTCCCCTTTCATCGACCCACCAGGTAGTCGAAGACGCTCTCGAGCGACTCGTCGGCCGACAGGACCTCGAGCAGGCGTACCCCGGCCGATCGACTCGAACCGGCCAGGATTCGCCGGAAGGCCCCGAGCTGGGCGGTCTGGACCGAGAGCCCGTTCGGCGTCAGCTCGACCGCGAAGACGGTCGGGTCGGCCATCAGGGTGGTAGCCAGTCGGCGGTCGTCGCTCGACCGAACCGTGACCGTGTGCGGTCGGTCGGTCATGAGCGCGCGAATGGCTCGGAAGTCGCCCGAGGCCGCCAATCGACCGGCAACCATGACGAGGATCTCGGTTCCGACCTGCTCGACCTCCTCGAGGATGTGCGACGAAAACAGGATGGTCCGTCCCGCCCCGGCCAGATCGCCCAGGAGATCCATCATGGCGATCCGCTGGCGGGGATCCATGCCGTTGAACGGCTCGTCGAGGAGCAGCACCTGGGGATCGTGAACGAGCGAGCCGGCCACTTTGACGCGCTGGCGCATTCCCTTGGAGTACGTCCCGATGGCTCGGTCCATGGCATCTTCCAGCCCGACCCGGGCGATCGCGGCCCGTGCCGCCCCGTCCGGATCGCGCATCCCCTGAAGCCGGGCGTTGAACTTGACGTAGTCCCGGCCGGTGAGGAACGGGTAGACCGCCTCTCGCTCCGGCACCAGCCCGATCTGGCGGTAGACGGACGGGTTGCGATGGGGGCTTTGGCCCAGAACCTTGACCGTGCCCGCCGACGGCGCCAGAAAGCCCGCCAGCATGTGGAGCAGAGTCGTCTTGCCGGCTCCGTTCGGCCCGAGCAAGCCGGTGACGCCGGCGCCGAGGCTGAAGCTGATGTCGTTGACGGCGACCACGTTGCCGTACCAGCGAGCGGCATGCAGCAGCTCGATGGCCGGCGCGGAGGCGGGCTGGGTCGCCGGGACGGTTTCGGGGGCGAGTTGGGTCGTCATGCCGGAACCCTGCGATAGCGGAACATGAGGACGGCGGCGGCCACCCCGATGGCCACGATCGCGGCCGCCAGGTAGTCGGCGGCGGCCAGCGAGCCCTGGAAGTATTGAGGATCTATCGGCTGCCCGAAGAACCAGTACGTGGCGCCGATCAGCGAGGTGACGGGCGAGAGCAGGAAGAGCTTGTCCGTCCACGTCGTCGCGGAGGTCTGGCCGATGGAGTAAATGGCCGCCGGTATCGCCTCCATCAGCAGGATGTAGGCCACGATGCCGATGGCCGAGTATGCCCGCCGCGGCGAGAACGACGAAATCGCCAGCGAGAGGGACCCCAGGCCGAGGGCGATCAGGGCGGCGGCGGGGATGGACGGCAAGGCCTTCGGGAGCTCCTCGCCGGCGGCCTTGAAGGCGTCGGGTTGCATCAGCACGTCGCCGACGAAGAGCGCCACGGTCGGCAGGAGCAGGACGATGAAGAGCGCTGCCGCCAGCGAGCCGAGGCGGGCAAGGGCGTACTCGATCCGGCCCATCGCCCTGGTGAAGTACAAGGGCAGGACCTGGTACCGCTGGTCGCGGCAGACCAGTTCCGGGGCCTGAGCCACGCAGAAGAAGAAGACGAAGACGTACAGGGCCGCGAAGTAGGTGCCGTACGTGAATAGCTCCACGGACTTCCCGGCCGAGATCTGCCCGGCGATGACCGAGGAGAAGGCCAGCTGGATGACCGCCGGCAGCGCGTAGATACCGGCCAGGATGAAGGGCGCCGCCTTGGCGGTCATGGGCCGGCCGAAGCCCCACACGCCGCGGAAGCTCTCCACGAAAAGCGACCACATTGCGTAGAAGCGGCCGTTGCGCTTGCCCTCGTAGTGGCGGTAGCCGAGGTCGTAGATGCTCCCGGCCGGCGTTGGCGCGGCGGCCGGATTCGTAGCGGTCATTGGAGGCTCCCTGCCGTCGGGGCGTCGCGGAATAGGTCTTCCAGGCGGCCGCGCTCCTGCTGGATGCGGATCAGCGGCAAAGCCAGGTCCGCCACAAGGTCGCGCACGGAGTCGTACAGGGCGTCGCTTTCGATGGCGACCAGGACGCGGTTGCCGTCCTGCCGGGCTCGGGCTCCACGCGACGAGAGCGCCGCGGCCAGCCGGTCGGCGCCCTCCTCAACCTCGACCGCCAGGACCGGCGTGCGCTGCGTGAAATGCGAGATCGGCGCCGCCTGCAGGAGGTGGCCCGCGTCGATCGCCAGCAAGTAGCCGCAGACCTGCTCGATCTCGCCGAGGAGGTGGGAGGCCACCACGACGGTGATCCCAAAGTCCGTGCCGGTGCGCTTGATCAGGTCGAGCATCTCGTCGCGGCCTGACGGATCCAGGCCGTTGGTCGGCTCGTCGAGCAGGAGCACCTTGGGGTCGTGGACCAGCGCCTGAGCGAGCTTGACGCGCTGCTTCATGCCGGTCGAGTAGCCGCCGATCTGGCGGTATCGCTCCTCGTACAGCCCAACGTGGCGCAGAACCTCGGCGGTCCGCTCGCGCGCCGCGGTTCGAGGAAGCCCCGAGATGCGGGCCATGTGGGTGACAAAGTCCGTCGCGCCGACGTCCGGCGGGAGGCAGTCGTGCTCGGGCATATAGCCGACGACCTGCCGGATGGCCCGAGTCTCGCGGACGGTATCCATGCCGAGGACCGTGGCCCGGCCGCTCGTCGGCGACAGCAGTCCCAGGAGTATCTTGAGAAGCGTGCTCTTGCCGGCCCCGTTGGCCCCGACCAGACCGATGATTCCGGGCTCGACCATCAGGTCGAGCTGATCGAGAGCCTTGACCGGCCCGTAGTGCTTGGTCAGACCGGTGGTCTCTATCAGCGCCATAGGTGCATCTTGCCCTCTCCAGTTCGGCGAGGCGTCATCATAAGGGGCGAGCAGCGGTCATCTCCCGGTCTGGCCGCACATCATCCCAAAGGTCGACTCGGGGCCGGGTCCCCCACGCGACGCTCCCAGCTCTAGAGACTCGTCGACCCTGCCGATGGTTCGGTCGCCGGGAAGGGGATCGCAGCTTTTCGGCGGTCGCCGAGTTCAAGCCCATGCTACAGGCGCCGACACCTTCACCGTGGAAGTACTCACCAGCACAACCCTCGACCGAGCGCGGCAGATCGTCCAGCACGCGCACGCGATCAGCCCGTCCGCCAGCCTTCTCCGTCTGGAGCAGCAGTTGCGGCAGGGCGACTCCAACGCGCGTCAGCTGGCCAAGCTGATCGACGGCTCCCCTGCCCTTGCCGCCCGGGTTCTGCGGATGGCCAACTCCGCCTTCTATGCTCCGGCCGAACCGGTGACGACGCTCTCGCGAGCCGTGGCCCTGCTCGGCGACACAGTGCTGCGGCAGCTGGTCCTGACCTCGTTGATCGTCTCTCGCCGCGCCGGCAACCGCTCGCCGCGAGAAGCCCTCGCCGCAGCTCGACTGACCGGCGATGCGGTCCGCGCCGCGGTGGTCGGCAAGACGCTGGCCCAGATGTCCCGATCCATGGATCCGGACACTGCCTTCGCCGCCGGCCTCCTCCACGACCTCGGCCACGTCTACCTTCTCGATGACGTCGGCGAGCGCTACGCCAGCTATCTCCTCGACCCGCACGCCCACGACGCACGCAACGCCGCCGGGCAGCTGGAGATGGAGATCGAGCTGGCCGGCACGACCCACCAGGATGTCGGCGCAGTCTTCGCTTACGAGTGGAACCTGCCTCCGGTCATCGCTCGGGTTCTGTGGGACCACCACGTGCCGAGCCCCGGTTCGTTGGGCGCGCTGATCGCCGGCTCCGACGTCCTCCTCCGCGAGCTGAGCTATCCCTCGGTCGTCGACTCTTCCGACCAGCAGCTCGAGGGCGATACCGTCCTCGCGGCGCTCAACATCACCCGTGAGCGCTGGGACGAGCGAGCCTCGGCCGTCCGGGAGTCCTTCTCTGAGCTGCTCTCGATCTTCGACGTCCAGGCCTCCTGAGCGTCGCCTCGGGCCGTCGACCGGACGACTCAGGCTCGAGGCATATCCGTCACGCGCGACCTGACTTGCGCGCCCCGATCAGGCCTAACCGGTCATGCGGTCGAACAGACCCCGAACCGAACCGGCGATCCCTCGGCGTGGCTCGCGCCCGACTCCACCGTGCTCGGGCGCATCCAGCGTCGCAAGGAGTCGATCGGCGAGCCGGTCAATGTCCCCGATGGCTTTGTCGCCGGGGGAGCTCTCGACGGCCGATATCCCCGCGTCGGAAGCCTGGTAGAACAGCGGCCCGGCGGAGCGAATCCTGGCCAGCGATGGTATCCCGACAACCTCCTCGACCTTCTCCGGGTCGATGCCGCTATCGGCGCGGTTGATTACCAGCAGCAAACGGTCGCGCATGTTCAAGGCTATGGCGATCTCCCGGAATTGGATCGCGGCCAGCATGCAAGCCACGTCTGGGGTCACCGGCACGATGATCCTGTCCGCGAGATCGAAGAGGGCCAGGTTGAGCGGTTCAAAGTCCGGGTGGAGATCCAGGATTACGAAGTCATAGGCGGCCCGAGCGGCCGTAACCGCGGCAGCCACCCTCTCCGGCATCAGGACCTCGGTATGGAACGGCGTAGCCGTCAAGACGAGAACGTCCAGGCCCGGCGAGTGGGTAGCGGCCACCTGAGCCGCGGATTCCTCTGCGATCCTGTTCTTGTCGTCCCAGAGCCACGCCTCGGCCAGGGTCCTGAGCTGGGGAAGACCGAGGGATGGCGCGACGTGTCCGGTCACCGCGTCGCAGTCGACCAGCAAGACTCGATAGTGCTTGCGGAGCTGCAACGCCGCCGCGAGGTTGATCGAGACAGTGGTCTTGCCCACCCCACCCTTGGGGTTGAAGACGATGATCAGGTGTCCGCGCTGCGATTCGTCGAGAGCCTCGACTCGGGGCGCGGCGGGCGCGATCGCACGCGCGGCCACGATCTGGTCGACGAGGACGGCTTCCCCGGCGGGTACGTCGCCGCGGCGGACCAGCATCGCGTCGATGCGCCAACGCAGAGATTCCACCGAGAATGGTCTCGACAGGTATTCGTCGGTGGAGTCGTTGCGGCCGCTCAGGCTCATGAGGCCCAGCGTCTGCGGCGGCACCAGGATCAATGCCGGTATGTTGCGGCCGCCCTCGTGCAGCAGCGCGTACACCTCGAGGGTCAGGTCGAGGTTCTTCTCGGCGTCGAGAACCGCGATTCGGACATCGTCTCGACTGCCCAGCAACCGTTCGAGGGCGTCCTCGGTTTCCACATAGAGCGGCTCGTAGCCAGCCGCGACCAGGTCGTCATGTGCGGCGACAAAGTCGGCGCGGGGCAACGCGACGGCGACGGCGGCACGTGGCACGGAGTGGCGATCCTCACTGCTACCGGAAGCGGTGGAGTGAGTCTAGCGGATCGGCCGGGCCTCTCTGTTCGTGCGCCCTCAAGCCCGCTCGGGTGAGGCGGCTACTGGCGCCCCATCGGATCGCCTTCGCGTATCGAAGGCTCCAGAGAGGCGGTTTCCGGCCGCTCCCGGACCGCTCAGCCACGGCGCACCTGGCGCTTGTCGTACCAGCGGATGAAGAGCCAGCACAGGAGCAGGATGCCGGCCGCAACAACCGCGGCGCCCTGGAGGGGCGGGTAGCCGGCGACGTCCCGGACCGTGTCGGCGACCGTGTTCGTCGACGGCGGCACCGGTGTCGTCATCGCACCCGGCATGGCCCCGCTCGGAACGGCGGAGGGTGATGCGTCGGAAGCGCCCTCACCGAGGAAGAGCGAGGAGCCGCTCGGCACGGCGGCCATGGCTACCGGCGCGCGGCTGTCGGTGAGTTCGAGGGTGCGCTGCAGAGCGCCCCTGGCATCGAAGACCTCGATCCCGGTCGCTTCGGCCACATGCAGGACCGAGCCTTCGTCGCTTGCCGCCAGGACGAGAGCGGATTGGCGGGTCGTCGCGAAGGGAGTCGCCGTCTTGCCGTCGACCTTCCACAGGCTCGTGCCGCCTCCAACCACGATCGTCGAGGCCATCGAGGCAACGGCGACCGGCGTTCCCGGCAGCTTCACCGTCCAGGTCGAGACCAGGGAGGTGAGGTCGACGCGGATCAGGGCGTTGGGGCTCTGGGTTGCCACCAGGACGCCGCCGGTGGCGCGGTCGATCGCCAGGGCGACGATGCCTCCGGCGACTGTCGTCTTCTTGAGCGTGTTGGTGGCCGGATCCACGATCTCGAGCCAGCTCTTGCCGGCTTCGGCGACGGCCACCCGGGCATCGCGGCGGTCACCCGCCAGGAGATTCCCGGCGCCGGGTAGTTCGGCGCTCTCGGTCACGGTCCCGCCGTGGACCACGGCGAAGGCAAGCGTCCGCCGCAGCGGCATCGTGGCCACGAGTACCTGACCGGCCGGGAATGCCAGAGCGGCAACGGGGCCGGGCATAGTGATCGACGCCTGGACGTCGAGCGTGGCGATGTCGATGGGGGTCACGCTGCTGCCGGTGCCACTCACGAATAGGGTGTGGCCGTCCGGGCTGAAAGCCAGCGACTGCGGCGCCGGCACCATGGGTATGGTGCTGACGACGGTGGAGGTCTTGACGTGGACCTCGAGCACGCCCGCCGAGCTGGCGACATACAGGTCGCCCACGCCGTTCGCCAGAACGGCGTTCGAGAGCGTCAGCGTGAGCAGCGACGCGAGCGCGCCGCTCGCGGCTAGAAACTTTCCGGTCTTCACGCGAATCCCTGCGTCATTGACTGATGCCTGGTTAGGTATCGGTCGAAACGAGTGCCGTGATAGGCGACCGAGCCGGCGTCACTGCCAGCCCGGCCGCCGCATCACGCGTTCCGCCGAGGCGGGGCTACTAGCGCTTCAGGTTGACAAGTTCCTGGAGCATTTCATCCGAGGTGGTGATGACGCGGCCGTTGGCCTGGAAGCCGCGCTCGGCCGTGATCATGCCGGTGAACTGCGTGGCCAGGTCGACGTTCGACATCTCGAGCGCGCCCGTGGTCACGGTTCCTCGACCGCTCGTGCCGGCGGCGCCGATGTTGGCGGCGCCGGATGCGGAAGTGGCCGAGAAGTTGTTCTGACCGGCTCGAAGGAGACCGGCAGAGTTGAGGAAGTCGGCGAGGGCGATCTGGCCCAGCGTCTGGGTCTGACCATTGCTATAGACGCCGGAAAGGGTCCCCGCATCTCCAACGGCGAAGGTGACGAGGGTGCCCGACGTGAAGCCGTCAGTCTGGCCGGCCGGCTGGCTGGTGCCGCTGAACTGGGTCATCTGCGAGAAGTCGATCTTCGGAGTGGTGTTCGAGGCGCCGTTGGAGAACGTGAGGGCGAGACTGCCGGTGGAGGCCGAAAACACGCCGCCGTTGGTGTAGGTCAGGACGCCCTGGTTGACGGGCGGGGGGCCACCGGCGGCAGTAATCGTCAGGAACTTGTCGCTCGGGTCGGCGGTCGCCGCCCAATCCCAGGCGTTCGCGGCGGTCTTGGTGAAGGTGATCTTCACCGAATGCGAGACGCCCAGGCTGTCGAAGACGGTCATGGTCGTCGGAACCGTCGTCGCTGCCACGGCCGGGGGCCCTTGGACCGCTGCCGTCCCGCCGGCGTCCAGGTTGCCGCTGAGCGTCACGTTGGACGTGGCGAGAGCGGTGGTGCGCTGGCCGATCGGGATGACGAGGTTGGTGATCGGCTGGGTCATGTCGATCTGGCCGTTGGCGTCGGCCTGCCAGCCCTGGACCTTGAGACCGCTGGCCGGGTTGGCCAGGGAGCCATCGAGGGCGATGTCGAACGCGCCGTCGCGGGTGTAGCTCACGCTCGAGCCGTCGGACTCGATGAAGAAGCCGTCGCCCTGGATTGCCATGTCTGTGGTCTTACCGGTTGACTGCAGGTTGCCCTGCGTCTGGAGGACGTCGATGCCGGCAACCGTCATGCCGAGGCCGATCTGGGCCGGGTCGATGCTGCCCAGGCCGCCTTGCGGAGCCGTGGCGCCGTGGAGCGTCTGGGAGAGGATGTCCTGGAAGTTGACGCGGCCGGACTTGAATCCAACCGTGTTGACGTTGGCGATGTTGTTGCCGATGACGTCCATCATGATCTGATGGCCGCGCAGGCCCGAGATCGCCGAGAACATCGACCGAAGCATTGCATGCCTCCTGAGGCTCGATTGGCGTCCACGCTCATGGCGCGACGCGTTGGTTGGCGTCCGCGGCCAGGCCAGCTTCCTCAGAGAGGTCCGGCAATCGACCTGGCACATTCAGCGAACGTGTGTTGCTTTCCCCAACGTGTTTCGCCGGAAGCGAAACCGCCGGGCTGCTCGGCGCTAGCCGATTAGCACGCTGTCTATCTGGGTGAAGACTCGCTCCTTGCTTCCGTTCGGCTCTACAGCCGTGACGACTGTGTGGCTGGGTGCGTGAACGACGTAGGCGTACTGGTCGAGCATCACCAGGGACTGCCCGCGACTGCCGCTCTGGCTGAGGGTGTCCATGGCCTTGCTCAAGCGATCCATCTGATCCCCCGCCATGGGGATCTGCCGTTGCTCGACGCGCTTCAGGGCGTGCTCCGAGAACTGGAGCGAGTGCTCATCGGCGGCCGCGGCCAACGCATCCCGGAACGACCCGCCGCCGGTTGACGGCGGCGCCCCCGAAGTGGGCCGGTCAGGCGGGCTCGAGCCCGGCGTCAGGCTCGGGTCTCGTACGAGGCCTCCGCTCGACGACGTCAGGTCGGGTCCAATTCGATCGATCGTGGCGATCACCTCCAGTGGATATGGCGGCCCCTGCCGCGAGTTCTAGGGGTTTGTGCCCGTGGTCGACGTCGGCGGCGTAGTCACCGCCGTGACGGCACTGGGCTTGATGTACTGGCTGCCAACCTGGAGCACCAGGCCGGCGTCGGTGGACTGGGTCACGGAGGTCACGACGCCGTCGACGGCTGCTCCGTTGACATCAATGCCGGTCACGTTCTTGCCGATGAGGGCCGAGCTTTGCGCGAGCTGCGTCCCGGCCAGGGTCGTCTGGAGCTGTTGCAGCGTCGAGACCTGAGTCATCTGCGAAAGCTCGGCCAGCATCTGCGAGTCGTCCATCGGCTTGGTGGGGTCCTGGTTCTGCATTTGGGCCAGGAACAGCTTCATGAAGTCGTCCGTCGACAGGTCGTAGACGCTGCCGTCGGAGCTGAGGCTGTCGACGCCGTTGGAGCTGGTGCTCGTTGCGGCGGCGTCGGCGACGTCACCGATTCCGTACGAGGGGAAGGCCGAGTAGCTGGTTGCGTTGATGTCCACGGATGCCTCCTGTCAGGCTCTGATGTCGAGCGAAGGGCCGCCGGAGCGCGGCGTCCGCGGCGTCGGCCGATCTGGCGTGGCCGCTGTGGGGAATGCGATTGGTGCCGGTCGCGGCGTTCCGCGCGAGCCATCGCCCGTGTCGGGTTGGCCGCCCGTGCCGTTGCCGGCGGCGGCGGCGTCCTGATTGGCCAGGCCGTGACTGTGGCCGCCGTTCGGACCCGGACCCGACCCGGCGCCGTATCCGCCGCCGGCGGCCCATCCGGCCGCCTCGAAGGCGCTGCCGCCGGCACGGCCACCCGTGGCAGAGCCGCCGCCTTCACTGCGGACGCTGACGCTGACTCCGGCAAGAGCATCGCCGGAGGAGTGCATTCGACCCGCGGCGGCATCGATGGCGTCGGCCGTGACGCGGTCGCGCACGATGAGCTGAGCCTGAACGATCTCGCCGGCTCGGCCGGTGACGATCAGTCGGACGTCCCCGAGGTTCGAGTCGTTGATGCGTGCCTCGAGCGCCGGTCCGGCCGAGGTCTGGTAGGTGTGGATCGTCCCCATGACCTGATTCATCAGCCTGTCCGCGGCATCGGCCAGGTCGACTGGGACCGAGCTTCCCACGGTCGTCTCGGAGCCGGCCGCCCTGAGCGAAGCGCCCGGGACGGCGCCGGCGGAGAGGGCAGAAGCCGCCGCGGAGGCGGAGAAGGCCGATTCGGAAGAGGACGCGCCGGCCACCGGAGTCCCGGCCGCGCCGCTAGATGTTGCGGACGAGTCCGAATCGGGCGTGGCCTTCGAACCGGCCGATCCGTCCGTGGCCGAGCCCGCCGGCGCGAGGCTTCCGACCGGCGCGATCCCAGCGGAACGGCCCGGACCGGCGGTCGCGCCCGTGCCGTCGGAGGCGTACGCCGTGGCCGTGAACGAAGGCCCACCGCGGCGGCTGACCCGGGCCATGACAGGACCCGCATCGGGATCTGGCGTGGTGGAAGCGGCAGCGGCAACCCGCGCCGGAGCAGTCGACACACCGACGGTCGATTGGGGCGCCGGCGGCGTTGCGAGAGTCATCGGAGCGGGGCCTGCCGTCGGAGGCGTAGGCGTCGCTCCGGCGACTGTGGCGTCGATCGTGGGTGATTCTGGAGTCGCGGGCCCGCCCTTGGCCGGGGCTTCGCCGGCCACGGGGGTCGACCCCGACGCGGGCCGGAGCTGAGGCGCGGTTGCCGGCGCGGCGGGTTGCGCGGACTCGAGGGTGGCGGGCAGCGACCCGGCCTCACCGGAACCAACCGCGGGCCCGACGGACGCCGGCACCCCCGCCGCCCCTCCAGCGGACGATGCGGGTTTGACGATCACCGGAACCTCGACCGAAGCCCAGTTGCTCGGGACCTGCGAGCCCAGACTCGAGAACGCCGCGGAGTTTGGGCCGGACCCAACGGGCCAACCTGTGGCTCCGGGCGCGCCCGGCAGGCTGTTGACCGTCACGACCGAAGTCGCCTCGGCCACCGCTGGTTGCGGGGCAGGGGTGGATTGAGTGAACGAGAAGGTCTCTATGGTTGAGGCCGCGGGCGCCGGAATGGCCGCGGGCGCCGGAATGGCCGCGGGCGCCGGAATGGCCGCGGGCGCAGTGGTCGGACCGACGGGAATCGCGGATTCGACCGTCGGAGTCGGCGGTGTGGAGGCCGGATTTGTCTCGGAGGCGGCGGCGGGCGGCCGAACCGGCATCGAGACTGCGGCGGTCGCCGCGGTGGACTCGACCGGTGAAGCGCCGGATACGGCCGTCGAATCGACGACCTGCGCCGACCGAGACGGCGCTTCCCCCGACGATGGGCCGGGCGGCGTGAGGGCCGACGGCGCGGCCGGGATCGACCGCTCGATCTCTGGCGAAGCTGCCGCTGGCGTCGACGGGGCGTCGGCGGCCGGGATGGACGTCGCGGGCGGCGTCTCCACGGTGGCCGTCGCGGTGGTGGGCGTGGCCGCGGCCGGCGTCGCGTCGGGAACTGCACCCGGGGTCGACTCGCTGGCGGCCGCGAAGTCCACGGCGTCAGGTCGTCCCCCTGAAAGCACCGGCGTCGCCGAGGTCGATCCCACGGTAGCCGCGCCTGGGCGGGCCGGGATCGAGGGCTCGGCATCTGCCGCAACATTCGCGAAGGCCGATCGAGCCTCGGCGGCTCGCGCCGACCGCGCGGAGTGGCGGGTATCCGTCGCTCCGCCGATTACGCGACCGTTGGCTTGCCCGGCAGCCGTTGCGTCGTCCGCATCTACGGCCGCGTCGGCGATTGGCACGGCCGTAGCTGCGGCCGTGTTTGCCCCGACCGCCGGCTGAGCCACCGCCGCAGTGGTCTTGCCCCCCACCCGCGCGTCGGACCCAGCGGTCGAATCAAGGCCGGCGACCTGGCCGGCCGCGGAAGCGCCGACCTCGTCGACGGAACCGACCCCGGCAGCCGCCGCAGCGGCACCCGCCGAAACGGCCGCTGATTCGGCCGGGGCCTCGCCGGAGCCCTCGCCCGGATCGGTCCTCGTTGGAGCGGCCGTCAGCGCGGCCCCGGTTGCCGGGTCGCCGCCGGGAGCGGGGGTGGCAGGTGGAGTCTCGGGCGCGGAACCGCCACGTCGTCCGGCCCGAACCGAGTCTGTCTTTGCCCTGGCGCCTCTGGAGACGGGCTTGGGTTCGGCACCAGTCGCCGGCTTCGAGCCGGTGGTGCTGGTGGCGGACGGGGCCTTGGCGTCGGTCCCCGTCGGGTCGGCCGCGGCGTCCGTGACCGAGGGGCGGCCCGACCCAGGGAAAGGTCGCCATATCGGCGAGGCTGCGGAGGACCTCGAATCAGAGACCGGTGCCGCGGGCTCGGAGGCGAATCGACCCGATCGTCCCGCGGGATCGGGGGCCGCGGCATCGACTGCTCGGGCGGCCGCGGCTCGCGCATCTACGGCATCCACTCGCGTGGCCTGGGCTTCGGCGAAGGCATCGCTGAAGCTCATACCGTCGGCGCCGGGAGGAACGTTGATCTGGCCGGGAATCGGGACGACGCCGGGGCCGAGCGTGACGTTGGCAGACAGACCGGCCATTGCTAATGACCTCCAAGGACGTCGTAGAGCTGAGAGAACTTGCTGGTGATGAGGCGCGAATCCGCCGAGTACTTGATCTGCGTCTCCGTGAGAGCCGTCATCTCGGTCTCGAGATCCACCTTGTTCTGGTCGTTGCGGAGGTTCTCGTTGGTCGTCGAAACCGAGGCCGAGGCGTCGCTGCCGAGCGACGAGAGGGTCGAGAAGTGGCGTGGGTCGGTGGTCTTCATGGCCACGTCGGCTGCCGGCCCATCCGATGGCGCGAAGCCGCCCCCCGAGGAACTGCCCATGGCCGCGACCTCGCTCTGGAGGGCCGTCTCGAAATCGACCGACTGGGGCTGGTAGTTGGGCGTGTCGATGTTGGCCAGGTTGGCCGAGATCACCGACTGGCGGGCGGTCAGCCCGTCGAGAGCCTGAGTCAGGATGCGTGTCGTGGAATCCATCAAACCGCTCATGCCGAAGGCCCCTGGTACGTATTCCATTTGTCGAGGATCCGACCGATGTAGCTCAGGCAGGCGTTGGGGACCGACCCGAGCTGGCCCACGTATCCGGGCCCTGCGTTGTACGCGGCGAGGGCCATGTCCACCCGGCCGAAGTTCTTCAGCTGCCTGGCGATGTACTTCGCCCCGCCATTGAGGTTCTGCTGGACGTCGAATGAGTCGGTCACGCCGAGGCCTGCCGCCGTCCCGGGCATCAGCTGGCACAGCCCCTGGGCGCCGCAACTAGAAACCGCGTCGGGGCGGAAACCCGATTCCGTGGACACGAGGGCGGCCAGCAGCGACGGGTCGATCCCGTTGGCGACGGCCGCCGAGCGGATCTGGGCCGCATACGGGATGCGCGACGAGGCGGCATCGAATGTGGCCAGAGCCTGACTTCCCGAGACCTGGGCCATCGCATGCGGATCGGCCAGGCTGGGGCCCATGAGGGTCGGCGGGTCGGGCAGATGGCCGGCCGCCAACCACGGCGCCGGATCGACTGCCGTGCCGCCGCTCGTATACAACCCGAAGTGGAGGTGCGGCCCGGTGGTGACGCCCGTCATCCCAACTTTGCCGATCACCTGGCCACCGTTCACGCGCTGGCCGACGACGACCGGGAGCGCCGGATCTAGATGTCCGTACAGGGTGACGTGGCCGTCGTCGTGCTGGATCTTGACGACAACCGCGCCGTCCGATTGCCGGCCGGCCATGGTCACAACGCCACTCGCGGCGGCGTAGACGGCCGAACCGAGGGGCGCGCCGATGTCGATGCCGTTGTGGTAGTGGGCGTAGGTGACGCCGTCGACCGTCGCCGAGGGCTCGAGAGCCTCGTCGGTCGGTCCGAACGCCTGGGTCAACCGACCGCTCGGCAGCGGCGAGGTGAAGGCGAGCGAAGCCACCGAAGCCGAGACCGAGCCCGCGGCCGTGGCCGTTGTGCCCGTGCTCTTGCTGTTGACAGATATGGTCTCCAGCACGCCGGCGAACGGCGAGCCGCTGATGAGCGCCTCCGTCGCGACGAGGGACCTGCCGCTGCTGGCCCAATTCGGGTCGACGCCTCGTATGAGCGAGTCGAGCTGGGAAATGCGCGAGATGCAATTCGCGTAGCTCATCGACGTTCCCTCGCCACGCGAACCGCGTGCTGGGTAGATGCAATCTCGGCCATGGCAAGGGTGTCCTGGTGTTCCCTCTCCCGACGCTCGGCGACCAGGAACCGATCCCGGAGGCGCTCGACAACCTCGCGCTGACGAGTCGCGTCGGCGAGAAGGCGGCGTGCCTCGAAGAGGGCATCGGAGGCCCGACCGAGTCTTTCCTGAGCCACGACGATGGCCCGCTGAGCCGATGCGACCGCGAAGACCGCGGTCTGGAGCTGCCCCGCTTCGGCGGTGCCGTTCTGCAGGTCGGACAACCAGCGCAGCTCCTGGCCGGCCCGACCCTGGGCCGCCTGGACCGCCGACACGGCGTGCTGATGGGCATCGAGGGCGTGGCTGAGTTCGATGCGCGCGGTCTCCTCCGCCATCTCGCGCAGACGCAGAACGATGCCGAGGCGGAAGCGGTTGCCCATCACTGGGCCTCACCGCGGAATATCGACGGCATCTGCCCTGCAGGCCGTGGAGCCGGCTGGGGTTGAGCGGGGGTGGCCGCCGCGCCGCCGGGCCGGCCGATCCCACTCTCTTCGGTGGGGCGAGCTGCAGCGAGCCCGGCGCCGGGGCCGAGAAGGGCGTTGGCGTTGAGAACGCCGCAGCTCTCCATGTTCGAGCGGGCTGTGGCGATGTCGGACGATTCCTCGAGCTCCTGGCACAGGAATCCTTCCAGCGCGGGGCGCAAAGCGATGGCCTCGTCGATGGCGGGATTGGAGCCGTGGGCATAGGCGCCGACCTCGATGAGATCTCGGGCGCCCTCGTACTCGGCCAGAGCCGCCCGGACCGCCCCGGCGACCCTCATGTGGCCCTTGTCCACGACCGCAGGCATGGCTCGCGAGACCGACGCGAGAACGTCGATGGCCGGGTAGTGGTTCCGCTCGGCCAGGGACCGGGAGAGGACGATGTGACCGTCGAGGATCGACCGCACAGTGTCGGCGACCGGTTCGGTCATGTCGTCACCTTCGACGAGAACGGTAAAGAAGCCGGTGATCGTGCCGTACTCGGTATTGCCGGCCCGTTCCAACAGTCGCGGCAGGAACGAGAAGACCGACGGCGGATAGCCGCGCAGCGCCGGCGGCTCCCCTGCCCCGAGGCCGATCTCGCGCTGGGCCATAGCCAGGCGCGTGACCGAGTCCATCATGAAGAGAACGTCCTTGCCCTCGTCTCGGAACGACTCGGCGATGGCGGTGGCGATCTCCGCGGCCTTGAGCCGCAGCAGGGCCGGCTGATCGGAGGTGGCGACGACGACGCAGGATCGGGCCAGCCCCTCGGGCCCCAACTGCTCGTCGATGAACTCCTGGACTTCGCGACCGCGCTCGCCGATCAGGGCGATCACGTTGACGTTGGAGGAGGCGTGGCGGGCGATCATCGCCAGCAACGTGGACTTGCCCACGCCCGAGCCGGCGAATATACCCAGGCGCTGGCCCTTGCCGGCGGACAACAGACCGTCGAGGGCGCGGACGCCGGTGGAGATCGGGGTGGAGATTCGGGCCCGGCCGAGCGGATGGGGTGCGGCGCCGGTGACGACGCGGTACTCGGCGCGAAGCGGACCCTGGCCGTCGAGCGGACGCCCGAACCCGTCGAGGACTCGACCAAGAACCGCGGGCCCGATCGGGACGCGGAACTGCTGCTCGCGCAGCCGGACCGCGGAACCGGGACGCACACCGGATAGATCGCCGAACGGAACCAGCGTGATCATCCCGTCCTTGAATCCGACGACCTCGGCACTGACCATCCCATCGGGCTCGAGATCGATCCAGCAGATCGAGCCGAGCTGGAGGATCAACCCGGCGGCCTCGACGGTGGTGCCGATGACGCGCACGACTTCGCCCGTGGCCTGGAATCGCGACGCGGCCTCGGCCGCCTCGACGAGGTGGCGCAGCATCGGTGAGACACTCTCGTCTCCGAGGCTGAGGTGGCTGCGGCCGTGCCTCTTGGTCAGCAGGGAGCTGCCCTGCTCCGAATTCGTCACGCGACCTCCTCCTCAACGGTGCCGCGGGCGAGATTCGGGATGGCCCGGTCCAGCGCTATGCCGATCTCCTCGAGCTGGGCCTCGAGGCCGGCCTCGACGAAACCATGCTCGTAGCGAAGGGTGCAGCCGCCGACCGGAAGCGTTGGGTCACCTTCGAAGAACCACTTCTTGCCCAGATAGGCCCGGCCGTGCAGCGCCTCCCAGGCCTGCGCGACGGGCTCGACCGCCGCCGGATTGAGAAGGACATGGGCCTCGGGCGAGCCGTTGATCGTGCTGACCGCGGCTTCCAGTGATGCGCAAAGGATGCTCGGGTCGACGCGGACTTCGTGCTGGATGATCCGCTTGGCGACCGACAGGGCCAGCTCCGCGATGGCATGGGCGATCTCGGAGGTACGCTCCGGGGCGATGGTCTGGAGCTTCTCCACGAGGGCGGATGCACCCTCGACCGCCGCTCTCAGTTCGGCATCGGCGCGGTTGCGGCCGGTCTCGTAGCCCCGCTCATCGGCGGCCCGCTCGATGCGCGCGAGTTCCTCGGCCAGGACCGCCCCGTCGACCGTTCCACCGGCTGCCCCGACCCCGACCGCGGCGCCGTGGGGACCGCCCTGGCCGCCCCGGTTCGAACCGTGGAGGCCGGCCCGGCCGTTGCCGCGCAGGACCGTGGTCCCGGAGCCGACTCGGCCGCCCGAGTTCGGGGGTGCCGCCGTCGAAGCGACTTCCGCCTGACTCGGCGCCGGGGCCCTGCCGTCGTGGATCAGGCGCCAGCTAGACGAAGGCATCTTCGGTGCCTCCGCGGTTGATCGAGATCTGGTCTTCGTCTTCGAGCCTCTTGATGATGTCGATGATTCGCTGCTGAGATTCCTCGACCGCCTTCATCCGGACCTGGCCGGCCAGGCTCATCTCTTCTCGCAGCATCTCCGCCGCGCGCTGGGACATGTTCTGGAAGAACTTCAGACGCAGCTGCTCTGTGGCCGGCCGGAGGGCGAGGGCCATGTCCTTGGCATCGAGCTCGCGGATGACGCGCTGCATGGCGCGGTCGTCGAGGAGGACGATGTCGTCGAAGACGAACATGAAGCGCCGGACCTCGTCGGCCAGCTGCGAGTCCTGTTCGCCGAGCGCGGTGAGGATCTGGCGCTCGTTGGTTCGGCCGACCTGGTTGAGGACGTGAGCCAGCGGGCGTGTCCCACCCACGGAAGTGACCTCGGTCACGACCGACGAGAGCTTGCGTCGAAGTCCCTCCTCAACGATCTCGACGGCTTCCGGTGTGATCTGCTCGGTCAGAGCGATGCGCTTGGCTACCTCGACCTGGATCGGCGACTCGAACTGGTTGAGGATCTTCGCCGCGGCCCGTGGATCCATGTGGGCCAGGACGATGGCGATAGTCTGGGGATGCTCGTCGGACAGGAGGCCCGCCGCCTGGACGGGATCGATGTCGCGCATGAAGTCGAACGGAATGATCTGCTGCGCCTGGTGGACGCGGTCCAGGAGCTCATGCGCCTTGCCAGAGCCGAAGGCCTGAGCGAACAGCTCGAGGGCGTAGTTCTCGCCGCCGGGCAGCACTCCGGCATGGGCGAAGAGACCGGCGTAGGCCTCCTCCAGGATGGCGTCGCGGGTGCCCGAGTCGACCGCCGGCATCCGCATCAGTTCGAGGGCGACGCGGTCGAGCGCCTCCGGCGGCAGGCGGGCAAGCAGCTTGGCCGACGCTTCGGTGCCCAGGGTGATCAGCAGAGCCGCTGCCTTGCGCGGGCCGCTCAGTGATAGGGCCGATGCTTCCGTGCTCATCGACGGCGATCGTCTTCACGCAGCCAGCCGTGCATCAGCCCGACCAGCGCGTCGGGCCGCTCATCGGCGACCATTCGAAGCCGCTCCTGGATGCGAGCCTGGGGCGTGGCGCTGGGGACGTCGGCCGCGGGCGGGGCGTCCGGGGCGGTGCTCGCCGGGATGCCGGCGCGGTTCGGTACGGGCATGAACGCGGCCGGGGTTCCCGACGGCCCGAGGTCGTAGACGGTGTCCTCGGCCCGGCGCCGCAGCGCGCCGAGGTTGAGCCAGAGGAGGACGAGCATCGCCAGGGCGAAGACGGCGCCGAAGATGGTGCCGCTCATACCGCCGACGGTCTTGACCATGTCCGTCGAGGAGGAGGTCGCCGTCGTCGCGGCCGAGGGCTGGGCCGCGAACGAGACGGCCTGGACGGCGACGACGTCGCCCCGGGTCGTGTCGGCGCCGATTGCCGCCTGGATGCTCGTCTTGAGGTTGTCGGCGGTCAGCGTACCCAGCGAGCTCTGGTCGATGAAGACGGCCACGGACAGCTTCTTGACGACGCCGGGCTCGGTGACGATGTGCTGGACCGTCTCGGAGACGCTGTAGTTGACCGTGGTATCGGACTTGGAGTAGCCGGAGCCTGCGGCCGCGGTTTCTTCGGCTGCCGCCGTGGCGCCGGCCGAAGCCGACGGCGCTGAGGACGCGGACGCGGACGCGGCGGCCGAGGGTGCCGCCGTTGGGGCCGCGGTCGTCGTGGCCGCGCACACGCCGGGGTAGGACGGCACGCCGGCCACGTTGGAGCTGGTCCCGGGGATGCCGCAGGCACCGTCGGTCCCCGTAGCGCCATAGGTCTCGGTTATGGCGTGGATGCTCACCGGCGGGTCACTGCCGGCCGGGGCATAGGTCGTTATCTGCGCCTCGACCTTGCTCGTGTCGACATCCGCGGAAACCGCCACCGAGGCATGGCCCGCGCCGAGCGCTACGGCAAGGAGGTTCTCGATCTTGGTCTTGGTCTGCTGCTCGACGAGGTCCTTGGCCTGAGCGGCGGCGGTGTCGATCGAGTTGGCTGCGCCGGCGAGAACGTGACCCTGGTCGTCGGTGAGGACGACGTTGTCGGTGGTGAGACCCTGCACGGACCTGGCGACGGTGTTGACGATCGCCTGAACCAGGCCGCTGGACGGCGTATTGCCGCCGGTCATGCTGAGCACCACCGCGGCGCTCGCGGGCGTGTCCTGAGACGAGAGCGCGGCCGTCTGCGCCAGCACGATGGAGACGCGGGCGCTGGCGACGCCGTCCATGCTCTGGATGGTCTTGGTCAGTTCGCCCTCGAGAGCGCGCTGGTAGGTCACGCTCTGGTCGAACTGGGACTGGCCGAAGCCCTGGTTGTCGAACAGGTTCCAGCCGGTCGTGTCGTTACCGCCGCCCGACGAGACGCCGGCGCTGCCGGCGGCGATCTTGGCGTCGCCCAGCGACTCCACCGGGACCTCGATCGTCGTTCCGGCGTCGGCCACCTGATACGGGATGTTGGCGGCTCGAAGGGCGCCTTCGATCGTGGTTGCGTCGGCGGCCGAGACGCTCGTGAAGGCCGGCGTGTAGTCCGGCTTGCTGGCGAACATGACCAGCACGCCGATCATCGCCGCGGCCGCGATGGCGGCGCCGATGATGCCGATCCGCTGCGTGATCGAGATCTGCTTGAGTACAGACTGAACCTGCTCGTTCATCGATCAGCGCCCTTCACAGTTGGGTCCGCATGATTTCCTGGTAGGCCTCGAGCAGCTTGTCGCGCACGTCCACGGCTGCCTTCAGGCTCACCGATGCCTCTTCCATCTGGAGCATCACGGTGTGCAGATCGGCCGAGCCGCCGGAGGCAAAGTCGTTCATGGAGGCGTCCGCTGCGCCGAGCTGTCCGTTCAGGCTGCCGAAGGCATCGCTCAACGAGTTCAGGAACGAGTCGCCCGGGGCCTGCGTTCCGGCCGCGGCCCCATCGACCGCACCCGCGTCGTTGAGCGTGCTGGCACCCGAGACGGACGAAACCGAGCCGACACCGGAGATCGGGGAGACGCCCGAGATTCCGGTGATGGATGAGATGGCGCCGATGGCATTCATGGCTCGGTCACGCCTTGCCGAGGTCCAGGGCGTCGAGAGCCTGCTGCTTGGCCGCCTGGGCCACCGTCGCGTTGACCTGGTACGAGCGCGCGGCGCCCATCATGTCGCTCATCTCGGAGGCGACATCGACGTTGGGGTAGTTGATGAAGCCGTTCTGATCGGCGTCGGGGTTGTTGGGGTCGTAGACACGCACATTGGGCCTGGTCGACTGGACGATCGCGATGGCGGAGACGCCCTGATCTGCGCTCGCAGGGCCCATTTGCTGCGACTGGAAGACGACCTGCTCGGCCTCGTACGGCTGTCCGGCCACTCCGCCCTGCGTCCTGGTCGTCTGAGCGTTGGCAAGGTTGCTGGCGGCGACGTCCATCCTCAAACGCTGTGCCGTCAGGCCGGAGGCGGCGATGCGGATCGTGTCGAACACGCTCATGTGCGCTTCCTCGGCTGTTCGGCAGGCTAGCCCCGGGGTCGATTGGCTTCCCAGCAGCCTCTCCGAACCGTCCGCATCTTCGGCTGGCAGCGGCGGCGCCGGTATCAGGGTCTACCCTGGGACCCGGTCACCTTTGGTACGACCTCTGCCCGAGCGAGCGAGCCTCCCCGGGTAGACCCTCCGGGCAGCCCCCCCACTCGGGCACGCTTCCCTCCGTTACTCGAACCGGGCGGTCTTCTAGCTCATCGGCGCGAGGGCGTGCGAACTGGCCCGAACCATCGACCGAGCCCGCGTCGAGAGACGCCTCCAACCCACTTCGCTCCATCGGCCGCCTGATCGAGCGAGGTTCGTACGCCGACTACACTGCGCCTTGATGGAAGAGCGCACCGTCAGCCGTCATCTCGCCGGCGCCGAACTGTGGGCTCGACTCGATGTCGCGGCCGGCTGGGCCGGCTTTGTCGAGCGGGACGATCTCGCGCCCGTGGAGGCCGCGGCACCGGGCCCCGACGACAGGCGCTCCCGGACCGAGGCGCTACCCAACGTCTCGCCAGACCCGCTCCTCCCGGAAGTGGCGCTCGTTTCGGGCTGGGAAGACGGCGAGCCCTTCTGCGCCACGATCTGCTCCACCGACGTTGGGTTGCAGTTCTGTCGCCGCTGTCCCGCGGAGGTCGCGGCACGCGTCTTCGCCACAGGCCACGCCGCTCACGGACGCTGCCAGGCCGGCGGAATCCTCCTCGCTTTCCCTGCGCCTCGAGGCTCACGCACCACCGCCGCGGTACTTCGAGTCGGCCCGCCGGGTCAGCGAGAGGCGGCTGCTATCGGCGACAAGACGAGGGTGGCCCCCGCCGCGCTCCGACGAGCGGCCCGGCAAGCGCCTCCTTCGAACGCGAGGGCGGCGCTGGCCGCCGCCCGCCTGCTGCGCGACCCGGCGATGCTCTTCGAGTGGCAGGTCCAGCAGCGGGCCCGCGGCTCGGACAGGCGCCGCACCGCCACCGCGGCGCTGGCCCAGATGGTCGCCACCAGCGAGGAGTTCTACGAGCTCTACCGCGACTCGCAGAAGCAGCGTCGCGAACTCGAGCGGAACCAGCGCCGCCTCGACCGACTCGCCCGCCAGACCCTGCAGGCAAGCGATCTGGAGCGGGCTCGCATCGCCCATCAGATCCACGACACCGCGGCCCAGTCGATGGTAAGCGCCTTCCGATTCCTCGACGCCGCCCGAGCGTACGCGGCGGCCCACCCCGGGGAATCGATCGAGGCATACCTGGAAAACGCCTCGGACCGAATGGTCACGGCCATCAAGGAGGTGCGAGCCGTCCTGGCCGACCTCGTCCCGCCGGGCCTCGAGGAGCTCGGCCTCGGCCAGGCGATCCACAGTCGGATGAAGTCGCTTGCTGCCGAGTCCGGAATGGAGATGACGATCGAAGGCGAGCTGCCCCGTCTCGACGATTGGGTCGAGCAGGCGCTCTACGGCATGACGACCGAAGCTCTGACCAACGCCGTCCGCCACTCCCAGGCCCATTGTGTCCGAGCCGAGCTGAGGGTCAGCAAGGGCAGAGCCGTGGTCGCCATCGAGGACGACGGCCAGGGTTTCGACCCGGCGGCCGCCGAACGGCGTCGGAAGGGCGGCGGGCTCGGTCTGCTCGGTATAGCCCGGCAGGCACGCTGGCTCGGTGGGGCCGCATCGGTAAGGAGTCGTATCGGCAACGGCACTCATGTGAGGATTTCGATACCAATTGCCCGACACACGAGCACTCGGGCCGGATACCCTGGCACAGGCAGCGATGCCAGCGCCGGAGGACGTAGCGGAGAAGGCAAGCCGTGAACGAGCACACGCGAGTCCTGCTCATCGACGACCACGAGATGGCTCGCCGCGGCCTGCGCGCGATGCTCTCAGCGGCCGATTGGATCGAAGTCGTCGGCGAGGGCGACTCCTGCGAGTCCGGGCTCAAGCTCGCCGAGGAGCTCCAGCCGGACATGGTTCTCCTCGACATTCGAATGCCCGGCATGGACGGTCTGGCCTGCCTGGAGCGCCTCAAGGCTCGCCTCCCCCGCATCGCGGTCATCATCGTCACCCTGTACGACGACCGCCGCTACGTGCTGGAATCGATTCGGCGCGGCGCCGCCGGCTACTTGCTCAAAGACGCCAGCACTGCCGAGGTCATCCAGACGCTCCACAACGTCGCCAACGGGCAGCTGGCCGTTGAACCGCAACTGCTCCGCGAGGCCCTGGCGACTCGGGACGAGGCGTCCCCTGCCGGGGAGTCGGCCCGCCAGCGCGCCGAGCAGTACGCCCTGACTCCCCGCGAGCACGACGTCCTGCTGCTCGTCGCCGAAGGCCTGACGAACAAGGAGATCGGCGGCCGCCTGTCGATCACCGAAGACACGGTCAAGAAGCACGTCCAGAACATCATCTGGAAGCTTCGGGCCGCCGACCGGACGCAGGCCGCGATCATGGCCTTGAAGCTAGGCCTTCTGGAAACGCCCGACTGAGCGCGAATCCAAGTCGGCGCCCTGGGCGGATTCGCGATCGTGGGCTTCCGCAAGCCCCATTCGAGCCCTATTGGTGGCTGCTGGCACCAGAATCGGTGTTTACCCTGTCAGGAACAACCCCTAAACGGTCAAGTCGCGTCGCCATAACCCGATGCCTAGACCACTGATATGGCAACCAACGACCTGCTCCCAACGGCACTCGTCGCAACCGGAACCGCTCCGGCGGCGTTCCCTCAATTGGCACCCGCTCCGGCGATGCCAGACAGGGATCGCTTCGCCAGGCAGGCCGGTCCCGACGTCTCTTTCAAGGGGCCGGACGGGTTGACCGAGGCGTACGCCGTCTTCCAGATCGATCCTGAGAGCAAGCAGCTCCTGGTGATGGTCGTGGACGCGCAGGGTCAGGTGCTTCGCATGATCCCGCCGCGCTCGGTCTCCCAGATGATGGAGTCGATGAGCCGCTACCGGCCGTAGAGCCGAGGCGGTCCGTCCCTCCAGGAGTCCGACTCCCTGGATCCGTCTGCCCACCGGACTCCACCTTTGCGTCCCAGATCCGCAGGCGATTTGGTGGGGGTAGTGGCGCCTCCCGGGTGACGCGGAGGCCCCGGTCGGAGTCCGCAGAACAGCGCCTTGGCGTTCAAGTCGGAGCCCCTTCCGACCGATGCCCCGACAGGATCGAAGCGGTCCTGCCGGTCGCGGCAGCAGCGTGGATGACGCTGGTCGCGACTGCCGGCACCATGCCTCCAAGGAAACGGCCGACATGACGCTCACCCTCTCCGAAGCCGGTCAGAACGCCGTCGCGGGAACCTTCGGGCGGGCGATGAAGCGCGCCGGCGAAGCGCTCGGCTCGATGAGCGGCCAGGTCATCGAAGTCCAGACCCCTCAATTGAAGCGCTGCACCGCGGCCGAGGTCCTGACCATGGCCGGCGGGCCCGAGTCGGTGGTCCTGGCCGTATACGTCGGTATCTTCGGCTCGCTCCAGGGCCATGCCCTGCTGCTCTTCTCCCCCGCCGACGCCCACCGTCTGGCTCAGATCCTGCTGGCAGGCCTGCTGGGCCCGGGCGAGCTGCCGATGGAAGAATCGACCGACGTGCTCGCCTATGACGAGCTGGAGCTCTCGGCCCTCCAGGAAGCCGGCAACGTCACCATCTCGGCCTTCCTGAACGAGCTTGGGATGCATCTGCATGAACCCGTTCAGCCGACGCCACCGCAAGTCGTCATCGAGATGGCCGGAGCCGTTCTCGACGCCGTGCTGCTCGACCTCGTGAGCGACGCCGACCAGGTGTTGGCCGCCAAGACGACCTTCAGCGAAGGCGGCCGGGCCATCGACGGAACTCTCTTCGTCTTGCCGCGCGCCGACAGCCTCCGGGTCCTCCTGGATGCTCTCGGAGCGTTCGGCATATGACCCTCACCGAAAGCCCAAGCCTTCTCGTGGCCGGCATTGGCGAGATGGTCATGAGCTCCAGCCCGGACGCCCATCTGGTTGCCTACGGCCTTGGCTCCTGCATCGCCCTGGCAGTCTGGGACCCTCGCATCAAGGTCGGAGGGCTGGCCCATTTCATGCTGCCGAACGGGCCAGCCAACAACAGCAGCCCGGTCAAGTTCATCGACACCGGCCTCGACACCTTCTTGCAGGCCATGGAGGCCAAGGGCGCCGTCCTCACCCGCAGCTCCTTCAAGGCCGCCGGAGCCGCCGCGATGCTGACGGTGGGCGGAGGCCTCGCGATTGGCAAGCGCAACGCGGAGATGATGGAGTCCGCCCTCGCCGAGAGAGGGCTCACGATCACAGCAACCTCGTTGGGAGGAAATGCCGGCAGAACGGTTCAACTCGAAGTATCTGACGGCCGATTCCTCATCAAGAGCTTGTCTTCTGTCACTGAGTTGTAGTAGGAGCACCGACGATGGCAAAGATCCTCGTCGTGGACGACGCGGCCTTCATGCGTCTGCGGGCGGCCAAGTTGCTCGTCGAGGCTGGCCATCAGGTCCTCGAAGCCGAGAACGGGCGACTGGCCGTCGAGATATACCTCCGCGAGCGGCCCGATTGCGTTCTGATGGACATCACCATGCCCGAGATGGACGGCTTGGAAGCTCTCGCCGAGATCCGTGCGAAGGACCCGCACGCCCGAATCGCGATGCTGACCGCGATGGGCCAGCAGGCGATCGTTATGGACGCCATCAAGCGCGGCGCTCGCGACTTCGTCGTGAAGCCGTTTGCGCCCGACCGCGTCCTCGCCGCTGTCAACAAGCTCCTGGCTGCCTGACCCCGGCTCAAGCCGCCTTCGTGGCTTGAGTCGCGGCAATGTCCAAGGCTGGCACTCCAGAGTCGGATCTCACGATGGCCACGATTCGAGTTCTGATCGTCGACGACTCCGCGTTCATGCGCCACGCTCTGGCCCGCCTGCTGAGCGAGGCACCCGGACTGGAAGTCGCGGGCGCTGCCGCGAACGGTGAGGAGGGGCTCAGCCTCGCCCGGGAGCTTCGGCCCGATGTCATCACCCTCGACGTCGAGATGCCGGTTCTCGACGGATTGGGGATGCTCAAGCGCCTCATGCTCGAGACACCGACTCGCGTGGTGATGCTCTCGAGCCGGACGACGCAGAACGCCCAGGTCACGCTGGACTCGCTCGAGCTCGGCGCCATCGATTTCGTGCCGAAGCCCTCCGGCTCCCTCTCGATCGACATCGGCCGGGTCGGCGACGAGCTGATCGCCAAGATCCGGGCCGCGGCCGCCATGTCGGAGGCCGCGTTCCTGCGTCACCGCCAGATCGCGGCGATGAACCTGACACTGGTCAACAAGGCCGCGGCCGAGGCGACCGCAGCTGCCGCTCCCAGCCCGTCCGAGGCCCGCGCCGCGTCGTTGCGGCTTCGGGCTCTGCCGCAGCCGGTTGCCGCCCGCCGTCCGCATCGCTCCGGGCCGCGCGTGGCCGCCCGCAAACTCGTCGTAGTGGCTTCGTCCACCGGCGGCCCCAGCGCCCTCCACACATTCGTCGAGGGACTGCCCGCGGAGCTGGGCGCGTCGGTGGCGATCGTGCAGCACATGCCCCCCGGCTTCACCGCCTCCCTTGCCGCACGGCTCGACTCCGCCGGCCAGTTGCGTTGCAGCGAGGCCAACTCCGAAGACATCCTCGTGGAGGACGAGATCTTCGTGGCACCGGGCGACCGCCACATGATCAGCTCGTCCAACGGCCATGTACAGCTCATCCATCTGCCGCCCGTCAACGGCGTGAGGCCGGCGGCCGATGTCACTCTCCAGGCTGCGGCCCCCATCTGGCGGGAGCGGCTCCTGTGCGTGGTCCTGACGGGTATGGGCGTGGACGCGCGCGATGGCGCGCGAGCCGTGAAGCGACACGGCGGCACCGTCATCTCCCAGGACGAAGCCACGGCCACGATCTACGGCATGCCCGCGGCCGTGGCCGAAGCCGGCCTCTCGGATCGAGTCCTGCCCCTGCAGGAGATCGCGGCGGCCGTGGCGGACTGGTGCCGCGCCGGCGAGTCGCGCCGCCTCGAGCGTGCGGACTCGCCCGGCGACCCCACGCCGCCGGTCGCCGGCGATTCGCCCGGACCCCGAGCCGACCGATCTGAGATTGCCTCCTGATCCCCGTATCGGTGACCGCCCTTACTCACCCAGTGCGCGAAAACACCGATACCTAAGACATGAGCCCGTAGCCGGACTACGTCCGGCTCGAGATGCAAGGAGAAACATGCCGTGGCCGAAAAGCCCATGTCCGGCGGCAGCGGTCGGTCGGGTGAGCTGCAGATAGTCGTCTGTGAGCTCGCGGACGAGCACTACGGCCTGGACATCGCCAAAGTCTTCGAGATCATCCGCCATCAGCCGATCACACCCGTGCCGAGAGCGCCCAAGTTCGTCAAGGGCGTTATCAACCTGCGCGGCCGCATCATCCCCGTCGTCGACCTGCGCGGCCGCTTCGGGATGGTCGAGGTGGAGCCGACGAAGGAAACCCGCATCGTCGTCGCCGAGAGTTCCGCCACTCGTGTCGGGCTCATCGTCGACAGCGTGTCGGAAGTCCTGCTCCTGCCCATGGACTCGGTCGAATCCACACCCGGCGTCGCGGCCGGAGCCGATGCCGAATACCTGAGGGGCATCGCCAAGCTCGGCGAACGGCTGGTCCTGCTCCTGGAGCTCGACGGTCTGTTCGGCCTCGAGGACCAGACCGCCCTAGCCGGAGCCGCCTAGCCATGAGAGTCCAGATCGTCAACCGGTACGTCCAGTGCGCTCTCAACGTGATCGCCAAAGAGACCGGCCAGCCCGTGGTGCGCGGCGGCCTGCTCCTCGAGGGCAATCCGTACACCACGGAGGACGTGACCGCGGTCATCGGCGTCAGCGGCCAGCTCTCCGGGTCGCTGTACCTGTCGATGTCTGAGATCGTCGCCCTCAAGCTCATCAGCGCGATCCTGGGCCAGGAGGCCACGGAACTCGACGACCTGGGCCAGAGCGGCATCGCCGAGATGGCCAACGTGATCGCCGGCACCTCCGGCATCGAGCTTGCCGAAGATGGCATCGAAACCACGATCAACCCGCCGCTCGTACTGGTCGGTCGCGGGGCGCGCCTGTCGACCGTGGAGATCCAGCGCCTCGTCGTGCCGCTGACCACGGCCTACGGCGAAGTCAAGCTCCACGTCGCACTGCGAGAGGCCGCGTGACATGCAGCTGACCTTCGACCTGCAGCCGGGGGACGACCGTCTGTTCACGGACGAGTCCCTCGAGCAGATCGAACGGATCGAACAGGGTCTGCTCGAGCTCGAGCACGACGTCGATCCCGGTGTGGTCAACGAAGTCTTCCGAGCGGCGCACACGCTCAAGGGTTCGGCGGCCACGATCGGCCACCGCCGCATGGCGGAGCTGACCCATGCCATGGAGGACCTCTTCGGAGCCTTCCGAAGCGGGACCCTGTACGAGGTCAAGCCCTTCGCCGACGTCCTGCTGGCCACGATCGACGTTCTCCGCGCTCTCGTCGCCGAGGTCCAGGAAGGCGAGACCCTGACCGATGCTCCGGAGACGCTCACTACGCAGCTCCGCGAGCTGCTCTCCACGGCCACGGCGGCGGCGGCCGCGCGCACCGCCGCTCCCAGGCCGGCTCCCCGACCCGCGGCCCTTGGCGCCTCCCCGTCCGGCGCGCCCGGACCCGATCTGAGCCTCGTCGAGACCCGCGACGCGGCGGCTGAGGAAGTCGCTGCCGCCGTCGCGGCCGAGGAGGGCGTCAGCAACATCGCCGTCGCCCCGCTCATTCATCGCCTGCTGAACGAGTCCCCGGGCGGATACGACCCGCGGTCGATCTTCGTATGCCGCGTCGACCCCATGAGCGAGTGGCAGTCGGTCCGGCTGCTGCAGCTGGTCATCGAAGCCGAGGAGACCGGCGGGCTGGTCGCGTCGGCGCCGACCCGCGAGGAGATCGAGTCCGGACTCGGCACGACCCTGCTGGTGATGCTCGTCCGCGGCCGCCCCGTCGAGCTGCTCGACGTTCGC